>VBDV01000046.1 GCA_005882765.1 Chloroflexota bacterium | reverse complement strand
TGCCCAGGCGACCATGCGAGCCATCGTAAGGACGCTCGTGGCACGGGCATAGGGACCTATTCAGATGCGGGGTCGGTGTTTCGAACGACGAACAAGAGTCCCCGAGATAGGGCTTACCCCGTAACGGATGAAGGCGTCTCAGCGATCCCGGGCTCGCGTGCTCGCCCCTCGATACGCGCGACGATGCGGCGTGTGAGCGCGTCCATCGCGGCATAGCCCGCGCCGATCCCGGTCGGCGGGTTCCCGGCCGGGAGCATGAGCACCGGTAGGACCGGCGACCAGGTCCAGATCCCGAGCGACGTTCCGTACAGCTCGAGGGCCGTCGTCATAAGAAAACTCACGGCGTAGAGGAGCGGGTAGCGTCCCCGCACGATGAACCGGACGAAGATCGCCCAGGTCACGAACCCGAGGAGATCGGGAAGCGGACGCGCGATCAACCCGTAGAGCATCCCCGCGGTCGCGCCGGCGGTGACGGCGATCACGATCGCACGAGCGTGACGCCGCAGTGCAGGGAGCGATGCGGCGCGGAGCGCCGAGAGATAGAAGAGCCCGTGTCCCGCGGGGACGTAGAGCGGAAGGTTCTCGAGCCGGTAGGTGTACGCACCCCAGATGAGCGAGCCGACGCACTCGAGGGCGGTCGCTAGAACGACTAGACCAGCGACTTGTATGCGGATCGCCGGCGGTTGGATCACGAGCGCGACTCCAAGAAAGGCCCAGGCGAGAGCTGAGAGCGCCAGCTGCTGCGGGAGCGTGGTCGATCGATCGAGCGGAAGCGCGATCGCCACGAATGCGACGAATGAAACGATGAGCGCGACCGACCCGCGCGTCGTCACTCGATCTTGATGCTCTTGATCTTGTCGCCGATCTTGATGCCCTGAACGACGGGCATGTCCATAGCATTCAGAAGACCGAAGTTCGCGTAGATCCCGTCGAGATGATGCGAGTCGATCTTCACGATGAAGAACTGCGAGTCGTTCATCTGCGCCGGATTGGGCGTGCGCGCGATGCCGACCGCGCCCGCCACGAACGGCAGGCTGTTGTACTCGCTCGCGACCTGGTTCCCACCGGATCCGGTCCCGGTCGGGTCACCTCCCTGGACAACCCAGTCCTCGACGCGGTGAAACGTGAGCCCCTGATAGAAGCCGCTCCGCGCCTTCTGCGCGAACCGGGCGACCGTCTGCGGGGCCTTGTCTGGTCGCAGCGTGAATGAGAAGGACCCGCCCTTCGCGAGCTCGATCGTGGCTTTGCTGTCGACGGTCGCCTTGGTCGCGGTCGCCGACGGCGACGGTGACGCCGAGGCGCCAGTCGAGCCGCAGGCTGCGGCGACCGCGCTCGCGGCGGCGGCGAGAAGAAGTCGGCGGCGGTCCATTGTCGTCACTCGATCGTGATGGTCTTGATCTTGTCCCCGATCTTCACACCGTCGACGACATCCTTGCCCGAGGTGAGCTGACCGAAGTTCGTGTACTGCTTATTCAAGAAATCGGAGTCGCGTTTGACGACGAAGAACTGCGAATCGTTGTTGAACGCGGCGTCCTGGCCGCGCGCGATGCCGAACGCGCCGGTCTTGAAGGAGAGATCGTTGTATTCGCTGGGCACGCGCTCGCCGCCGGTGCCGGTGCCTTTTGGGTCACCGCCCTGCACCACCCAATCCTCGACGCGATGGAATGTGAGGCCGTCGTAGAAACCGCTGCGGGCTTTTGCGACGAAGCGCTCGACGGTCTTCGGTGCCTTGTCCGGACGCAACGTGAACGAGAAAGATCCGCCCTTGGTGAGCTCGACGGTGGCCTTCGATGGCTCGGTCGTTGTCGTTCCTCCAGCCGCCGCGATGCCGCGACGATTTGTTCGCCTTCGACGATAACCGCTTATCGTCAGCGTCCCGATGCCAACTTTTCAGGCCCCGCGCGGGATGCGGGACCTGCTCCCCGAAGAGGCGGCCGCCTTCGACGCGCTGCAGGCCGTGATCGAGGCGCGCGCCCTGCGCTACGGCTACCCGCGGATCGCGACGCCGATCGTCGAGGACCGTGGGGTGTTTACGAAGTCGGTAGGGGAGGCGAGCGACATCGTCGGTTACGAGATGTACGACGTCTCGCTGCACGGCCAGGGCGGCCTGGTGCTGCGCCCGGAGGGCACGGCGGCGGTGACCCGCGCGTTCCTTGAGCACGGACTGCACCGCGCGCCACGACCGGTGCGCTTCTTCTACTACGAGCCGATGTTCCGCGGCCAGCGGCCGCAGCTCCTGCGCTACCGCCAGTTCTGGCAATGGGGCCTCGAGTGCTTCGGTCCCGAGGAGGCTCTTGCCGACGTCGAGATCGTCGATTTCACCGCGCGCCTCTTTGCGGAGGTCGGCCTTCGCTCGTACGAGCTCGAAGTAAACACGATCGGCGACGCGAAGTGCCAGCCGAAAGTGAAGGAGGCGCTCGCGTCGTACTTCGCGAAGAACCGCGACGCGCTGTCCGATGAGTCCAAGGAGCGACTCGAGCGGAACCCGCTGCGCATCCTCGATTCGAAGGACCCGAAGGATCGAGCGCTCGTCGCGGCGGCGCCGCAGATGCACGAGCTCCTCTGCGCCGAGGACCGCGAGCACTTCGCGCAAGTCATCGCCGGCATCGAGCGGCTCGGCCATCAGTACAAGGTCTCCCAGACCCTCGTGCGGGGCCTCGACTACTACACCCGTACCGTGTTCGAATTCGTGCTCACCGATCGGGAGTTCACGAAGAGCGGCGACATCGCGGTCGCGGCCGGCGGTCGCTACAACGATCTCGTCCAGACGCTCGGCGGCCCGCCGGTGCAGGGCGTGGGCATCGCCGGTGGCGTCGACGTGCTCCACGCGGCGTTGAAAAAGGAGGGTGTGCGGATGGGTGGCGCGACCGAAGCCGACGTGTACGTCCTGTCGGCTGAGAAAGCCGATGGCGCCGATCGCCTGCAGATCGCCGACCCGCTGCGTCAGGCGGGCTTCAACGTGGCGATCGACTACTCCGACCGCCCGCTCGACAAGCAGCTCGAAAGCGCCGTGAAGCATGGCGCGAAGGTCGCCGTCATCCGCGGGACGCCCGAGGCGCGTGGCGGCAATGTCATCGTTCGCGACCTCGTGGCTAAGACCCAGCGCGTCACGCGGCTCGCGGCCGTGGTGACCGAGGTGGGTCGGCACGTGCCCAAGCACCGGACGCCGCCGCTGTACGAAGGCCCGAGCAACCCCGACGAGCACGAGCCGGGCGCCGCAGGCGAGGCGCCATTTCTCAAGGACGATCGCGACTAAATGCTGCGGACGCACACCTGCGGCGAGGCGCGCGCCTCGCTTGCTGGGAAGGAAGTGACCCTCGCCGGCTGGGTGCACACCCGCCGCGATCACGGCGAGCTCACGTTCATCGACCTGCGCGACCGGTACGGCATCACGCAGGTCGTCGCGCACGCGAAGGAGAACCCGGCGGCGCACAAGGCGCTCGGCAAGGCGCGCAACGAATGGGTGCTCCGTGTCCGCGGGACGGTCCGGCCGCGCCCGGAAGGGACAAAGAACCCGAAGCTGCCGACGGGCGAGGTGGAGATCGCCGCGAGCGAGATCGAGGTCCTGAACGAGTCCAAGACACCGCCCTTCTACGTCAATGAGGAGACGGAGGTCGAGGAGACGCTTCGCTGGAAGTACCGCTACGTCGATCTGCGCCGCGAGCGGTCGCGGGACATCATCAAGCTGCGCCACGAGGTGACGAATTTCATACGAAACTTTTTCGTCGAGCGTGGGTTTTGGGAGATCGAGACAACGATGATGATCCGCTCCGACCCGACCGGGGCACGCGACTTCATCGTGCCATCCCGCTACTACCCGGGGAAGTTCTGGGCTCTGCCGCAGTCGCCTCAACAGCTGAAGCAGATCCTCATGGTCGGTGGGATCGACAAGTACGTTCAGATCGCGCGCTGCTTCCGCGACGAGGATCCGCGCGCCGACCGGATCTACGAGCTGACGCAGCTCGACGTTGAGATGAGCTTTGCCGAGCCGGACGACGTGATGTCGATCGTCGAGGAGTGCTACACGGCTGTGTTCGAGCGATTTGCCAAGAAGCCTCTGCACCGAAAGCCCTGGCCGCGGATCACCTTCGATGATGCCGTGCGCCTCTACGGAAGCGATCGTCCCGACACACGCTTCGCGATGGAGCTCGTGGACCTGACCGACGCTTTCCGCGCGACGTCATTCGCCGTGTTCCGGGACGTGATCGCGGACGGTGGCGCGGTGCGCGGCATCGTCGTGCCAGGCAAGGCCGGTGCGACGCGCAAGGACATCGATGGATGGACGGTGGTCGCGAAAACGAAAGGTGCGAAGGGCCTCGTCTCGTTCGCCATCGCTGGATCCGAGATCCGGTCGCCCGTGGCGAAGTTCCTGTCGGCGAACGAGCTCGCGGAGCTCCGGCGCACGAGCGTCGCGAAGGATGGCGACCTCGTGCTTGCCGTGGCCGCGGACTATCACACCGCAAGCATGTCGATCGGCACGCTGCGCTCGCACCTCGGCGCGACACTCGGCCTCGCCGACGAATCTGCCCACCACGCGATGTGGGTCTACCGATTCCCCATGTTCGAGCGGACACCAGAGGGCGGATGGACGTTCTCGCATAACCCGTTCGCGGGTCCACTCACCGCCGAGGACGCGAATCTGATGGAGACCGATCCGGGTGAGGCGCGCAGCTCGCAGTACGACCTGGTGATCGACGGTAACGAGCTCGGCGGCGGAAGCATTCGCATCCACAACCGCGCTCTCCAGGAGCGAGCGCTCGAGATCCTGGGTGTGCCGAAGCACGAGGCCGCCGTGAGATTCGGCGCGCTGCTCGACGCTCTTGAATACGGAGCGCCCCCGGAAGGCGGGATCGCCACCGGGATGGACCGGACCGTGATGATTCTCGCCGGTCTCTCAAACGCGCGCGAGACGATCGCGTTCCCGAAAACGCAGACGGGCTACGACCCGCTCCTCGACGCTCCCGCCGCAGCCGACCCGAAGCTGCTCGAGGAGCTCGGGCTGCGCGTGGTCGCGAAGCCGGAGAAGCACGACTAAGGACCCGCGTTGATCTGGGTAAGCCGCGGTCGGAGTCGGCTGGCGACCTCCGTTGGCGCAAGCCCGCTGGATATGTCGAGCATTAACTCGAATAGCTCGTCCTCACTCAGATCCGTGACATACCCGTTGAGCTCAAGGAAGGTCAGCGCGACGACCAGCGCGATACGCTTGTGCCCGTCCACGAACGGTTGGTTTTCTGCGATCCCCCAGAGGAGTACGGCGGCCTGAGACGCGAGATCCGCCTGCTCATAATGGGCGACGTGCGGGGCCTCGCGAGTGCTGACTCGAGCAGGCCTTCATCCCGGAGCTCGCGCTCTGCGTTTTCAAACGAAAGGCCCTTGATCTCCGCGAAGAGAGCAAGGGCCTCGGCTAGCTCGACGTAGACATACCCGGATTCGTCGTTAGCGTCGGACAGCGGGCGCCTGCCGGTTTTCGTCCCTCGCGAGACGCTCCAGGACTCGCCGGTTCCGGCTAATGACTTTGCGGCCAACATCAAGAACGCGCGGACGGATCTCGACCGGGGTGAGGACGACCGCGCCATTCCGAACGCTCGCGGTCACTAGGTCGCCTTCACTCAGGTGGGCCGCCCCCAAGGTCTCCTGGTCAAGGGTGACCGAAAGGCTGTTGCCTTGTCTGCGAATCTTCATCACGTCCATGTCGCCTCCTGGCTAGGGCACTGGCAATGACGGTATATACCGCCAATACGGTATCAGAGCGTATCACACCTCCGTGAGCCTTTGGATGGCGGGCACTCGTGGCCTCCCGTCCGGGCCGCGGCCTAGAATTTGAGCGATGGACCGCGTGTATCTGGACCACGCCGCGACGACGCCTGTCGACCCCGAGGTCGCCGAGGCGATGACCCGCGTGCTCCGCGAGACGCACGGCAACCCCTCGAGCATCTACGCCGAGGGTCGGGCCGCTCGCGCCGCCGTCGACCGCGCTCGCGACGAGGTCGCCGCCGCGATCAACGCCGACCCGAGCGAAATCGTGTTCACGAGCGGCGGGACCGAGGCGGACAACCTCGCGCTACGGGGCGTGCTGAAGGTCAAGGACGGGCGTGACGGGCTCATCACGACCGCCATCGAGCATCACGCGGTGATCGACACCGCGCGCGACCTCGAGCTCCACGCGCACGTGCGCGTCGATGTCGTCGGCGTAGATCGCTACGGGGTCGTCCACCCCGATGCGATCCGCGACGCGATCGATGACCGTACCTCGCTTGTGTCGGTCATGCATGCGAATAACGAGATCGGCACGATCGAGCCCATCGCCGAGATCGGCGCGCTCTGCCGCGACCGGGGCGTGACCTTCCACAGCGACGCCGTGCAGACCGTGGGCGCGCTCGACATCGACGTGCGCGAGACCCCGGTCGATCTTCTTTCGATCAACGCGCACAAGTTCTACGGGCCGAAGGGCGTCGGCGCGCTGTACGTCCGGCGCGGGACGCGGATCGCGACCATGCAGACCGGCGGCGGCCAGGAAAAAGGCCGGCGCACCGGGACCGAAAACGTCGCGGGGATCGTCGGCCTGGGCGTTGCGATGCGCATCGCGCGTGAGCGTCGCGCAACGGAATCGCCGCGCCAGTCGATTCTCCGTGACAGGGTCATCGCCGGCGTCGAGGCTCGCGTTCCTGACACGGTCCTCACCGGTCATCGGACCGAGCGGCTCCCGAACAACGCGTCGTTCTGCATTCCGGGCACCGATGGCGAGTCGCTGATCGTCGCGCTCGACCTCGAGGGCTTCGCCGTCTCGAGTGGCTCCGCGTGCACCTCCGGCGAGACGGAGCCCTCGCAGGTGCTGCTCGCTCTCGGACTCGATCGCGAGCTCGCGAAAGGATCGCTGCGCGTCACCGTCGGCCGATCGACCACTGAGGCCCAGGTCGACCGGTTCATCGACGCGCTCGCCCGGGTCGTGGCCCGACTGCGCGATTCCGCCGCGGTGGCGGTTTGACTCGCGGCTTCGGCAGCGACACCAATCCGCGCGATGGCGACCGTGTGAAGATCGAAGTGGATCTGGAGGGCGGCGTCGTCATGGAGGCGCGCGTCAACGCGGTGGGCTGCGAGGTGTCGACCAAGGCGTCGTCGGCGCTCGCGCGGCTTGCCCGCGGCCGCGCTCGCAGCGAGGCGCTCGGGATCAGCGCCTCCGACCTCACCGCACAGATCGGGCCCGTCGACGAGGAGCACGAGCGGTGCGTGCTCGCGGCGATCGGCGCGCTGCGTGCCGCGATCGTCGACGCGCACGTGAAGGCGATCGCATGAGCCGAGTCTTCGTGGCCATGAGCGGCGGCGTGGACTCGTCGGTGGCCGCGGCGATCCTCGCGGACCGCGGCGAGGACGTCGTGGGTGTGTGGATGCGCCTCGTGCCGTCGGGCGGCCACGCGGATGCGCCGCGCTGCTGCGGGACCGATGAGGCGGGGGAGGATGCCCGTCGCGCCGCGGCGGTGCTCGGCATTCCCTTCTATGCGCTCGATTACGCCGACGTGTTCGGTCAGCGCGTCGTCGACCATTTCGTCGACGCGTATGCGAGCGGCGAAACACCAAATCCGTGCGTCTCGTGCAACCAGCACGTGAAGTTCGACGCGCTGCTGCACGACGTCGTGCGGAAGTTCGGTGGGGATCGCCTGGCGACGGGGCACTACGTGCGTGCGACGACCGGTTCCGATGGCCGTCGGCATCTGCTGCGCGCGCGCGATGCGTCGAAGGACCAGTCCTACGCGCTCTACATGCTCGGCCAGCGCGAGCTAACGCGGCTCGAGTTCCCGATCGGCGAGCTTCGGGACAAGGCCGAGACTCGCGCGATCGCGGCCCGCTTCGCCCTCGCGACGGCCACCAAGGCCGAGAGCATGGATATCTGCTTCGCTCCCGGTGACTACCGCGAGCTCGTGCGCGAGCGTGCGCCTGGCGCGTTCGTTCCCGGCCCGGTCGAGCGGACGGACGGCACCGTGGTGGGGACCCACGCAGGCATCGGAGCCCTTACGGTCGGCCAGCGGACGGGCGTGGGTGTCGCGACCGGCGAGCGCCTGTACGTGCTGCACCTCGATACCGACAGGCGCGCGGCGGTCGTGGGTACGCGTGCCGAAATAGCGCGAACGACGTACCAACTCAGCGACGTGCGGTTCGTCTCCGGTGACCCGCCCTCATCCCGCTTCGCGACGAACGTAGTTCTGCGTTACCGCGGCATCGCACTTGCCGCACACGTCGACGTGGACCGAGACCACGCGACGCTCGAGCTCGATGCCCCGGCCCTCGTGGCGCCGGGTCAGGCCGCCGTCTTCTATGACGGGGACGAGGTCATCGGGGGCGGCGTCGTAATGCGTCAAGCGGTCTAGCCCGCGAGGAGACGGTCGCTCGCTAGGCATGCGGCATGCGAGCGATAGGGCGTGCGCCGCGAGATCTTGATCATCGTCACGCTCAGCGCCGTCGCAATAGCCGCGCACGGCATCAACATGTTCGATTATCCAGCCTCATCTCTCGCCGACGACGAGGGCACGTATGTCCAGCAGGCTTGGGCGGTCCTCAGAGAGGGTCGGCTCTCGCCCTACACGTACACGTACGACCATGTCCCAGGCGGCTGGCTGCAGATAGCAGCTTGGCTCGGACTCGTCGGGCCGCGCGCGTTCGGCTCTGTGACCGCGACGGCACGCGTACTCATGCTCGTGCTCCACGTCGCCGCAGTCGTCTTTCTGTTTTTGGCGGCACGCCGGCTCGGCATGCGCACCGCGGCGGCGACTCTCGGCGCACTCGCCTTTGCCGCCTCGCCGCTCGCCGTCTTTTACGGGCGCGAGGCGATCCTCGACAACATCATGGCGTTCTGGCTTGTCGTCGCGCTCGCTCTGTTGGCTGCGGCGCGCGGTCCCCGCATGATGGCGCTCGCGGGCGCCGCACTCGGTGTCGCGATCCTGAGCAAGGAGCCGGCACTAGTCCTCATACCCGCGTACGCGCTGCTCGCCGCGGTCCGCGCGCCACGCGGCAAGCGTCGAACGCAAGCCCTCGCGCTCGCAGCACCGGCGCTCGCTCTCATTTCCGTATACCCCCTGTACGCGCTCGCACAGGGCCAGTTCTGGCCGACGGCCACCGGAGCAGCGCTGACCTCAAATGATCCGCGCGCCTACGCGGGCAGCTCGCTCATGGACAGCATCCTCTGGCAACTGGGTCGTCCGGGGGGCAACCTGGTGGATCCCTTTAGCGCGGTGCACGGCGCGGTCCTCGACTGGCTGCACCGCGATGCGGCGCTCGTACTCCTCGGCTTCGCGTCCGCGATCGCGAGCGCGCTTCGCTGGCGCACCGACCCCGTGCGTGGCGCGGTCGGCCTGCTTGCGATCGTCTCATTCGGTTTTCTGATTCGCGGCGGGCTGGTACTCGAATTCCACGTGCCCCTAGCGATCCCGTTCCTCGCACTGAACTTCGGTCTGGGCGCCCTGGACCTCATCAGCGGCGTCAGGCTACCGGTGGTCGCCGCCCGCCCAGCGCTCGCGTGTGGCGTCGCGCTCGTCCTGTGCTGGAGTGCGAGCGGCCTTGCCAACCTCTATCTAGACCGCCCGGGCGCTGCAGGCCGCGAGGCGGTGGCTTGGATCGAGAGATCGGTACCGCCCGGCGCGGTCATCGTCGGCCGTGATGACATGTGGGCGGATCTGCATGAGCCCGACGGCGCGACGAGCTTCGCGGACTTCCACACGGAATGGCGTCTCGCGTACGACGCGGACGCGCGCCGCGCGGTCCTAACCGACGGGTGGCGCTCCGTCGATTACGTCGTCGTCACGGCGGATCTGATCGACGACATCCGGCGCATCACGCACGACCGCGCCCTGATCTCTGCGCTTCGCAACGCGTCCCTCGTCGCGCGGTGGGTCGCGCCGAGCAGCGACGAGGGACTGCATCCGAAACAGGTTATCGAGATCTGGGAGGTCGAGAAGAGCGGGACGTCCGCACGCGGGCTCGCCGACTGCGACATCGTGCCGTCCCTGGTCTGCGTTATGACCTCGCATGGACTAATCGACGGTCCGTCGCCAGCCGCGTCCCCGCGGCCGTCCCCGTCTCGCTAACCACACGAACGGCGGGCTCCCGCTTCTGCCGGTGTCGCTTACTCGGCCCTGGAGGCGATCGCAGGCATCATCTGTCTCGTGATCGCCCGAGGGCTCACGATCTTCGCGGCGCCGTCTCGCTCTTAGCTCAGCGTGCCGCCAGCGGTCGTCGTTCTGGGCCTCGTCGCCCTTGGAGTCCCGGCGGGGGTCCGCGCCGCGTTCGGCCGGCCGCGCTCGCTCGGCCGGGCGTGGCTGCTCGCCGGTGCGCTGGCCCTTGCCGCTCAAGCACTCGGTGAGCTGTCCGGCGTCTCGCTCGGGGTGCTGGGTGACACCCAGCTGGTGTTGGCGGTCGTGGCGGCGGGCATCGCGGCTGCAACCGTGGCCATCGCGGAAGGCCCCGCGAAGGGGTAACGTCTTAGCTCGAAAAGACAGGGGAGAGCAGCTATGGGTTTCATCATCGGAGCGTTGGCGGGTGCCGTCGTCATGCTCCTGTACGCGCCGAAGAGCGGCGACATCACCCGTGAAGAGCTCCGTGCTCAGACCGAGGACCTCCGGCGACGCGCGGAGGAGCTCCAAAAGATCGCTCAGAAGCTCGCTGACGACGCGTCGGTGAAGGGCCGCGAGCTCATCGACGAGGCCAAGAAGCAGTGGGACTCCAGCTCGGCAGGACGAGCATCGACGGGGTCGCGAAGCACGCCCGGAGGCTCCACCAAGCAAGACTGACGAGTATTCTTTTCAAAGCGGGGAACGCGGGGAGCCGAGGTGGCCCCCGCGTTTTCGTTTAGGAGGCGGCTAAAGCCGCCGACGGAGAGGGGTGCAGGGGATACCTCCCCTGCCATGAGAAAGGAGGAGGGCAAACTGGACAGCGCGACCATTCGCGAGCGATTCATCTCCTTCTTCGAGGAGAAGGGTCACACCCGCATGCCCAGCTGGCCGCTCATCCTGAAGGACGATCCGTCCGTCCTCTTCACGAGCGCCGGCATGCAGCCGCTCGTGCCGTACTTCCTCGGCAAGAAGCAGCCCCCCGCCAAGCGGATCGTCGCGGTGCAGAAGGTCTTCCGGGCGACGGACATCGACGAGGTCGGGAAGGACGCCTACCACCAGACCTTCTTCGAGATGCTCGGCAACTTCTCGATCGGCGATTACGGCAAGAAAGAAGCGATCGAGTGGGGCTGGGAGCTACTCACGAAGGTGTTCGGGTTCGACGGCTCGAAGCTCGTCGCGACCGTCCACACGAGCGACGACGAGGCCTACGACATCTGGACGAAGACCCTGAAGCTGCTTCCGCCCGAGAAGGTCTTCCGCCTCGGCGATGCGAACAACTTCTGGGCGCCTGGCCCGACCGGTCTTTGCGGACCGGACAGCGAGGTCTTCATCGACAACGGCCCGCAGCCGGGCGTCCCCGAGCACGACTGCAGTCCGGCCGACGACTGCGGGCGATGGCTCGAGATCTGGAACTTCGTCTTTCAGCAGTACGACCGCAAGGCCGACGGTACGCTCGTGCCCCTCCCGAAAAAGAACATCGACACCGGCGCGGGCCTGGAGCGAATCGCTCAGGTCCTACAGGGCGTTTCCGGCGACACGTACCGCACGGATCTCTTCCAGCCCCTCGTCAAGAAGATCGAGTCGCTCTCCGGAAAAAAGTACGGCGACGATCGCGCGAGCGACGTGTCCATCAGGATCGTTGCGGAACACTCGCGCGCGGCGTGCTTCCTCATCGCCGACGGGATCTCGCCGTCGAACGAGTTCCGCGGCTATGTGCTGCGGCGCCTGGTCCGGCGCGCTGCCATGCACGGGCGCCGCCTAGGGCTCAAGACGGGCTCGCTCTCGCAGCTCGGCGGCGAGGTCGTGAAGACGATGCAACGGCATTACCACGAGCTCACCTCGGCGCGGGATCGCATCACACAGGTCATCCTCGAGGAGGAGGAGAAGTTCGAACGCACGCTTGCGCAGGGTCTCACGATGATCAACGAGGCCATCGCTCGCGCGACGGCGCAGAGGCAGCGCTGGATCGACGCTGATACGGCGTTCCGTCTCTCCGACACGTACGGCTTTCCGCTGGAGATGACCAAAGAGATCGCGACCGCGGCCGGCCTGTCGGTCGACGAGCGTGGCTTCCGAGAGTTACTCGAGGGACAGCGCAGCCGGAGCCGCGCGACCGCGAAGTTCACACAGGATGCGATGCGCTTCGGCCAGTTCTACGCGGGTCTCCGCGAGAACGAGAAGCTGCGGAGCGAGTTCACCGGTTACGACGAGCTCCAAACCGACGGGACGATCGTCTCGCTCGTTCTCGGCGGATCGCGCGTCGAGGCAGCGCACGAAGGCACCGACGTCGAAATTGTGCTGGACCGCACTCCTTTCTATCCGGAAGGCGGCGGCCAGGTCGGCGATCGCGGCACGATCACAACGGATGAGGGCCGCGCGATGGTCGCCGACACGCAGACCGCCGCGCCCGGCGTCATTGTGATGAGCGCGAAGGTGGTCGATGGTGTCCTGCGCGTTCGGTCGCGCGCGCACGCCGCGGTCGACGAGGAGGCGCGTCGCGACACGATGCGCAACCACACCGCGACGCATCTCTTGCACGCGACGCTGCGGAACATCCTCGGCGAAGACGTCCACCAGGCCGGCTCGCTCGTGCACGCGCCCAATCTCAGATTCGACTTCACGTTCGGACGGGCGCTGACGCCGGACGAGCTCCGTCGCGTCGAGGACGAAGTGAACCGCGCGATCCTGGCGAACGCGGACGTGCATGCGCGGACGATGCCGCTGCAGGAGGCGCTCGCGACAGGAGCGATGGCGCTCTTCGGCGAAACGTACGGCGACGTCGTGCGCGTCGTCGAGGCGGGTCCATCGCGCGAGCTCTGCGGCGGAACGCACTGCCACTGCACCGGCGACATCGGCCTGTTCCTCATAACCAAGGAGGAGTCGATCGGCGCCGGCGTCCGTCGCCTCGAGGCCGTGACCGGAGTCGGCGCGCTGCGTGAGGTGCGCGAGATGCGCGACCGATCTGCGAGAGCCGCCGCCGCGCTCCGCGTGCCGCCTTCTCGGCTGCCGGAGGCCGTGGCGCAGCTCGTCGAGTCGCGTGAGCGGCTCGACAAGGAGCGCGCTGCCCTGCAGCGAAGCGGTGCGGACTCGGCCGCGTCGTCACTCCTGGCGAACGCCGAGGTGCTCGGCGCGACGAAGGTCGTCGCGGCGAACGTCGGCGAGGCCGATCTGAAGCAGCTCCAGGCCCTCGCCGATCGCGTGCGCGACGGCATCGGCACGGGTGTCGTCATCCTCGGCGGGTCGCGCGACGGCAAGGCCGCGCTGTTCGTGGCGGTCACCAAGGACGTCCTCCCGAAAGTGAGCGCGGACTCGGTCATCAAGGCCGTGCAGGGCGTCTTCGGAGCGAAGGGCGGCGGGCGTCCGGAGAGCGCTTCGGCGGGCGGGGGATCCCCGGCGCAGCTCGGCGATGCGGTCACCGCGGCACGGACGGTGGTCCGGGAGCGTTTAGACGGGCGTGGCTAGGGATCGGACACGCGAGGCGGCCGGTGGGGTCCGGGTCGCGGGCGTCGAGATCGCGGCGGGGATGACGCGGGCCGTGGTCGCGCGGGCCGAGGGCGGACGGCTTCGGGTGATCGGACGGGGCGAGGCGGCCCTCGCCCCGGATGCGGTCGTTGGCGGCCTGGTCGTCGAGCCGCGAGTCGTGACCGCCGCCGTCGCGTCTGCGCTCAGCGCTGCGGAACGGGGCGTGCCGGCCGAGCGCACCGTGATCGCGATCGACGGCGACGACGTCCGCACGTATCACGTGAAAACGCCGTTCGACCGCGAGGAGTCGGGAACGCCGATCGTCCGCGCCGAGGCCGATCGCGCGGTGCGCGAAGCGCGCGAGGAAGCGGCGCGCGTCGCCCAGACCGCGGTCGCGGACGATCCGGCTCTGCGTGGAGTCGCGACGGCGCGCCTGACCGACGATGTCGCCGCGCTAGTGCTGGACGGGCGAGAGCTGGATTCCGTCGAGGGCTATCACGGGCGGGCCCTCGAGGTACACACCGACGTCGCGGTCGCGCCACTCGTGCTTTCGGGCGCGGCGCTCGCAACGGTCGCTGTGCGCCGCCGTCCCACGGCCGTGCCGGGGATCTACGCGCTGGCTCGCCTCGTCGCCGCGTCCGGCATCGCCGACGCCGGCATCGTCCGCGTCGGCGCGGATGTGACCGCGCTCGCGATCGTGCGCGAGCGTCGCGTCGTGGGGACGCGGGTGTTCGGGCTCGGGCGCGACGCGTTCGCCGCGCGCGAAGAGACGCGGGAGGACGATGCGCTCGTGTGGGCCGAGATCGTCGCGCTCCCGCTCAGCTCCGAAAACGCGCTGCCGCCGGAGCGGTGGCTCTTCGTCGGCGTGCCCGAAGCGCTTCTTGCCCTTCCGAACGCCCTCGCGAGGATCGTCGGCGAGGCTCGCAGAGGACCGGCCCGTATCGGCCCGCTCACGCCGAACGTGACGAGCCGCGTCTTTTCGGACGTGCCGCTGAACGCGGAGGACCTCGTGGCCGCGGGCGCCGCCGCGCTCGCGACCGAGGTGTACTCGTGACCGTGGAGACCGCGGCCGCTCGCCGTACGGTCATCGACCTCGGCGCGGACGCGACGATCCTCGATGCCGCCAGAAGTCTCGCGTCGGTCGAGTCGCCGGACATCGTCCTCGTCGTGCCGTCGGGCGCACCGCTCACCCGGAACGCGGTGTTCCTCGAGGCGCTGCGACGCCGCGCGGGCGATCGTCGCATCGTGCTCGTGTCGCCTGAAGCGCGGGCGCGGTCTCTAGCGTCGTCGGTGCACATGAAGTCATTCGCGAGCATCTCTGCGCTCGACCGGCACGAGCTCGACGCGACCGAGCACCTCTCCGACGCCCGGCGCGCCGTGATGAAGACGATGGTTCGCCCGGCCGTTCCGCGCCGCGGGATCTCGCCGCTCCGCGGGCTTGCCGTGTTCATGACGCTGGTCATGGCCGCGGGCATCCTGCTCGCGATAGTTGCTCCGTCCGCGACGATCACGGTGGCGGCCTCGGCGTCAACGCTGGGGCCGTATGAGTACGACCTCCGCGCGGGCCCGCAGGGCGAGATAAAGGACGCGGTAACGCTCTCGGATACGGTGACGGCCCAGGTGAAGGGGATCGCGACCGGCTCTCGCTTTATGGAAACCAATGCGACGGGCGTCGAAGATTTCAAGAACCTCACGACGAGCGACATCCTGATTCCGGTCGGCACGCTCGTGTGGACCAACGACAGTCCGCCCATCCGTTTTCAGACGACGGAGGAGAAGGTCCTGCCGAAGAGCACCATCCTGCCGGTCCCGAAAGTCGGCACCGTCAGCATCAACATCAAGGCGGTGGACGCAGGTCCAAAAGGCAACGTGCCCGCCGACCGGATCAAGAGCACCGCGAATAGCGAGGTGTTCGTTACGAATCCCACGCCGACGACCGCCGGCGATACGAAAAAGATCGCCATCGTCCAGCGTTTCGATTACGACACGGCCGCCTCGCAGGCCGATAAACCGCTGCTTGAAGCTGGGCTTGCCCGGACGGCGAGGTGGAACGGCGACCCAGCCGCCCCCAAGGACACTCGGGTGTATGGCGTTTGGGTGAAGCAAACCGCCATCTCGCCACCGAGCGACGTGGTCTTCACCGAGCCCGCGGACGGGACCTTTGTCATCACCGCGACGGGAACCGCGACCGCGTACCGCGTGTCCAGCGGCGAGCCGCGAGCCGCCGCCCTCGGCAGCCTGCGCAACGAGCTGACCGGACGCCCCGGAATGACGTTCGACAACGACAGCGCGACCGTCGACATCGTTCTCGGACCGAACGTCGGTGAGAACGGAGTGCAGTGGCGCGTCGTAGCGAAGGCCCAGCAGTACGCCAGTGTCGATGCCGCGCAGATGAAGGCCGCCCTCACCGGCCATACGCCGGACGATGTGGGGCCGGTGGCCGCCGCCCGCGGGTTCAAGAAGCTGAGCGTGGAGACATGGCCCTCGTGGTGGCCGCTTCTTCCGGTCCTCGATTCGAGGATCACGATCAAAGTTGAGGCGCCCGTCACGGCCGGGGCGCCCTGAGGCTTGCGTTACCTTGCGCTCGACATCGGGGACCGCCGCATCGGCCTCGCTGTTGGCGACGACACGCACGGTCTCACCCGTCCGCTCCGGACGCTCCTCCGACGGAGCGTGGTCAAAGATCTCGCCGAGCTCGAGCGGATCGCGCGCGATGAGCAGATCGATGCGCTCGTCATCGGGTTGCCGCTGACGCTCCGCGGCGAGGAGGGTCATCAGGCCGAGCGCGTCCGCCGCTTCGCTACGGCGGCCGAGAAACTCGGCCTTCCGGTGCGCCTTTACGACGAGCGGCATACCTCGACCGAGGCCGAGATCCGCGGTGCGAGCGACATCGATGCGGGCGCGGCGACGATCCTGCTCGAAGACTTCCTCGCGCAGCGCGCCCGCTGATGGGAATCCGCGCCCCGCGTCCCGCCCGACAGCGCTCGGCTGCCGGTCCGTTCATTTTCGTTCTGCTCATCGTCGGGCTGATCGTCGGGCGAAAGATGCGCACGCCGAATCGCGCAGCTTCGTCATCACTCGCGGAGAGACCGCCGGGAAGATCGCCCAGAACCTCCAGGATCAGGGCTTCATCCGCTCGGCCCTCGCGTTCGCGTTCGTTCTCTATGACACCGGTCGCGAGACGTCGCTCCAATCCGGCACGTACATGGTCTCCCCGGCGTTCACCCCGCGCGAGCTCGCGCGCGTCTTCGAGAAGGCCCCGAGCGAGCAAACGGTCCTGCGGATCATCGAAGGCTGGCGCCTGAGCGAGACCGCGGCTGCCGTGAACAAGGCGTTCCCCACGATCACGGTCGAGGAGTTTCTGAAGACGGCCGTCGTCGGGCAGCGGCAGAACACGGTGCTCGCGGGTCTCCCGGCGGACACATCGCTCGAGGGTTTCCTCTTTCCGGACACCTATTTTTTCAAGCCCACGGCGACCGCTACCCAGATCGTCGATGCGCTGCTGGACCAATTCGAGCTGCGCGTTGGCCGGACCTTGCGGCAGGCGGCCGTTGATCGCAAGACCACGATCTACGACATCGTGAAGCTCGGTTCGATCGTTGAGCGAGAGGCGCGCGACCGGCAGGAGAGCGCGACCATCGCGGGTGTGTATACGAACCGGCTCGAGATCGAGATGAAGCTCGACGCCGACCCGACGGTCCAGTACGCGGTCGGCGAGTGGCGCGAGCCCACGATCCAGGACCTCGAGATCGATTCGCCCTACAACACGTACAAGGTCGCCGGCCTTCCGCCGACGCCGATCTGCAGTCCGGGACAAGCCGCGCTCGAAGGCGCGGCCAATCCGGCACGAGTCCCGTACTTCTACTTCGTCGCGAAGAACGACGGCACCGGGGACCACGCCTTCGCGAGGACCCTCGAGGAGCACGAGGCGAACCGGATCAAATACGGGAACAAGTAGGCCGTGGCGCAGGTCTGGCTCATCGGACGGCCGGTCGCGCACTCGCTCTCGCCGGCGATGCACAACGCGGCGTTCGCGAAGCTTGGGTTGCCGCATCGCTACGAAGCGAAGGAGACGTCCGACGACCAGCTCGCCGCGACGGTCGCCCGACTACGCGGCGACGACGTGCTCGGGGCGAACGTGACGATCCCGCACAAGGAATCCGTGCTGCGTCTGCTCGATGAGGTCGACCCTGAGGCGCGCCGGATCGGTGCGGTGAACACGATCGTCTCCCGGGGGGCGCGGCTCATCGGCTACAACACCGACAAGTACGGATTCGAGAAGGCACTCGAGGTGCAGCCTCGGCGGGTCCCGTGGCACGAAGGATTTCCGTTTGCCGATGACGACATCCTCATCGTCGGTGCCGGAGGAGCGGCTCGCGCGTGCGCCCTCGCCCTACTGGAGCATGGCAACGACGTCGATATCGCGAATCGCGATCCGGCTCGCGCCGAGGCGGTCGCGCGATCGATCGACGTCGATGGCCGGCACCCTAGGGTCGTGCCGTGGCCGCGAGGCCGAGTGCTCGTCGACGCGGTCGTGAACGCGACGCCGCTCGGACTCAGCGGCGAAGAAGCCCTCGAGGACGTGCAGCTCCCGATGTGGGTGATAGATCTCGTTCCGACGGCGGAGGAGACGCCGCTCGTCAAGCGAGCGAAAGCAACTGAGAATGTCACTGTCGTGGACGGTCTCAGCATGCTTCTCCACCAGGCTGCGCGCTCGTTCGAGCTTTGGACCGGCGTGCCCGCGCCGCTCGAGGCGATGCGCGCCGCGCTGCCTCGACCGGTATGAGGTTCCTCACCGCCGGCGAGTCTCACGGGCCGGGCGTCCTCGCGGTCATCGACGGCGTGCCGGCAGGACTCGCGGTGTCGCCCGCCGAGATCGACGCGGACCTCCGGCGCCGGCAGCTGGGCTACGGGCGCGGGGCTCGGCAGAAGATCGAGCGCGACGCTGTGCACATCACCGGCGGCGTCCGCCAGGGTCGCACGACTGGCGCGCCGATCGCCCTGCAGATCGACAACCGCGACGCGGTGAACTGGGAGCGCGTCATGAGCGTCGAGCCTGTGGCCGAGCCGCCCGATGCGGTGACGCGGCTCCGCCCTGGTCACGCCGACCTCGCGGGAGCGCTGAAATTCGGGCACGAAGACGTCCGCGACGTCATCGAGCGTGCGAGCGCGCGCGAGACCGCGGCGCGCGTGGCCGCGGGCGCCGTCGCGAAGGCGCTCCTGCACGTCGTCGGGACGGACGTGCTGAGCGAGACGAAGTCAATTGGTGATGTTTCCAGCGAGCCTCGCTTCGCTCGCGACGCGATCGAGGAGAGCGAGGTCCGGTGCTCGGATCCGGAGCGCAGCCGGGCGATGGTCGCGGCGATCGCCGCCGCGCGCGACGCCGGGGACACGCTCGGTGGCGTCGTCGCGCTGCGCGCGAGCGGTGTCGTCCCGGGTCTCGGCTCGTTCGCCGAGTGGGACCGCCGTCTGGACGGCCGCATCGCGCAGGCGCTCATGTCGATCCAGAGCGCGAAAGGCGTGCAGTTCGCCGACGCGTTCGTCGCCTCGCGCGAGCGAGGGAGCGCGGTCCATGACCCGATCGCGGTCGAGGGCGGCGCGTTCGTCCGCAGCCGGAACCGCGCCGGAGGGCTTGAGGGCGGTGTGACAAACGGTCAGGACATCGTGCTGGAGATCGCGTTCAAGCCGATCTCGACGCTGATGAAGCCCCTCCCCTCGGCGGATCTCCGCACCGGTGTGCCGTCGCCCGCGCACGTCGAGCGGAGCGACGTCTGCGTCATACCCGCGGCGGGCGTCGTCGCGGAGGCGATGCTCGCACTCGTTTTGGCCGACGCGCTCTGCGAGAAGTTCGGCAACGACAGCGTCGAGGATCTCTGCGCGGCGGTCGAGCGCTACCGCCGACGGCTCCGCCCCATCGACTCGCGGTAATGCATCTCTTCCTTGTGGGCCCGCCCGGGATCGGGAAGTCCACCGTGGCGCCGCTGCTCGCTCACCATTTCGGCGCGGCGGTCATCGAGCTGGATCGCGAGATCCAACGACGCGCCGGAAAGCCGAACAAAGATCTCATCGAGCGCGACGGCATGGACCGTTTCCGCGAGGTCGAGTCGAGCGTTCTCATGCGGCTCGCGCCGACACCCTCGTGGGTCGTCGTGGATACCGGTGGTGGCGCGCCTCTCCGCGAGGAGAACCGCACGCTCATGCGCAGGCTCGGGCTGATCATCGGGCTGCGTGGCTCGTTGGATCGGGTCGCGTCGGGGATCGCTGCGACGCACTCGAAACGGCCGTACCAGAACGTCGCCCCGCGCGACCGCGCACGTCAAGTCCTGCAGGAGCGTCGAAAGGCCTACGCCGACACCGACGTGACATTTGACGTTGATGGCGCGACCGGCGACGAGACCGCGCGCGCGATTGCGGCGTGGCTCGTCTCCGCTCGAGGCGTTCGAATCGATGTGGCCAGCCCGGAGCGCGCGTCTCCCTGCCGGGTGCTGATCCGCGCCGGCCTTCTTGAGCACGTCGGGCCGCATCTTGCCGACCTCGGCTGGCGCGGTCAGGTCGCGGTCGTGGGCGACGCGCAAACCGCGGCGCGCTACGAGCCCGACCTGCTGCGATCCCTCGCGTCGGTCGGCCTGAGCGCCGCGACGTTCCGCGTGCCCGCCGGTGAGCGCGGCAAGCAGCTCCGGATCGCGGCGCAGCTCTGGGCATCGCTCGCGAGCTCCCACGTTGGGCGTGACGGCGGGATCATCGCGCTCGGGGGCGGCAGCGTCGGCGATGTGGCCGGCTTCGTCGCCGCGACCTACCTCCGTGGCATCCGCCTCGCGCAGGTCCCGACGACGCTGCTCGGCATGGCCGACGCGTCGATCGGTGGGAAGACGGCGGTCGACATCGCCGCTGGCAAGAACCTCGTGGGCGCGTTCCACTCGCCGGATGCGGTCTTCGCCGACCTCGCTGTCCTTGCGACCCTACCGCCGCGTCAATTGTCCTCGGGCCTCGCCGAGGTGACGAAGTGCGCGTTCCTCGCGGATCGCGAGTCGGTGGCGCAGCTCGCGCGATCGCTCGAGAGTGTCCGCGCCGGCGACCTGGGGGCAATACTTGCCGCGCTCACGCTCGCGGCCGAGGTCAAGGGCGGAATCGTGAGCCAGGACCCGCGCGAAGCCGGATTGCGCGAGCTTCTGAACTTCGGCCACACCATGGGTCACGCCTACGAGGCAGCATCGGCCTATCGCGTGACGCACGGCGAGGCGGTCGCGGTCGGCATGGTCTACGCGACCGCTCTTGCCGAGCGGCTCGCGCTCACCGCCCCGACCGTCCGTCCGGAGCTCGAAGATCTCCTGGGCCGCGCGGCTCTGCCTACGCGCGCGAGGCTTCCGAAAGGCGTCTGGAGCTTCGTCCTGCAGGACAAGAAGGCGCGCGGCGGGAAGCTGCGCTGGATCCTGCCGCGCCGCATCGGGCAGTTCAGCGTGGTGACGGACGCGAGCGAAGCCGCCCTTCGCGCGGCGGCTCGGATCGTCGAGCGACCGGCATGAAGCTCCTCTTCATGAACGGTCCGAACCTGAACCTGCTCGGCACCCGCGACCCGGAGATCTACGGGCGGACGACTCTGAAGGAGGTCGAGTCGCGCTGCCGCGAGATCGCGCGCGAGGCCGGGTGCGACCTCGTGGCGTTCCAGTCGAACCACGAGGGTGCGCTGATCGACTTCCTACAGCAGCACCGCGACGCGCGAGGTGCGATCATCAATCCAGGCGGGCTCGCGCACACCTCGATCGTGCTGCGCGATGCCGTTGCGGACTCCCCGTTCCCGGTGGTGGAGGTTCACATCAGCGAGATCGCCGCGCGGGAGGAGTTCCGGAAGAAGAGCTATCTGACCGAGGTGACCGAGTCGCAGTTCATCGGTAAAGGCGTGGCGGGATACGAGCTAGCCCTACGCTGGCTCATCGAGGAGACAAAGAAAACGTGATAAGCGCCGGGGAGATCAAGCGCGGCATGACCATCGAGCTCGACGGCGTGCTGTACCAGATCGTCGAGTTCCAGCACATCAAGCTCGGACGCGGCAGCGCGCAGATGCGCATGAAGCTGCGCAACGTGCGCAAGGGCGATCTCGTGGAGAAGACGTTCCAGGCGAACGATCGCTACCAGCGGGCGCGTCTCGACCACCGCAACGTGCAGTTCATGTACAAGGACGGAACGCACTACCACTTCATGGATACGGCGACCTACGATCAGATCGCGCTCGACGATGATCAGCTCGGTGACGCGACGAACTACCTCACCGACGGGATGACCGTGATCCTGAGCGAGTACGAGGGCTCGCCGATCGGCGTCGAGATGCCGGCGTCGGTCGTCCTCACGGTCACCGACACCGATCTCGGGCTCAAGGGCGATACCGCGACTGGTGCGACGAAGCCCGCGACGCTCGAGACGGGAATTCGCGTGAACGTGCCGCTCTTCGTCGAGCGCGGTGACAAGATCAAGGTCGACACGCGGACGGGTGAGTACCTCGAGCGCGCCTAGCCGGATCCTGCGTGTCGGCCAGGTCGTCACGCGCCTGGCCGCGCACATCCAGTCGGGCGACGAGTTCAAGGACCTCTGGATCGAGGGCGAGGTGGTTCAAGCGAGAAGCTCGCCCGTCGGTCACGTCTACTTCACGCTTCGCGACAACGTCGGCCAGCTCCAATGCGTGCTCTTCGCGATGAAGGCCGCGCAGATCGCGCTCACGCCGCGCGACGGCAACAAAGTTCTCGCGCACGGGTACATCGAGCTCTACACAAAGGACGGGCGCTGCCAGCTGCAGGTCGACGATCTCCGCCCGGCTGGTGCGGGCGACGCCTATCTCCGGCTGGAGGCGCTGAAGCGCCGCCTTACCGCCGAGGGACTATTCGCCGTCGAGCGAAAGCGCCCGCTGCCGCCGGCGCCGCGGCGGATCGGTATCGTCACCAGCCCGATCGGCGCGGTCTGGCATGACATCCAGCAGATCATCGCCCGCCGGGACGCGCGCATGGAGCTCATCTTCGCGCCCGCGCAAGTCCAGGGCGTCGGCGCGGTCGAATCGCTCATCGCCGCGCTCGATGGGCTCGCGCAGATCCGCGATCTCGACGTGGTCATTCTCGCGCGCGGCGGCGGCGCGGCCGAGGATCTCGCTCCGTTCAACGACGAGGCACTCGTCCGGGCGCTCGCGCGCTTCCCGCGTCCGGTGTGCTCCGGCGTCGGCCACGAGACCGACGTCACGCTCGCCGATCTCGCGGCCGACGTGCGTGCGCCGACGCCCTCGGCCGCAGCAGAGCTCGTCGTGCCCGACTCCAGCGCTTCGCAGCAGCGCGCGAACCGCGCGTGGCGGCGTGTGGCGGGACGCGTCCGCGAGCGGATCGAGGAGCGGCGCCGGCGCCTCGAAACGGCCCGGCGAATGATCGATCGACGTGCTCCCGCGATGCGCCTTGCGGTCCGACGCCAGCGGATCGACGACGCGCGACGCGTGCTCGACCGCGCGATCGCGCGAGCGGTGCCGCTGCGACGCCAGCGCGCCGTGTCCGCGCAGCGCCGTCTTGCCGCGCTCTCGCCACTCGCGGTCCTCGGACGCGGCTACGCGATCGTCGAAGGGGCGAACGGTCACATCCGTGCGTCGGTCGCGACACTCGAGGCCGGGGAGCGCGTCCGGATCCGCATGCGCGATGGGCGCGCCGGCGCAGTAGTGGAGACTCTGGAGCGCAATGGCTGAGCCCGAGGTCTCTCTCGACAAGGCGCTCGAGCGTCTCGAGTCCATCGCCGACAAGCTCGAGGATCCCGCGCTCGATCTCGATGAAGCCGTGCGGCTCTACGAGGAGGGGCTGCGTCTCTACGCCGAGTGCGCGAAGCGCCTGGATGCCGCGGACCTTCGGATCACACAGCTGGCCGACGCTCTTGCGAAGCAGGCGCGGGAGCGCGGAGCGGGCTGAGGATGCGCTTCCTCCGAGGAGGCTGCATCGTAGGGATCGGCCTCGCGACCGTCGCCGTCCTCGCGATCCTCGCCTGGCAGTCCAACCTCTTAGACGTCCGTGCGCAGTCGGTCGCGACCGCGTTCGATCAGCCACCGGCATATCCGGGCTACACCTGGACGCGCGACGGCCGCGCTGTCGCGTCCGAGGAGATGGAGACGATCGCTGGGCCGAGCCACTGCGGGTGGCAGTCCGCCACGATGCTGTTCATCGTCTGGCCGCCGGGGAGCGCAGCGACGACCTACTTCACGGGACGCCTGTACATCCGCGACCCTGAGGGCGTCTATGGCGTCCCCTTCCGCGACAGGCTCGCGCGGAACGTGACGCTCCCCGCGGATGCGCGCGCGACGGGCTATCGCTTAGGTGCGATCGAGATCTACGTGAGCCTGTCCGATCAGGACGAGGCGATTTACGTTGTCAGCCCGCGCGATGCGGAGCGGTGGCCGAGGGTGGATCCGGTCCGCCTCTGCGCCTGAGCGAGGGGCGAGGTCGAGCTCAGACACCTTCACCGTGAGCGATAGGGGAAACTGTCCAGCGCAGTGACTTGGAGAGCCTTCCTCACGAATACGACGGTCATCGCACGCGAGCAGCAGGTCCGCCCGTAGGCGACGGACAGGTGGATCGCTACCGGGTGGCGGCAGCGCCGGATCGTGTCATCGATGCGATCGCGCGATCACTCGTCGCAGGCAGCATGTTCGGGTATTCCTTCTCGGACTCGAGCTCGGCGGTGTTTGTCGGAAAAGTCATGAGAGACGGAAGCTTCGATCTCCGCAGGCCCCGTGGTGTCACAACCGCACCGCGCGTGGCAGTGCTGCGAGGAAAAGTCGAGCCCGCGGACGGTGTTGCCGTTGTCGCAGTGCGCTACGGGTTGCATCCGGTTGTCGTGATCGCTCGCGGTGCGTGGCTCCTGTTTCTCGGTCTGACCGCTGTTGTCATCGGTCCGGCTTCATTAGGTGGCGCCCCTGAGCTTCTGTGGGTCCTGGCGGTCTTTGCCTTCATCATCGGGTTGATGTTCGTGCCCTCTGAATTGCTGGCCCGAGCTGACCGGGCGAAGTTGCGGTCCGATCTAGAGACAATCCTGCGTGCGGTCGGCTCGACCGCCCTCGAGCGTGACGCTTGAAGACTGGACGTTCGAGCGGGATCGATCTCGCGATTAGGGCGCCATGAGCGGGTGGCGTCGTGGACCAATGAAATGAGCACGCGCGCGGCCGTACCCGAGATCTCCAACCTGTTGGGCTTTGAAGTCACCCAGTGCTTGGTGGACCGTGCTTTGTCACTTAGGTTCAGCCGAGGTCAGCAATCCGCGCTCTTGCGTATTGAAAGATCATTCCGACTAACACTGGACGGCGAGTGGGAGCTCGATCCGGAGAGCGATCGGGCGTCATTGGGCCCGAGTCTGAGATTGTTCGGACGAGTGGTCGAGTCAGCGCAATTGCTCGTCACCGGAGAGCTCGAGCTCGTTCTGTCTGGCGGAGCGGGACTCCTGGTCTACCGGGGTCGGAACTACGAGGCTTGGACGCTAAGACTTCCCGACGACATTCTTGTGGTGTCTGGGATCGATGGTGAGATTTCGGTCTTCCGCAATCAACTCTAGCGGGGAAGTCGCGGTTCCTAAGTCTCGCGCAGTTTTCTCAGGAACGGCTCGATGTTCTCGATGAACTGCTCCGGACGGAATCCGTGGAGCAGGTGACCCGATCCCGGGAAACGCTTCACCGTCACGTCCGGGAGCTTCTTGAGCCTCCACTCGGAGGGATCGTCGACGGCGCCACCCAAGCGCGGCTCGCCGGCGAGAACAAGCACCGGCGCGCGAACCTTCGCGATCGCGTCGCTGATGAGCACCGCCGCGGGCTCGTCGCCCGCCGCTCGCGCGTCGATGAACGCGGGGTCGACGTCGCGGAAGTAGGTGACCACGCGCTCTGCTGCGTAAAAGCCGCGGAGCTCACCGTACGTGCGCTCCCCGCGGGGACCCGGCGAGGGCAGGCGCTGCTTGCTAACGGCCTTTAGGAGCACGGCGGGATCCTGGGCGGCGATGCCTTCGCGTAGCGGCGCGTATTCAGCGGCGATCCACGGCTTGGGATAACCGAGCGCGGGATCCTCCAGGACGAGGCCGCGCACGAGCTCCGGAGCATCGCCCGCGGCGACGAGCGCGGCCAGCGCGCCGAGCGAGTGTCCGATGAGCACGGAAGGTTCCTTGGCGATCTCGCGAAGGATCCGCAACGTGTCGTCGGCGAATGCGCGTAGCGAATAGTCCGCCGCCCGTCCGCTCTTGCCGTGACCGCGGGCGTCGTAGGCGATCGCGCGGTAGCGGGTCGCAAGGCGCGGGAAGATGTTCTCCCAGTCCTCGGACCGCGCGAGGCTCTGATGCAGGAGCACGATCGGCGGCTCGCCGGACGCGCCGCCGCCGGAGTCGTAGTGCGCGAGCTTCGGCTCGCCCTTGAGCGTGCGCGCGCGTGGCAGTCGCTTCGGCACGCTACGCCTCCGCCGGCACGGCGGCGGGCCGAAGAAGGAGCCACGCGCCGATCACGAGATGCCAGGTCCACGTGGTGAGCGTCAACAGGCGTTGGATGAGCCCACCGATCGCGCTAAGCGGCGCGGTCGTGTCGCCAACGTATCGCGGTCCCAGGCCGACGAAGAGCCCGAGGATCGCCAGCGAGGCGAGGGCAGTGGCGACGGTGTAAGGCGCAAGCGTCTGCCACGCCTCATCGAGGCGCATCCGCCCGGCGAGGAAGAACAGGCCGATGCCGAACGCCAGCGACCCGCCGACGAAGCCGATGACGTGAAGGTACCCACCCGCGGTCCGGACCGGGCCGACGTCGGCAAGGAACGCCGCGGCGAGAAGCGTCCCAAAACCACGGACGACGAGGAGGCCGGGTCCTATGACGTTACCGGGCGGCAGCGTCCGTTGGAGGAGAGAGGCGAAGACGACAGTCAATGACCCCCCGCCGGTGAGCCCGAGGGTCACGAGAGATCCATACGGACCCAGCTGCGAGCCGCTGATCACGTCGCGGATCGCGCTGTAGTCCGGCGTGACCACGCCGGCGATGCCGATCCCGAGCAGGACGAAAGCCGCGCCGAGGACCGACGCGATCCCGGCCGCGCGCACATACGAGTTGGGCATTGCCGCGCAGTATCGCGAATGTGCGCGAGAATCCGCGCATTGACAAAACGAGTTCGGCTTGATCAGCTCCTGGTGCAGCGTGAGCTCGCGCCCAGCCGCGAGCGCGCGCAGGCCCTCATCCTGGCCGGCGCGGTGCGGGTCGATGGTGGCCGAGCTGACCGGGCGGCCGCGCCGGTGGCGGAGGATGCGGAGCTCGCCGTCGATGCCGGCCCGAAGTACGTGTCGCGCGGCGGCGACAAGCTGGCGGGCGCGCTCGATGCGCTCGGGCTCGGTGTCTCGGGAAAGGTCGCCATCGATGTCGGCTCATCGACCGGCGGTTTCACCGATGTTCTCCTCCAGCGGGGCGCGACCCGCGTTCACGCGATCGACGTCGGGAAGGGCCAGCTCGATTGGAGTCTTCGCCAGGATTCGCGGGTCGTCGTGCACGAGGGCGTGAACGCACGCGAGGGTGTCCCGATCGAAGAACCGGTCGACATCGTCGTCGCTGACGTGTCCTTCATCTCGCTGCGCCTGGCCTTGCCGCCGTCCCTCGCGATGCTCCGTGATGGCGGCGACGTCGTCGCGCTGGTGAAGCCGCAGTTCGAAGCGGGCCGTGACGCGGTCGGCAGGGGCGGCGTCGTCCGCGATCCGGAAGCGCGCGCAAGCGCTGTAGTGGCCGTGGCCAACGACCTCGCCGCGCGCGGATTTGGTGTCGTCGCCGTGACGCCGTCGCCGATCGCCGGCCGCGAGGGCAACCGCGAGATCTTCGTGCATGCGCGCAAAGGCGCCGCGACGCTGGATGCGGATTCCCTCGCCACAGCCGCGCGTGAGGCCTCCCGATGAAGGTTGCGATCGGCTCACGTCCAGATTGGCCCGCGTCGCTTGACGCGGCGAAGACGGTCAGCGAGAAGCTGCGCAGGGCCGGCCACGAGCCGATGGAGCTCGCGCTGGACTCCCGCGCGCTCACGAAAGAGATCGAGCGCGCCGACATCGCCTTCGTCTTCGGCGGCGACGGGACCGTGCTGCGCGCGGCCCGCGTGCTTTCGCCCTTCGACATCCCGATCCTCGGAGTCAACCTGGGGCGGCTCGGGTTCCTCACCTCCGCGACGATCGATCAACTCGACGAGGCGATGGGCGACGTGCTCGCGGGGCGCTTCACCATCGAGGAGCGTGCGCTTCTCGATGCCCGCCTGGTCCGTGCGGGGAAGGAGGTCGTGCGCGCGCTCGCGCTGAACGACGTCGTCGTCGCGCGAGGCAAGCAGGTGCGCTCGATCAATGTCGCGGTCCGCGTCGATGGCGAGCCGCTCATCGTGTACTGGGCGGACGGGCTCATCGTGGCGACCGCGACCGGCAGCACCGCGTACGGCTTCTCGGTCGGCGGGCCGCTGATCCTCCCGGGCTCGCGCGCGATCACGATGGTCCCAATCGCGCCCCACCTTTCCTTCGGCAACGCGGTCGTGTTCGACCCCGACCAGGTGCTGGAGCTCGAGGCGCAGGACGAGCCGTCGGTGCTGTCGCTCGATGGCCAGGAGGAGCACGACCTCCGCGCCGGTGACCGCATCACGGTCCGGCGCGCGGCGACCGTCGCGCGATTCGCGCGCACCGCACATGCGCGGCCGTTCGTCGAGCTGTTGCGCGAAAAGATCCTCAAGGAGCCTGGAACATGACGCTCGATACGAATGCCGCGGTCGCCGCGATCTCGGCGAAGACCAAGCGCCGACCGAAGATCGCGGTGATTCTCGGCAGCGGTCTCGGCGGTCTCGCGAAAGACGTCCGGGACGCAACGCGGATCTCGTACGCCGATATCCCCGGCTTCCGGCGCAGCACCGCGCCCGGTCACGCCGGCGAGCTCGTCGTCGGCATGGTCTCCGGTAAGGACGTCGCGGTGATGAACGGGCGAATGCACTACTACGAGGGCTACGACATCGCGGAGATCGCGTTCCCGATACGCGTCTTCCGTGCGTGGGGCGTCCGGACGATGATCATCACGAACGCTTGCGGCGGACTGAACCCCGCGTTCAAGGCGGGCGACCTGATGGTCCTGAGCGACCACAT
>VBDV01000082.1 GCA_005882765.1 Chloroflexota bacterium | reverse complement strand
CGAACCGCGAAATTGGGAAGCGGCTCTTCATCGCGGAGCGGACCGCGGAAGGCCACCTCGAGCAGATCCGGAACAAGCTCGGGTTCCACTCACGCGCGGAGGTCGCTGCGTGGGCCGTGAGCAGCGGGTTGGTCGCGGGCAGGGCCTCGGCGGTGGTGGTGCCAGGTACGACCGCGCCAGCTGCGGTTGTCGTGCCGGTAACGCCAACGCCCCGCATCGCCCGAGTCAGGCGACGACCCTTCGCCTCCGTGGTCGCGGTGCTCTTTTTGATCGGCGTGGTCGCGTTCTTCGCGGTGCCCAGAGTTCTCCCTACGGTTCGTCCGTCGATTGTCACGGTCGCCGGTCTCGGAACGGGGGGTTTCTCAGGAGACGGCGGCCCGGCCACGGCCGCTCAGCTCGATCGGCCGGTCAGCCTGGCATTCGACAAGTCAGGAAATCTCTACGTCGCCGACAGCACCGAGCAACTGACCACGGGAGGCGTGCTCGACGGATTCACCCGAATCCGGCGGATCGATAGCACCGGAAAGATTCAGACGATCGCCGGCGGCGGCACTCTTAACACCGACGCCAGCGACTATCCGCCGGCGGTGCACTTGGGTCCGGAGAGCTGGATCACGATCGATGCAGCCGATGTGATCTACCTGAGCGACTCGGGCGAGACCTGTTGCGACGCCCACATCGTCGCTGCGGTTGATTCCGGGCGGTTCCGTGTCATCGCGGGTTCGTTCGTCCGAGGTGGGGGCTACGCGGGAGACGGAGGACCGGCGGTCAGCGCCAAGCTCGACCAACCGCGCGGGGTCGCGGTCGATTCCACCGGTAATGTCTACGTCGCCGACAGCCTCAACAACGTCATACGCGAGGTCCGGCGGGACGGAACGATCGATACCGTGGCCGGCAACGGCCAGCGCGGCTATTCCGGTGACGGCGGGAGCGGGCGGTCGGCCGCACTCTTCGCGCCGGTCGGGGTCGCCATTTCGCCGGACGGCAGTCTCTTCATCGCCGACACGAACAATCACCGCGTCAGACGGATCGACCATGGCGGGAACATCGTTACGTTCGCCGGGAGCGGCCGAGCCGCGTACGGCGGCGACGGCGGACCCGCGACTTCTGCCGATCTGAACCTGCCGACGGGTCTCGCGTTCGACACCGGCGGCAACGTCTACATCGCCGACAGCGGCAACAACCGCGTGCGCAAAGTCTCACCGAACGGAACGATCACGACGGTCGCGGGCGACGGCACCTCGGCCGTGCTCGCCGCGCCCTCTTCGATAGCCGTGAGCCCGACCGGTGTGCTTTTCATCGCCGACACGGACAACCATCGCGTCGTGAAGCTCGTCGGCGGCTGACCGCCGCTGAACGCTACGCGACAGCGGGAAGGCTGAACCAGAAACGCGTGAGCTCGGGTGACGACTCCGCGCCGACGCGCCCGCCGCCGAGCTCGACGAGCGTCTTCACGATCGCGAGGCCGATCCCCGCACCGCCGCTCGCACGGTCGCGCGACTTTTCGACGCGGTAGAAGCGCTCGAAGACGTGAGACAGATCCTCGGTGGGAATGCCCGGCCCGGAGTTGAAGACGGTCACGAGAACATCGGCGTCGCGCCGCCGTGCACTCACACCTATCCGGCCGCCATCGGGGGTGTAGCGCACGGCGTTTTGCAGCAGGTTCGCGAGGACCTGCGCGAGGTGATCCGGATCGGCGCGCGCCGCGATGACCGCGGGGAGGTCGAGCTCAACACGGAGTCTCCGCCGTTCCAGCGCGGCGGCGTAGAGCTCCACGGCTGCGACAATCGCTGCGCGTAGGTCGATCTCGCGAAGCTCGCCCGCAGATCGACCGGCGACGTCCCCCTCGGCCAGGGCATCGAGCGAGCGGGAAAGCCGGACCATCCGGTCGACTTCCTCGTGCAGCGACTCGAACGTCGCGCGGTCCGCGGTCATGACACCGTCCCGAAGGGCTTCGAGGTAGCCCTGCAGGTTGGTCAGCGGAGTGCGCAGCTCATGTGCGGCATTGGAGACGAACTCGCGTCGCATTCGCTCCTGTTCCTCGATCTCGCCAGCCATGCGGTTGAACGATGCCGCGAGGGATCGGACCTCGTCGGGACCGCGGGCTCGCACGCGAATGCCGTGATCGCCTTGAGCGATGAGCTTCGCGGCCTCGCTGACCTCGCGGAGCGGTGACGCGACCCGTCGCGCAACGAAGATCGCGAGGGCGACGCCCGCCAACGCTGCCACGCCGAGCGCGGCCACAAAGAAACGCGTGACGCTCTCCTCGAACATCGCCTGCGCCGCCGCGAGAGTCTCGCCGTGATCGACCATGAGTTGCGCGAAAGAGGCGCTCGAGAACGCGAGCGTGCCGATCGCGAGAACGAGGGCGACCACTACCGCGACGGCGATCGCCGCGAGGGCGATCTGACCGGCGAGACCCCTCATCGGCCGAGGAGCGCGCGGTAGCCCGCGCCCCGCACCGTCGCGATGTAGCGAGGGCTCTCCGGATCGTCGCCCAGCTTGTCGCGAAGCCTTCGGATGTAGACGTCAATGGTTCGGTCGAGGACCTCGGACTCGCCCTTTCCGTAAAGGGAGTCGAGGAGCGCCTCTCGTGTGACGATCCGGCCGGAGGCGCTCACGAGCGCGACAAGCAGGTTCAGCTCTGACTCGCTCAGGTCGATGCGACCCGTGCCTCGTCGCACCTCGTGGCGGTCGCGATCGATCACGAGGTCACCAAGCTCGACGAGAGCGGTGTCCCGACCGACTCGCGTCCCGCTTCGCCGCAGGAGCGCTTTGACCCGAACGACGAGCTCGGCGGGTGAGAACGGTTTCGGTAGGTAGTCGTCGGCGCCGCTCGCGATCCCCGATACGCGGTCTGCGGTGCTCCCGCGAGCAGACAGCATGAGGACAGGGAGGTCCGAATCCGTTCGCGCCGCGCGCAACACCGCGAATCCGTCGAGCGTCGGGAGCATGACGTCGAGGACCATGAGGCGAGGGGCTCGTTCGCGTAGGGCCGCGACCGCCGCGATCCCATCCGTTGCCGTGACCACGGGAAAGCCCTCGCGTTCGAGGTACATCCGGACGAGCTGGAGGATCTTCGGATCGTCGTCGACGACCAGGATCGGTGCGCCGTCGGCTGCGGTCGGCACATCTCGCATGTTCGCACGCTGACAGCCTTCGATGACATTTCCGTGACACCGGATGTCATCGCGTTGTCATGAGCCATCGCCACGATCGTCCGAACCTGCATCGCAGGAACTCGATCCTGGGAGGAATCCATGTCACGCGTCATCCTCACGCTCGTGGCCTTCATCGCGCTTCTGCTCGGTCCGGCCTCGGTGGCCGCGGCGGCAGAGGGCGCGGCGGGCGCGGTCTACACACTCACGAACACCGCGGCCAATGCGGTCATCGTCTACGACCGCGCCGCTTCCGGCGAGCTCACCTGGTCCGGCACGTTCCCGACGGGCGGGAGCGGCGGAAGCCTCGGCTCGCAGGGCGCGGTCACGATCAGTGACGACGGCCGCTGGCTCTATGCGGTCGATGCCGGAAGCAACGACGTCGCCGTTTTCCGGATCACCAAGAGCGGCCTCACCTGGAGCGATCGCATCGCATCCGGTGGCATCCAGCCCGTCAGCGTCACCGCCAGCCACGATCTCGTCTACGTGGTGAACGCGGCGAGCAGCAACATCGCGGGCTTCCGTTCGGATGACGGAACGCTGAGCGCGATCGCCGGCTCGACCAGAACCTTCACCGGCGCGGGCGCCGCGCAGATCCAGTTCTCGCCCTCGGGCGACGTCCTGGTCGTGACCGAGAAGAGCACCAGCTCGCTCGACGTGTTTGTCGTCGGCAAGGACGGCGTGGCCGGTGCCGCGACTCGCTACGGCTCATCCGGCACGACACCGTTCGGCTTCGGATTCGGTCACCGCGGCGACCTCGTGGTCTCCGAGGCGGCGGGTGCCGCACCGCTCTCGGCGGCATCGTCGTATGAGCTCTCGAAGGACGGCGCGCTGACCGCGATCAGTCGGTCCGTGCCGACCACCCAGGCTGCGGCGTGTTGGGTCGCGGTCACGAAGGATGGCCTCTACGCCTTCACGGCAAACGCCGGAGGCGACTCGATCTCGACGTTCTCGATCGGCGAGGACGGTAGTCTCACGCTGGTCTTCGCGCAGGCCGCGCACTCAGCGGCCGCGCACACAACAGACTTGGCCCTCACGGAAAACAGCAGGTACCTCTATGCCAACGACGGCGGCACACACATGATCAGCGCCTTCCGGGTCGGCGCTGATGGCAGCCTCGCTCGTCTGCCCGGTATCGCGATCCCCCCAGGAGCTTCGGGACTGGCCGCGCGGTAGACCGCGCGACGGATGGACGGCCGCCGGCGAGACACGCCGGCGGCCTCCTAACATTCAGCCCCAGCCGTGATCGTCTATCCCGCCATCGACATCTACGAGGGCCGTGCCGTCCGTATGACGCGCGGCGATTTCGCCACCGTCGAGCAGGTCGCCCCCTCTCCGCTCGAGGCCGCGCGCAAGCTCGTCGCCGAAGGCGCGGAGTGGCTCCATGTGATCGACCTCGATGGCTCGCGCACCGGACAGCCCGAGAACCTCGATCACATCCGAGCGATCGCCAATCGCTTCACGGTCAAGATCCAGGCGGGCGGCGGGATACGCGACTTCGACACAGCCGAAGCCTTCGCCGAAGCCGGCGCGTCCCGAATCGTCGTGGGGACCGCGGCGATCGATGACCCCGAGCTGATCGGCCGCCTCGTAGACCGCCACGCCGACGGCCTTGCTGTCTCCGTTGACGCGCGTAACGGCATGGTCACCACTGACGGCTGGACCGAGACGACGAAAGTCCGTGCGGTCGATCTCATGCAGCGCCTCGCGCTGACCGGCGTTCCCACGGTCATCTACACGAACGTGTCGATCGACGGCACGCTGCAGGGCCTTGACCTCGCATCGACCGAGGCCGTCGCCCGCGCGTTCGGGGGGGACATCATCTACTCCGGCGGCGTGGGTTCGCTCGAGGACATCGCCGCACTCGCGAAGCTCCGGCATCGCGGGTTGCGCGGCGTGATCGTCGGCCGCGCGCTCTATCTCGGCCGCTTCACCCTGAAGGACGCGCTTCGTGTCGCAGGCGACGGCACGCCGCGCTAGGCGAGGAACTCGAGCAGCAGCCGGTTCACGATCTCGGGGCGCTCCTCCATCACCCAGTGGCTCGTGTCCGGGACGTACTCGACGCGCGGTGTGGTCTCGAACAGGTCGTCGATCCCGCGCGTGAGCTCCATCCCGAGCGCGAAGTCGTCCTCTGCCCAGATAAGGAGCGTTGGCGCCCTGATCTTTCCGGATGGCACGCGCGAGCGCGCCGCGGCGCGGTAATAGTTGATCGCGCCGGTCGCGGCGCCCGGAGCGCTGAACGCGCGGGCGTAGTCGTCCAGGTCGGCGTCGCTGAAGGTGCCGGGCTTCGCCGATCGCCGAAGCGAGTCCTTGAGCGCTTTCGCGCCGCTCCGGGACAGCGCCCACTCGGGCAGCCACGGCAGTTGGAAGGCGAAGATGTACCAGCTCTTGCGGATCTGGGTCCAGTTCGAGCGAAGCGCCTTTTGCATGATCGCCGGGTGCGGGCAGTTCAGCACCGCAAGCCGGTTCACGACCTCGGGGCGCAGGATGGCGAGGCCCCACGCCACCCCGCCGCCCCAGTCATGGCCCACGACGTGAGCGCGTTCGGTGCCGAACTCATGGATGAGCGTGGCGATGTCGTCGGCGAGGACCGGCGTGCGGTAGGCGTCGATTCCCCTTGGCTTCTCGCTTCGGCCGTAACCGCGGAGGTCGGGTGCGACGACCCGGAAACGCTTCGCGAGCGCGGGTATCTGCTTCCGCCAGGCGTGCGATGTCTCGGGGAACCCATGAAGCAGGAGGACGAGCGGGCCCTCTCCTTCCACCATGCAGTGGAGACGGACGCCGTTGACCCGGACGTCACGCTCCACGCGGCCATGCTGGCACGCCCGATGCCACTAGTGCAGCCATGTCTTCTGACCTCGCCTTCAGCGTCGGGCTTCTCGCCGGATGGCTCGCCCTTGTCGTCTGGCTGACCTGGCCCGACCCGCACTGCAAGTGCTGCCCGGAGCGCGAACGCGCCCGTCAGCCGCACGACCGGAAGGTCTAGACCCAGAGCACCGCACTTCGACTCGTCTAGGCGCCGCGCGCGTAGCGTGTACTCGGTGAATTTTCTGATCCCCGTAGTCGTCCTGGTCGGCGTGATCGGTTATTGGGCCAGTCGCCGCTCGACGAGCCGCTATATCGGTGACCCGGCGGTCGAGGCCAACGCACGTCTGACCGGCTACGCCGCAGTGGTTCTCCTTCTCCCGCTCGCCGCGGAGGTCGTCACGGGAGCCCGCCCAGGGCTTCTGGCTCATGCGCTCCTCGGATTTTTCCTCGTGCCGCCCGTCCTCCTCAAGCTCGGAAGCGTCGGCTATCGATTCGCCCGCTACTACCTGCGCGACCCGCGCTACCGCGCCGGTGGGCCGCCGGACCTCACCATGCGTCTTCTCGGCCCCGTGCTCGTCCTTCTCACCGTGACGTTGTTTGCGACGGGCATCGAGCTCTGGCTTTTCGGATTCGCGTTCGGCAACGAGTGGCTCATCTGGCACAAGGCGTCGTTCGTGCTCTGGTTCTTGGCGATGACGGTCCACGTCGCCGCGTACGCGCGACGCGCTCCGGCGTTGGCGTTGGCGGATTCGCGCGATCCTATGAAGGGCGCGTTCGAGCGCCGGTCGCTGGTCGTCGGCAGCCTGCTATTCGGTATTGCTCTTGTCATAGCGATGTTGCCGTTCGCGTCGCCCTTCACTCTTCTGCCTGACGTGGGCTGACCGCGCCGCCCGCTTCCGTCGGGGCCACAAGAAAGATCCAGATGTCCCATGCGACGTGGCTGACGACGAGCGCGCCGAGCGGGACGCCGACCGCGCGGAGGAATCCCCAATACGCGCCGGCGATCGTCGCCGCTCCGATCAGCGTCACGTTCTCGGTCACGATGTGCGCGCCGCCGTACAGGGCAGTCGCCGTCGGGTAGCCCGCGCGGCCCTGCACGAATCCTCGCCAGAAAAGCTCCTCCGCCGGCCCGATCACGAGGCCGAGGCGCACCGCGAGCTCCTCCTTGGACCGGAGCGAACGGAGCTCGTAGATGTCGCCGATCTCCTCGCCCCCGCGGGGGATGACCTCGCGCGCGACCGTGTCGCCAACGCGGAAGATCCCATAGAGGCCAGCGGCTGTCGCCAGTCCCACGGCGATTTCGCGTGGGCCGATCCGCACGCTGCGGGCGTCGCGGTCCGCCGCGAGCGCGAGTCCGCCGAGGACAAGGCCGGTGGCCGTCATGCGGTCCCAGAAGCGGGCGCGCGGCCCGCGGAACGTGAGACCGAACGCCGCGAACGCGGCGCCGATGCCGAGC
>VBDV01000081.1 GCA_005882765.1 Chloroflexota bacterium | reverse complement strand
TGCATCACAGGGGCACCCGAACGCATCCGCGCGACGCGCTCGGCAGTAAGGCCCCAGACCCGCGAGTACTCGCGAAGAGATGGCAGGAGTCCTGATGCCTGGCGCTCTCGCTGGATCCGCAGCGCGATCACCGCGTCGGCGCCATCCAGCGCCAGGTCGAGGTCGGACTCGTACGTCACGCCATGCGGGAGCTGTCCACATCGCCATGCGGTCGGAATGAGCGTCGGCGGACCGGACAGCGTGATCCGCGCGCCGAGTGGGACGAGCGTGTTGATGTCCGAGCGCGCGACGCGGCTGTGCAGGACGTCGCCGACGATGACGATGCGCTTTTCTTCGAGACCGCCGAGCGCGTCGCGGAGCGTGTACGCGTCGAGGAGTCCTTGCGTCGGATGCGCGTGCCAGCCGTCACCTGCGTTGATCACGGCGGCGTCGGTCCGCTCGGCGACGAAGTACGGGGCGCCGGATGACGCGTGCCGCATCACCACGACATCGCCGCCAAGCGCCTGCAGCGTGCGCACGGTGTCGTAGAGCGACTCGCCCTTATCGACGGATGATCCGCTCGCCGTGATGTTCGTTACATCGGCCGAGAGCGCCTTCGCGGCGAGCTCGAACGAAACGCGCGTGCGCGTCGACGATTCGGCGAAGAAGAGGATGACCGTACGTCCACGGAGTGGCGGCGCGCGCCGGATCGGCCGCTGGAGTATTTCGATCATCGCGCGCGTCTGATCGAGAACGGTTTCGATCTCATCCCGGGACCAGTCGTCGGTGTCCAGGACGTGGCGCCGGTTCCACTTCATGCCGGCACCCGCGTGACGACCTCGACCTCATCGCGGCCGTCGACCTCAGCGAGATGCACGCGCACGTCGTCGCCCGGGGCGGTCGGTATGTTCTTGCCGACGAAATCGGCACGAATGGGAAGCTCGCGGTGGCCGCGGTCCACCAGCACCGCGAGACGTATGGCGCGCGGACGTCCGTAGTCGACCAAGGCATCCATCGCGGCTCGAATCGTCCGGCCGGTGAAGAGCACGTCGTCGACGAGCACGACGACCCGTTCGTCGACGGAGAATGGGATTTCCGACTCGCGCACCACCGGCGCGTAGCCGATTCGGGTCAGGTCGTCGCGGTAGAGCGTGATGTCGATGGCGCCGAGCGGGACCAGGGTGCCCTCGTTCGCCCGAATCGCCGACTGGATGCGGGCCGCCAGCGCGTCGCCGCGCGCCCGGATACCGATGATGGCGAGAGCGGAGAGGTCGCGATCGCGCTCCACGATCTCGTGCGCGATCCGCGTGATGGCCCGGCGGACGTCGTCCGCCGCGAGCAGCATGGTCGTCCGGCGCTCCTTCCCGGCCTCACAGGACCGGTCCTTAAAGGTGGTGGCGCTCGTTCGAGTATAGGTGGGCCGACGGGAATCGATCCCGCCGGCCCTGTCACGCGCTAGTCCCGCGGTTGAGCGAGCGCGTTAGGCGTGAGCGCGGCACGAGCTCTCGCCCGGGACGCGTCGCGGCTGCCGAGCCGAGTCGCCAGAGTCGGCGCGAAAGGCACGACGTCCTGTTCACAGACCGTCCCTGACGCGGGCACGGCCACTCGTAGCAGGTACGCCGAGACGGCTGCGTCGACGCACGCCGAGAGGAAGAGCGAGGTGTGTCCCCAGCCGTGCACCGTTAGCAGCGCCGAGTTCGGCAAGAGTCCGTGAACGGTGACGGCGCCTTGGTAGCGTGTCGCTGGGTCGAATTGGTTGCCGATGACGAGCACCGGGTTCGCCGTCGTGCGGGTGAAGGGCCCAACGTACCGTGCCTCATCGGATCCAGGCCACTTGGCGCAGATGCTCGAGATCCAAGTCCAGATTCGCCCGAAATAGCCGTCGTTCTGGTCGGCCAGCGCTCCCTGCTGCGACCACGCCGCGTACGAGTCCGGGTTGTCAGAATCCGAGCAGGCGATCGCCGGGAACGCTTCGACGTTGTTGCGGTAGTTCGGGAACCCGCGCTTCGTGATGAAGCCGGTGCTCTCGTCGAGCGAGTTCAGCGAGGCGCCGAGCTGAGTCGCACTCGCGCTCGCTTCGAGAGCGGCGAAGAACGCAGCGAGGAACGGCCACGATGATGAGTTGTACATCCCAATGAGCGCTTGGAGGATGAGAAGCGAATAGTTGAACTCAAAAGCCTGGCCCGTCGACGGATCGATGATCGTGATCGGGCCCTGCCGCAGCCGCGCTCCGAGCGCCGCGAAGCGACTGGCGGAGTTCGGCGCGAACGCGCAGCCAACCCCGGCGTCACATAGACGGAAAAACTCGTTGAGCGTCGCCTGCGCGCCGAGGTCGCTGTGGAGGCGCGTCGAGAACGGGATCGTGGTTCCCTCGTTGCCGACGCCGGTCGACCAGGCGATCGGATCCAGCACGCCGTCGACGATGACCGCACGGACCCGGCTCGGGAACAGGTTCGCGTAGGTCACGCCAAGGTACGTTCCATACGAGTAGCCCGCGTACGTGAGCCGCGTGTCGCCGACCGCCGCGCGAAGCGCGTCCAGATCCCGAGCGACATCCGCGGTGGCCATGTGGTCGATGATCTTGCCGCCGCGCTGGGCGCAAGCCCCATCGAGATAGAGGTCCGCGGCCTGCCAGACCGCTTCCTCCTCCGGATTACTTGGGAACGCGAACGGCGTAAACAAAGGCGTCCACTGCTTGGCGGTCCCGAAGCACCGCAGCGCGGTGCTTCGCGCGACCCCGCGCGGATCGAAGCCGACGATGTCGAACTTAGCGCGGACCTCGCTCGAGAAGAGGAACGGCGCCGCGAAGAGCGCGAAGTCGACTCCGGAACCTCCGGGACCGCCGGGATTGATGAATAGTGATCCGATCCGGCGCGCCGGATCCGCTGCGGGTAGCCTCACGACCGCGATGGAGATGGCCGCGCCGCTGGGGTCGGAGTAATCGAGCGGGACCTGAACGATCCCGCACTCGAATGGACCGAGATCGCGATTGCAGGAAGACCACGAGATCGACGGAGCCCCGGGGGCAGCGCTTGCTGCCGGTCCGGCGAGTCCGAGTGCGGCGGTGATCGCGAGCGCGAGCACGCACACGAGCGCGAACGATCGACGACGAGTATCCATGCACATCTCCCCCTCAACGCGTCAAAGCACTGGCATCGAGCGCGGGCGCGATCATCGTCCCGCCCACTGCACCGGTCAAGGAAATTGGTCCGACCTGCCGGATGAGACCGCGCTGCGCGGGGTTGGCACGCAACCGGCGGTAGGGTAGATCGACCGTGCGAATCCTCCTGGGAATCCTCTGCGTCGTCCTTTTTGGCATCGTCGCCGTCACCGCGTCAGGCTCGTCGATCGAGGTGGCCAGACCCGCGGCCGCGCCACGCTACACGCCGATGCCCGCGGTCCCCAGCGCCGCGCCCGATGTCGGCGAGCGAGGCGCGCGCACGTACGTCCGGCTCTGGGGGGCGTTCGCGTTGCCGATCGAGGGGGGTGAGGTCCCCACGGACCCCGAGCTCTTGCCTGGTGCGCCGCGAGACTATCGAGCAGGTGTCCACGAGGGCATCGACTTCCCCGCCCCAACCGGAACTTCGGTGCTGGCGGCCGGCAGCGGGACCGTGGCTCGCGTCGACGTGAGCTTTCTCGATTGGAATCGCGAGCAGCAGGAGATGGCGCTTTACGAGGCGCTGACCCTCGGCTATACGCCCGCGGCGACGCTCGATCGAATCCGCGGTCGACAGGTGTGGATCGACCATGGGAAGGGCGTGGTCACGCGCTACGCACATCTCTCGGCGGTCGAGCCACTCGTCGTGGGAGAAAAGATCGAGGCGGGCACGCTACTCGGTCAGGTTGGAAGCTCGGGATATCCCCAGGGTGGGCCACACCTGCATTTCGAAGTACGGGTCGGCGATGACTATTACGGGGACGGCCTCAGCGAGGACGCGCTCGTTCGCGCGGTGTCTCGCCTCTTCCGCTAGGACGTCTCGGCGTCGCCGTCGAGATAGCACCCGGCGCAGAGGCTCTCTTTGTTCGTCTGACTCAGGTAGCCGGTTGCGCCGCAACGGTCGCAGCGGCCCTCAACGGGTTTCACACCGGCGACTCGGTCGGCAAGACGCAGCCAACCCGTGACGGTGCGCGCCGCCTCTTTGTCGACCATAGGGTTTAGCGGGGCTGCAAACGGAGTGCCATTTCGTTACTCGCCAGGGCGCCCGATCGCGCGTGTTACAGGCTCGTTACCGCAGACCTGTCCGCCTGGCCCGGAGCGCGGCTTCGAGGACGACCTCGACCGATTCGGAGGAGAGCGGAGCGGGAAGAGTTCGGAAGACGCCGATCTCGGCGACCTTGTCCTTCTCCGGCGAGTCGTACCACCACGAGAGATGGCTCACCTCGCACATGTACACATACGCGGTCGTGCTTTTCGGAGTTTGGTAACGGATGGCACCCAGGAGGTCGAGACGGGGTGGAACGATTCGCGCCGACTCCCAGAGCTCGCGCTTAGCGACTTCGAGGATGGTCTCGCCCGCCTTACGCCCGCTCGTCGGGAAGTGCCACCCCGCCGCATCGGGTTTGCGGATCCAAACGGTGAGCTCGCCATAGAAAGGGATGACCATCGCGAGCTGCGCCGAGGCGGGCGGGTACTCCCGGAAGGTGTTGTCTCGCCGAGATACGAATGAGTGTTCGGCCACTTTGTCGCACACTATGCAAGGGAGAAAGCGAGCGTCAATAGCGCGAAGGGTTCTGATTCCCGCTAGACGCGTAGCACCTCGGCTAAACGGAACGGATCTGCTGCCACCACGCTCGCCGCGTACAGCTCCATGCCGCCGATATCGCTCGTCTTGTTCGCCGGGTCGCCGCGGTCCACCAGGCGAGCGTGTGGCGGAAACCGCCGCCAGTCGCTTCCATCCGCGCTCAGCGGCGGCAGCAGCAACGCCATGTTGTATGCAACGACACCCTCTTTTCGGTAAGCCGCGATGACCCCCGCGATGGCGGCGGCGAGTGAGGTCTCGTCCTCCCCCGGGCGGCCCAAAATCATGACCTCGCGCTCTTTGATGGGGGCGAGGGACGCGAAGACGCGCGCTCCATCGCGCTCGTGCCCAAGACCGAGCGTGTCGTGGACGAGCCACAGATCGTCGAAGTAATCGCGTCCGTACCGCTCGTCGTATTCGAGTGAGCGCCGCCGAATCATCTCGACACGCGGGTAATGCATCCCGCGAGTGACGGTCATCTGCGTGTGCCCGTGGACGATCGATCCACCAGCGCGCCACAGGCAGTTCCAGATCATGAAGTAGTACTTCGCGCTCGGATCCTCTTCGTTCGCGGCGAGCGCCCAGCGGCGAGAGCTCAGAAGACGGTCGCGGATGATTTCCGCATCCATCGGCGCGAGGGGGTCGTGCTCGTCGAACACCAGGACGCCGTGGTAGCCATCGTATTTGGCGACGTTCGAAGCGGTGATCCCGTGCTCTCCGCGGATGCGCCCGAACGTGTCGGCCGGCGTTCCCGTCTCCGGATGGCAGAAGGGATCGTTCCGGGATCGCTCGATCGTCTCACGCACCTCGTCGGCGCCTTTGACTTCGACCGGTCGGCGGGCGCGGAGGTCGTTGAAGAGCGCTCCCTCGAGCATCACCAGGTTGGTCACGCGGACGATCCGCTGCGCCATGACGACGTCGACCGACCCGAACTGCTTGGTGATCCAATCGCGCATCTCGGCCGGCGGATCGAGACGACCCACCGTCGACGACACCGCGAAGATTCGCTCGGCGGCGGCGCGCGCCTCAGGCGGGAGTGCCGCGATGCGGTCCTCGAGCTCGGCGATGGACGGCCGCATGTCTGTTCTCATGCCGCCCGCCGCGCCTTCGCGGCGGCCATGTACATCTCGACATACCGCTTGGCCGCCGCCGGCCACGAGTGGTCCTCGTGCATTGCCCGGGTGCGGAGCTGCCGCCACGGCTCGCCGTCGGCCTTGTAGCGATGGAGGGCCCGAGCGATCGCGTCGGAGAACGCGGCTGACTCGTACTTGATGAACGAGAAGCCGTTGCCTCTGGGGTCCGCGTCGACGTCGCGGACGGTGGTTGCGAGGCCACCGACCGCACGCACGACGGGGATCGTCCCATACCGGAGCGAGATGAGCTGACCGAGACCACACGGCTCGAACCGCGACGGCATCAGGAAGAGGTCGGCCCCCGCGTAGATCCGCTGCGCGAGTGCGCCATCGAAGCCCAGCGTGAGCGCGAGCCGTCCTTTGTTCTTCGCGGCGAGGTCGCGCCATTTCTGCTCGTAAGCCGGGTCGCCCGTTCCAAGGACGACAAGCTGCCCGCCCTTTTCGAGAAGCCACGGCGCCACGGCCGTGAGAAGGTCGACGCCCTTCTGCTCCACGAGTCGGCCGATGACGCCGAAGATGGGCGCCGCAGCGTCGCGCTGGAGGCCGGTCTCCTTCTGGAGCGCGGCCTTGTCGATCGCCTTCCCGCTCTGATCGTCGGCTTCATAAGGCGCCGCGATGTGCGGGTCCTGCGCCGGGTCGAAGAACTTCGTGTCTATACCGTTGGTGATGCCCCAGAGATCCGCTTGTCTCTTCCGAAGGAGACCTTCGAGCCGCTCTCCGAATTCAGGGGTGAGGATCTCCTCCGCGTAGCGCTCGCTCACCGTCGACACGATGTCCGCCGCCGCGATCGCGCGCGCCATCAGGTTGGCCTCGCCACGATCTTCGATCGGCAGACGCGCTCGCGGAAGCCCGACGAGCTTCAGAACGGCGGCGCTCGTCCTTCCCTGGTACGCGAGGTTGTGGATCGTGAACACGGTGGCGGCTTTCCGCAGCTGACGGGCCCTCGCGGCGAGTGGGACGAGAAGCGCGGCATGCCAATCGTGCGCGTGCACCACGTCGGGCGGAGTGTCGACGAGATCTTCGACCACTGCGCGGCAAAAGAGCGCGTAGCGTTTCGCATCGTCGTCGTAGCCGTACACCTTGTCGCGCCCGATGCGCACGCTGCGCACGAAGACGGTTCGAACCCCGTCACGGGAGATCTCCGGATATTCGATACGAGCGCGCGCTGCGCCGTACGGTATGGAGTGGGTTCGCGCGCCGGCTGTCGGAATCCCGAACTTTTGTGCGTCTATCGAGCGGTGATACGGCATGTAGACAGTCACGTCGTGTCCGAGCGAGGCAAGGGCCTGCGGTAAAGAGCCCGCGACGTCGGCGAGGCCGCCGACCTTGGCGTAGGGAGCGACCTCGGCAGCCGCGAACGAAATCCGCACGGAGTGGTAAGGATGTTAGCGGCGTGTAAGGACCGGACGCGGCAGCCACTAGGACGCCACGGTTTTGGAAACGGATGCGTTAGACAGGTGGTACCCAAGACAGAGCGCTACAAGGAGGCGGACGAAGGTGAACGCGATGCGGCAGAAGCTCATGTTGGCGGTGGCGGCGGGCGTCGGAAGCGTCGGCCTCTTCGGCGCGGCGGCCATCACCCAGCAGCAGGAAGACGCGATCCTCGCGGCGGCGAAGGACACAACGACGGCGAAGGTGCGCACGGTCAAGGTCGCGCGCGACCTCCTCGGCGGGTCGGCGACCTACCTCGGATTCACGCAGCAGGACCTCGTCGCCAAGCTGCCCGGCACGAGCGTCGGCAAGCTCGCCGACGCGACTCCGAACAAGAGCAAGGCGGGCCTGGTCGCGGCCCTTTCGACGGCCGCCAATGCGGAGATCACCAAGGCGCTCACCGACAAGAAGATCACCGACGCGCAGGCCAAGACCCTGCGTGATGGTCTCGCAACCGAGATCAACACCTTCGTCGATCGCACCTGGCCGACGAAGCCCGCGGGCGCGCCACGGGCAGTCGTGCCAAACGTGAAAGCGTTCCTCGGTGACATGCTCCAGACGGCACGCGACTATCTCGGTGGAGTCACGCTCAAGGACGTCGCGACCGCGATACGGAGCGGCAAGAGCCTCGGCGACATCGCGAAAGACCAGGGCAAGAGCCGCGACGGTCTCGTGCAGGCACTCACGACCGCCGCGAACACACGGATCGACAAAGCGGTCGCTGACAACAAGCTCACCGCGGAGCAGGCCGCGACCTTCAAGACGAAGGTGGCCGCGGAGATCGCGACGTTCGTCGACCGCAAGGCGCCTGTGAAGAGCACGACCGGCACGGGGACGACGACGAAGACCCCATAACGTAAAGACCTCGCATCGAGATGACGCCGGGCGAAATGCCCGGCGTCTTCGTTTCGGTATCCGTTCGGTCGCGGGTCAAAACGCGTTTTTGCGGTGGCCGTTGACGTAACGGGCTGGGGACTCGGGGGGCGGAGGCGGAATCATGTCGAACCCGCTCACACATGTCGCAACGCGAAGGGCCAGCGTTATAGTCGGCGCGCCAGCGCGAGCAACGGAGTTGGGAATGGAGCGGGTTCTACAGGGTCGCTACAAGATCGAGGAGCCGCTCGGCGTGGGCGGATCTTCTCAGGTTTACCTCGCCCGGGACCAGGCTCTGAACCGCGACGTTGCTCTCAAGGTCCTCGATCCCGAGGCCGCGGCCGACGGGAATCTTCGCCGAATGTTCGTCAAAGAAGCCCGAGCGCTCGCACAGCTTTCGCATCCGAACATCGTCGCGGTCTACGACGTCGGCGAGGTCGACGATTCCCCGTTCATCGTCATGGAGTACCTGCCGGGCGGATCTATGAAGCAGCGCATCGAGCAGGCCGGTCCGCTGAAGACCGGCGACGCGGTGCGCATCGCGATCGAGGTCGCCAACGGACTTGCGTTCGCGCACTCGAAAGGGATCATTCACGCCGACCTGAAGCCAGCCAACATCCTCTTCGACGCGAACGACGCGGCGAAGATCTGTGACTTCGGTATCGCACGTAATCCCCAGGAGGACGCGGACACGCCGCAGCTCTACGCGACCGCGATGTACGTCGCTCCGGAGCGGGTCGAGGGGAAGAGCGCGACCGTCCAGTCCGACGTCTACGGTCTGGGTCTCGTCCTTTACGAAGGCCTCGTCGGCAAACCGCCCTTCACGAGCACCAACGCCGCCGTCCTTCTCCGGGATCACGTCGTCCGGCAGCCCGTCCCGCCGAGCCATCTCCGGCCGTCGCTTCCTCGCGAGCTCGACTCGATCGTTCTGAAGGCGCTCGCGAAGCAGCCGAACCTTCGCTACCAGAAGGCGAGCGACTTCGCGACGGCCCTTCAGCGGATCGAGAACGTGGATAAGGAGCTCGCGACCACGCGCATCGTGATGGCCGATCCGCTCGAGGACTTCGTGCCGAAGACCGAGCAGAGCCCCGTCGTCGCGCTGCTGTCGACCTACGGTCAACCGCTCCGCGGGGCGTTCTTCTCGCTTTGCGCCGCGCTTCCGGTGTTCGCGATGGCGCTGCTCACCGGGTTCGAGCTCATCGGAGCGCTGCTCGCGGCAGGCCTTGTGGCGGTGGTGGCGTTCGCCGGCCAGCTCGGGATCGCGATCGCGATCGCGTGGGTCATGGTGACCGCGTTCGTGTTCATCTTCGTGCCCGGCCTGGCGGTGCTGCTCGGAATCCTCGGCGTATTCCTCTGGTCTCGGAGTGCCCCGGCCGAGCAGATCGCGGTGGCCATGGCGACTCCGGTCCTCACGCCGCTCGGGCTCGCGCCGGCAATGATCCTGACGATGGCGACGTGCTTCGGGCTGACCGGCGTTCTCACCGTCGCCGCGAGCGCCGCTCTCACGATGATCGTCGCGGTCGCTATGGGCGTTCAGTCCCTCGGCGCCTTCGCGCAGACCGGGCTTTCGCTGCGCCAGGAGTCGCTCTTCAATCCGGTACGCGCGGCCGAGGTCAAGTCGGCTCTCCTCACCCTGCTGCAGAACCCAAGCGACCGCTTTGGCCCGCTCGGCACGCAGCTGGATCCCTCGGTCCTCTGGTCGCAGATGGCGGGGCTCGTCTCGCGCCTCGCGACCGCCACGCTCGAGACATGGATCGCGACCGTGCTTGCCTGGACCATCGCCGGGCTGACGGTATGGACGGTCACACGTATCTTGCGGACGTTCTTCGACACTCTGCTCCGGCGGCCGAAGCGCTGGTTCGCCCTCTACGTCATGGCCGCCGGCGCCGGCGTCGTCGCGGGCGCGGGGATCCTGTACATGCTGTCGGTCAGCCTCTCGATGCTCGACAA
>VBDV01000045.1 GCA_005882765.1 Chloroflexota bacterium | reverse complement strand
GAGCGGCAACAGTCTCACTGGCGCGGTCGACCCCGGCGTGAGTTTCAGGCAGCCCGGTGCGATCAGCGGCGATACCGCCGTAACGTTCCCGGGGTCGGGGCCGGCCATTGTCGTACCGGCGAGCGCCGTCCTCGATCTCGCGAACACGGTCTCGGTCGAGGCGTGGGTGCGTCCGACGCTCGCGGGGCAGAACGGCGGAATCTACGAAAAGACCGTGAACGGCTGGGTGAACAGCCAGTACATGCTCTTCCTCGAGGCTGGCGTCGCGAAGTTCCGCGTGCGCACCGCAAGCGGCGCACTGCTGCCGGTCGATGGTCCGGTGCTCGCACTCAACACGTGGTCGCACCTCGTCGGTACGTTTGATGGCAGCGTCCTGCGTCTCTACGTGAACGGTGTGCTCGCGGCGACAAGCGCGGCCGCGGGACCACTCAGCAGCGGTAGCGGGCCATCGTTCATCGGTCGGCTCGGTCAGAACCTCTATCCCTTCCAGGGCTCGATCGACGAGGTCGCGGTTTTCTCCGGCGCGCTCTCGCCTGATCGCGTGCGGGCCCACTACCTCGGTGGCGTCGTGTCCATCCGCCTGAACGCGACCGCAACGGCTGGCGGCACGTCCCGCACGACCGCTTCGGCCGGGGCGACGGAGAACGATCCCGACCTCTCGAACAACACGGTGAACTTCGACAGCACGATCAACTCGTCGCGCGCGGATCTTGCCCTTACCGGAACCGTCTCGCCGGAGCCGGCAAACGTCGGGGATACGCTGACGTACCAGCTCACGCTCGCGAACAAGGGCCCGGCACGCGCAAGCGCCGGCACGGTGCAGGTGACGCTCGGGTCGAGTCTCACCGCAGGCACGGCGACAACGAGTCAGGGCACCTGCAGTACGAGCGGCCAGGTCACAAGCTGCGCGCTCGGCGCGCTCGACGTGAGCAGTCCGAGCGCCCAGGTGCTCGCCGATCATCCCTCGGGGTACTGGCGCTTAGGCGATCCCGCAGGGAGCGCGGTGGCGCTTGATGCGAGCGGCAACGGCATCTCGGGTGCGGTCGATGCGGGGGTGAGCCTCGGTCAGCCCGGCGCAGTTGCCGGCGATACCGCCGCAACCTTCCCGGGCTCCGGTCCGGCGATCACCGTCGCACCGAGCGTGGTGCTCGATCTTGCGAATGCCGTATCCGTCGAGGCCTGGGTCCGTCCGACGTCGGCGGGGCAGAACGGCGCGGTCTTCGAGAAGACCGTGAACGGCTGGGTCAACAGCCAGTACATGCTCTTCCTCGAGGCGGGCGTCGCGAAGTTCAGGGTGCGCACCACAGGCGGCGGTCTTCTGCCCGTCGACGGCCCAACCCTGCCGGTCAATACCTGGACGCACCTCGTCGGTACGTTTGACGGCACGACGCTGCGGCTCTACGTGAACGGGGTCCTTGCGGCGAGCGCCGCGGCTCAAGGGCCGCTCAATAGCGGTAGCGGCACAGCGTTCATCGGTCGTCTCGGTCAGAACCTCTATCCCCTCCAGGGATCGCTCGACGAGGTAGCGGTCTTCCCGACCGTGCTTTCACCCGAGCGGATTCGCGCTCATTACCTGGGTGGGGTGGTCACCCTGCAGCTCACCGCGACCGCCGCGGCCAGCGGCACGGTCCGCACCACCGCGCAGGCCCAGGCGACGGAGACCGATCCCGATCCTTCGAATAACACCCTGAACCTGGACAGCACGATCCGCTAGCGCCGTCGGCCCCGCACCGCCCCGCTCCTAGACTCAATCCATGGCAACGACGCCCGTCCTCCCCGGGGGATTCGAGCTTCCCCTCGAGCCGCGCCTGCCGCGCCTCGGGTCGGTCGACGCCGTGGCGCTCGAGGAGCGCGCGGCCGCGCTCGCGACGCGCTCGATCAAGCGCGACTCGAAGGTCTTCGCGCTCGACCTCGCCATCCGGGTCATGGATCTCACGACGCTCGAGGGTGCGGACACGCCTGGCAAGGTGGCCGCGCTCGCGTCGAAGGGCATCCGGCCCGACCCATCCGACGCGAACATCCCGTCGGTCGCCGCGATCTGCGTCTATCCGAACCTCGTGCCGTACGCGGTCGAACGGACCAAGGGCACGAACGTGAAGGTCGCCGCGGTCGCGACGGCATTCCCGTCGGGGCAGTCATCGATGGACGTGAAGCTGCTCGAGACGCGTGAGGTCATCGATGCGGGCGCGCACGAGGTCGACATGGTCATCAACCGCGGCGCGTTCCTCTCCGGCCGCTACGCCGAGGTCTACGACGAGGTCGTCCGCGTCAAAGAGGTTTGCGCGGGCCGCGCGCACCTCAAAGTCATCCTTGAGACCGGCGAGCTCGGCACCTACGACAACATCCGCCGCGCGTCGCTGCTCGCGATCGCCGGCGGCGCCGACTTCATCAAAACGTCGACGGGCAAGGCCGCGACGAATGCGACCCTGCCGGTCCAGCTTTGCATGCTCGAGGTTATCCGCGATGTCCACGAGGAAACCGGCCGCGTCGTCGGCATGAAGGCGGCCGGCGGGATCCGTCAAGCGAAGCAGGCGGTGCAGTTCCTCGTTCAAGTGCACGAGACCCTCGGGCTGGCATGGCTCACTCCCGATCGGTATCGCCTCGGCGCGTCGACACTCCTGAACGACGTGCTCATGCAGATCCGTAAGGAGCGCACCGGCCGCTACCAGAACCCGGACTACTTCACCGTTGACTAAAGAGAAGCGCGAAGTCGCGCGCCGTCCCGATACGGCAGCGATCCCGACGGCGTGGGAGTACGCGCCCGCGCCCGAGTCACGCGAGGTCGTCCGGCTCCAGGAGCGCTACGGGCTGTACATCGGGGGGCAGTTCGTGGAGCCGCTGTCGAACGAGCGCTACACGACGATCGATCCCGCGCGGGAGGAGCCCCTCGCCGAGGTCGCCCAGGCCGGAAAGGAGGACGTCGATCGCGCCGTCAAGGCCGCACGCGCGGCGTATTCCGAAAGCTGGTCGCGCATCCGTCCCAGCGAGCGCGCCAAGTACCTCTTCCGGATCGCGCGGATCCTTCAGGAGCGCTCCCGTGAGTTCGCGGTGCTCGAATCGATGAACGGCGGCAAGCCGATCCGCGAATCGCGCGACGTCGACCTTCCGCTCGCCGCGGCACACTTCTTCTACTACGCGGGCTGGGCCGACAAGCTCGAGTACGCGTTCCCGAACCGCACGCCGCGTCCGCTCGGGGTCGCCGGTCAGATCATCCCCTGGAACTTCCCGCTGCTGATGCTCGCGTGGAAGATCGCCCCGGCGCTCGCCGCCGGGAACACCGTCGTGCTCAAGCCGGCCGAGACCACTCCGCTCACGGCCCTACTCTTCTGCGACGTCGTCCGGCAGGCCGAGCTGCCGCCCGGCGTTGTCAACATCGTCACCGGCGACGGCCGCACCGGCGCCGAGCTCGTGTCGCATCCCGACGTGAACAAGATCGCGTTCACGGGTTCCACCGAGGTGGGGAAGGCGATCCAGAAGACGCTCGCGGGGACCGGGAGGCGGCTCACGCTCGAGCTCGGCGGCAAAGCGGCGAACATCATCTTCGACGACGCGCCTCTCGATCAGGCGGTCGAAGGGATCGTCAACGGCATCTACTTCAACCAGGGCCACGTGTGTTGCGCCGGGTCGCGCCTCCTCGTCGAAGAATCCATATACGAGACCGTCGTCTCGAAGCTCAAGCGCCGGATGCAGACGCTCCGCATCGGCGACCCGCTCGACAAGAACACGGACGTCGGAGCGATCAACTCGAAGCAGCAGCTCGAGAAGATCGGCTCGCTCGTCCAGGCGGGCATCGATGAAGGCGCGGAGATCTACCAGCCGCCGTGCAAGCTCCCCGAGCGCGGGTACTGGTTCGCGCCGACCGTCTTCACGAACGTGGCCCAGTCGTATCGCATCGCGCAGGAGGAGATCTTCGGTCCGGTGCTCTCGGTCTTGACGTTCCGAACGCCAGATGAGGCGATCGAAAAGGCGAACAACACCCCGTATGGGCTGTCGGCGGGCGTGTGGACGGAGAAGGGCTCGCGGATCCTCGCGATGGCGCAGCGTCTCCGCGCCGGCGTGGTCTGGGCAAACACGTACAACCGCTTCGATCCCGCGTCACCCTTCGGCGGCTACAAGGAATCGGGCTTCGGGAGAGAGGGCGGGCGTCACGGTCTCGAGCCGTACGTCGTGCTCGACGGCGCATGAACCGCCTTCCCGTACGGAAGACCTACAAGCTCTTCATCGGAGGCGCGTTCCCGCGGTCGGAGTCCGGTCGCACGTACGACGCCGAGGGCGCGAATGTGGCGCGCGGATCGCGCAAGGACATTCGCGACGCGGTACGTGTCGCGCGTCAGGCCGGCGCCGCCTGGTCCGGCATGACCGCGTACAACCGCGGGCAGGTGCTCTACCGCGTCGCGGAGATGATGGAGGCGCGCCAGGCCGAGCTTGCCTCGCTCAGCGGCGGCGGCGACGAGGTCGAGCGCGCTATCGATCGTGTCGTCTGGTACGCGGGGTGGGCGGACAAGTTCGCCCAGGTCGTCGGCTCGTCGAACCCGGTCTCAGGGCCGTACTTCAACTTCACGGTGCCGGAGCCGACGGGTGTGACCGGCATCCTCGCGCCGGAGCCGCCGCTGCTCGGCCTCGTGTCGCGGCTCGCCCCGGTCATCGTCGGCGGCAACACCGCAGTGGTGATCGCGTCCGAGGCGCACCCGCTGGTGGCGATCGAGCTGGCCGAATGTCTTGCGACCGCTGACGTTCCCGCCGGTGTCGTGAACGTCATCACCGGACTGCGTCGCGAGCTCGCGCCGGCGGTCGCGTCGCATATGGACGTGGTCGCGCTCGATCTCACGGGGGCGGACGGCGATGTCGCGGAGCTCGAGCGGCTCGGCGCAGAGAACGTGAAGCGGATCGTGCGGGCGCGGCCCGATGCGCAGAGTCCGTACGAGATCGCCGCGTTCCTCGAGCTGAAGACCGTCTGGCATCCGATCGGGATGTAGCCAAGCGCAGGGCGAGTGAGCAAGCGATATGCAGAACCTCTTCCCATGACGCGGCGCTAGGATCGCCCCGGAGAGAACGCCATGCGATACGTCCGACTCGGCAAGACCGATCTCGAAGTTTCCGCAATCGCGTTTGGGACCTGGTCGTTCGGCGGCGACTGGGGTTCGTTCGACGCCGAACAAGCGAAGAAGACCGTCGGCCGCGCGCTCGAGCTCGGCATCACGTTCTTCGACACCGCCGAGGCCTACGGTTTCGGCGCGTCCGAGCGGCTCCTCGCGGATGCGCTGTGGTCAGGCACACCTCGCGATCGCGTAATCGTCGCGACGAAGGGCGGGCTCCGCAAGGAAGGCAGCACGCTGCGCAGAGACGCGAGCGCGCGCTGGTTGCGTGAAGGAGTCGAGAGGAGCCTTCGGAATCTGCGGACCGACTACATCGACCTGTACCAGGTCCACTGGCCCGACCCCGCGACGCCGGCCGAAGAGACCGGCCGCGCGCTGGCGGACCTCGTGAGCGAAGGGAAGATCCGTCATGCGGGTGTGTCCAACTACAGCCCGCGACAGATGACCGACCTCGCCCGGTTCGGGCCGGTCGAGACCGATCAGCCGCCGTACCACATGTTCCATCGAGACGTCGAGGCCGAGGTCCTTCCGTACGCGGCGAAGAACGACATCGGCATCCTCGTCTACGGCCCGCTCGCGCATGGCCTGCTCTCCGGGACGATGACGCCCGAGACGAGGTTCGCGACGGACGACTGGCGCGGCAGCAGCGCCGACTTCAAAGGAGAGCGGTTCGCGCGAGATCTCGCGGTGGCGGAACGGCTGAAGCTATTCGCGGCGTCGCGCGAGATCACGTTACCAGCGCTCGCGATCGCCTGGACGATCTCCAATCCGGCCGTCGATGTCGCGATCGTTGGGGCCCGCAACCCGGCGCACCTTGACGATCCCGTCGCGGCCGCCGACATGCGCCTGTCGGCGTCGGATCGCGACGAGATCGACGCCGTGCTCGCGGAAGCTGTCGAGATCGTTGGCCCTGCGCCGGAGGCCATGCCATGACGAGGGTCGCGGTCCTCGGCACGGGTCGTATGGGTGGGGCCATCGCGCATCGGCTCGTAGCGTCCGGATTCGACCTCCAGGTATGGGACCGAACGGCGGCGAAGGCCTCCGCGCTGAACGTGGGACGCGTTGCGCAGACGCCAGCTGAGGCGCTCCGCGACGCCGATATCGTCATCAGCAGCCTGACCAATGCTGCGGCGGTGCACGATGTCTACCTCGGGCCGCAGGGGGCCTTCGGTACCTCCACTACGGCCTTGTTCGTCGAGATGAGCACGGCCGGCCCGGAGAGCATCGACGAGCTCAGCCGCGAGGCGCGGACCCGCGGGCTCCGCCTACTCGAGGCGCCGGTCCTCGGCAGTGTCCCCGCAGTCGAGAGCGGAACGCTGGCAGTGCTCGTCGGAGGCTCGCGCGACGATCTCGAGGCAGCGCGGCCGGTCCTCGAACGGCTCGGCGAGATCCACCACGTCGGCGGGTTCGGAAGCGCCGCGCGCCTGAAGCTGGTCGCGAACACGATGCTCGCCATCACGAGTGCCGCGGCCGCGGAGCTACTTGCAGCGGGTACGGCCGCGGGTCTTGATCGAGAACAGGTCTTCTGGGCGCTCGTGCGTTTCGCGCCCGCCCTCAAGGCGCGCGAAGCCGGATTCATGCGAGACCAGCACACGCCGACGATGTTTGCCGTCCACGATCTCGTGAAAGACCTCGGTCTGGCGCTCGAGGTATTCGAGCGCACGAACGCGGCGGTGCCGCTGACGCGCGAGGCGCGCTCGCTCTTTGCCGAGACGGCGTCCGAGTCGAGCGACCTCGACATCTCGGCGATCGTGAACGCGTACTCCGGCGGGAGTCGGGCTCCGCAGAACGTCGCGTCGCTGCGACAAGCGCGCTAGCGGCAGGAGCGATCCTCCGGCATCCGATCGGGTAAGGGCCAGCCCGTGGCGACGCTGGTCCATCGCCTCAAGACGGGCAGAGATCGGGGCGACCAGATGGCGGGCGTACGACGCACATCGCCAATGAACCGGAAGGAGGGCTCGTCTGCTCGCTTGAAACCCTCCCCTTACGGGATCGATCCGCGTGAGAATTCCTATGTATCAGTGCGCAACGCCGCGTCTGGCGCTCCACTTATCGTGCGTTTCAGCAAGTCGAGGAGGTCGCGTGGCCAAGCTGATCGATCGCATCAAGACGGGCCAGATCGACGCACCGGCGGCGAAGCTCATCGGCTTTCGCCTGACCGCGGTCGAACAGGGATCGGCCGTCTTTGAACTCGAAGCGGGTCCGCAGCACCGGAATCCCATGGGCACGCTTCACGGTGGCGTCCTCTGCGACGTTGCGGACGCGGCGATGGGCGTCGCGTACGCGTCGACCCTCGCGGATGGCGAGAGCTTCACAACGCTCGAGCTCAAGATCAACTTCCTGCGCCCGTTCTGGGACGGCACCCTGACCGCGACCGCGCGCGTCGTGAAGGCTGGACGGACGATCGGACTCACGGAATGTGATGTGACGGACGCGGACGGACGGCTTATCGCGCGGGCCATGAGCACCTGCATGACCCTTCGAGGCGACTCGGGTGAAAGTCGCTGAGCGGCCGTAACCCTCGGGGCCAGCCTGGAGTTCTCTTCAACGTGAAGGCCGTTGTCATGGCTATCGGCTTGGTCGCAGCCTCGCTGAGCGGCGTACCCGCCGTCGCTGCGCCGCAGGTCGCTGCGCCAGGCGCCGCTATCTGCACCGGTTCGTCGGTCGGGCCGGGGATCGCGCCGCCTTCTCGCGTGGCCCTTGGCATTCCCGGATTTCACGCGTCGTGGTATGGCCAGAGTGGCTACCCGACGCTCTGCCCAGGCGAGCGCTCCAACGCAGTCGTGGCGTTCTATAACTCGGGGTCGCGCGGGTGGGTGAGCGGCCGCATGGGCGAGGTCGCCTACCTCGGCACCTGGAACGGAGATCCTGGTCAGGATGAGCCGACCGTCCTCGGCGGCAATGGCGAGCTCGGGTCACCGCAAACGGGATGGCCTCGCTTCAACAGGGTCGCGGCGCAACCGAGCGACTACGTCGGTCCCGGCCAGGTCGCGTGGTTCCAGTTCACGATCCAGGCCCCGGACCGCCCCGGCTTCTATCGCCTCTACATCCGGCCCCTCGTCGAGGGCGCGACATGGATGGAAGACGCGGGCGTGTACTGGCAGGTCACCGTCCTGGGTGCCGACGGCACCGCGCCTGCCGGGCGCGTCAGCTCGCGCGTTCCCGCGCCGATCGAGGACACGTCGCCGGGCTGGGCGCCCGCGGCCTTCAACAACGTCGGGTTCGCTCAGCCTCCCGGCGACGGCATCGTCCTGAGCGGCGGCACCACGGGCAGCTGGACGTCGTCGTGGCAGACCACCCGCTTTTCCTTCTCGCAGCTCATCCCATCGTGGACCGCCGACACGCCGGCGGGCAGCTGGATCGAGGTCGAGATCCAAGCGCGCACGGCCGCCGGCCGCGAGACGCGCTGGTGGCGCATGGGCATCTGGGCGTACGGCGACGAGACCATCCGCAGGACCTCCGTCAGCGGTCAGAGCGACGCGGACGGTGTCGTCGAGACGGACACTTTCAAGACGCGTGCGGAGAAGATGACGGCGTACCGCGCTCGGGTCACGCTCTCTCGCATGACCGCCGCGGGCGCGACGCCCGCGCTGCGGCGCATCTACGCAGTCGTGTCGGATACGCGGAGCTACATGCCGCGCTATCCGAGCCCTCGCTACATCGACCGCGCCATGGAGCTCTCAGTTCCGCGGTACTCGCAGGAGATCCACGCGGGCGAGTTCCCGCAGTACGACGGCGGTGGCGAAGCGTGGTGCAGTCCGACCTCGACCGAGATGGTCGTCGAGTACTGGAACAAGCGCCCTGCGACCGATGAGCTCGCGTGGGTCGGCGCGCACGCGGACCCGCAGGTCGACTACGCGGCCCGCTTCACGTTCGACACGGCGTATGGCGGCACCGGGAACTGGCCCTTCAACACTGCCTACGCGTCGCGCTTCGGTCTTTCCGCGCGCGTCCTCCAGCTCGGATCGCTGAACGACGCCGAGCGGTACATCGCCGCCGGCGTTCCGCTCGTGGCCTCGATCTCGCACGCGCCTGGCGCGCTGCCGGGCTTCCTCAACAATGACGGAACGAATGGACACCTCCTCGTGATCATCGGATTCACCTCCTCCGGGGATGTCATCGCGAATGACCCTGCCGCTACGAGCGACGCGACGGTCCATCGGGTCTACGGGCGGGAGGCCTTCGAGCGCGCGTGGATCGGCGGGTCAGGCGGCGTCGTCTACTTCATCGCGACGCCGAACACCTTCGTCCCCTAGAAGCCCTTCCCCAGATACGGTGTGGCGTCGAGGTCGCGTCCGCTCGGCAGCGCCTGCAGCGACACGACCACGTCATAGAACGCGCTCGAGTTGTAGAAGGTCGTCCACGATGAGCGACCCGGCGCGACGAGACGGAACAGCGGATCGCCGGCCGCGACCTGTGCCCCATCGCGAATGAGCAGCTCGGTGACCGAGCCGAGCGTCCCCGGCCGATACGTGATCTTTCGGTCGGCGGCGACGACCGAGATGTACGGATAGAACGCGAGCGACGGGACGTTCGAGCCAAGCCGCACCTCGCCGTCGATGAATTGGTAGGTACGAACCTCGACCGTACCGGCGAACGGCGCGACGAAGCCCCGACCGAGATCAGGGACGACGACACCAACGTAGCTTCGGCCGCCGAAGCGGAACCCGGTCAACGCGAGGGGCGCCTGGCTCGGTCCGGCCGTCTCGGTCGCCGAGGGCGCGGGGCTCGGCGTCGCCGTCGGGTTCGGGGTCGCGACATCGCTCAGGACCGCGGGCGAGACGTTGGGGCTCGGCGGGGCGCTCGCCGGAGCGGATGGCTGCGAAAAAGACGGCAAGGTAAGCCCGAGATCGCCGATGAGGATGACCCGTCCGACCCCAAAAAGCACCACCGCGGTGAGACCGCTCGCCAATCCAACCGCGCCGATTCGCAGCAGCGCGTGTTTCACGCGGTTATGTAACGCCCTCTCGAGGGCTTCGCAACGGGTCGCGGCCGCATATCCTGCCGTCACGTAATGAGAAGAGCCTTGGCGATCTTCGCGCTGGCCGTGGCCCTGGTCGCGCTCCTCGCCGGGTCCGCCGGTGCCGCGACGGCGGTCACGGCGAAATCCCAGCTTCGCGGACATCTGCCTGAGCTCGGCGAGCGCCCGACGATGCGTGTCTTTGTGACGCAGGACGCGTACGACACGTATCGCAACAGCCTCGGCGAGGCGAACGTGTTCCCGCCGGCCAGCTCACTCTTCATGACCTTCGACAAAGAGATCCTCGCCCTCTACACGCGCGGCAACGACACCGGCGGCCGTTGCATCGGAACGCAGATCTCGGCCAGCTTCTCGGGCGACACGCTCGCCGCGACCGCCACCTGGCAGGCCGGCACCTGCGGCGCGCCGAGCACGGCTCATTACCCGTTCATCCTCGCGTCGGTCTCGCGCACCGCGACGGATGGAACCGCGTGGCTCGCGAGCGCGCGATCTGTTTGCCTCTCCGTCGAGACGCAGGACACGAACGCGTGCGCGACGGTGAGCGGTGCTTCGTCCGCTCCGAGCGCGACCGCTTCGGCCGTCCCGACGTCGAGCGCGGCATCCACGCCGTCCGCCACAGCGGTGCCGACCGCGACGCGCTCGCTCACGCCGACGCAGTCCGTCGCCGCGGCGTCGCCGACCTCCGGTCCGCAGAGCGCCGCGCCGAGCCCCAGTCGTTCGCCCGCCGCGGCGGCGAGTCCGCCTGCGACCGCGGCAGACAACGGCACGAACATCCTGCTTTACGCGATGCTCATCGCCATCGTCTTCCTGGTGCTGCTCTCGCTCTTCCTCTCGCGCGGAGGCCGGCGCCGCTACCGCTAGGTCTGGCGTAGCTCCGCGACCCACGCGAAGAGAAGCGGGACCGTCTCGACGAGGTTGTAGAGGAAGTGCAGGTCGGGGCGCGCGATCGGCAAACCCCCGAAGAGCAGGCCGCCTGACGAGAGCAGGCCCGGCGTCCCGGAGACTCCGGTCTGGATGTACGTCGCGATCATCACGGAGTGCTCGATGAAGTGCCAACCCGCGAGGGGCGTGACCGCGACGAGCCACGGGTTCGTCCGGAAATGTGGCAGCAGCGCGAGGAGCGTGATCAGCACGAGCGCGTTCCAACTGAAGTGGACCCATTCGATGTTGAGCTGCCCGACGATCCCCTGAGCCGCCGCACCCGAAAGATGCAGCACGTGGATCTCGACCATCTGCGCGACGTGCTCGAGGAGATGGGCCGTCTGCGCGAGGGCGAGGAAGCCAAGCAGAGCGATCCAGGGCGTCGCGACGAGGCGGTCGGGGTATCCCGCCGCGCGCGCCGCCATGTCTAGTCGACGACTCCCGCGAACCGCCTCACGAGCTCGATGATGTCGTCCGAAAGCCGGCGCACCTCGCGCACCGCCTCGGTCATCGTCGCGACCTCGATTCGTCCACCGCGCAACACCGGCAGCACCCCGGAGCGGCCGGCGTCCACCAGATCGGCAGCGGCATTCCCGAACCGCGTCGCGCGGAGGCGATCGACCGCCGTGGGCGAGCCACCGCGCTGAAGGTGTCCCAGCACGACCTGGCGGGCTTCGATCCCGGTGCGCTGTTCGATGTGCCGCGCGAGGACGGCGCCGATGGCGCGCTGGTCCAGACGGACGTGCCCAAAAGCGTCACGGTCCACTGCGGTCTCCGCCTCGAGTCCATCGATGACCGCGGCTTCCGATACGACGACGAGAATGTCGGGGTCGCCGATCGCGCGATGGCGCTTCATCGTCCGCACGACCTGCTCGCTCGTGATCTGGATCTCCGGAACGATGATGAGGTCGGCTCCGCCAGCGAGCCCGCCGTATGCGGCGACCCAGCCCGTGTCCCGACCCATCGCCTCGACCACGACGACGCGGTGGTGCGCGCTCGCCGTCGTGCGCAAGCGATCGAGAGCGTCCGCGACCACCGTGACCGCCGTGTCGAAACCGATGCAGTAATCCGTTTCGGAAAGGTCGTTGTCAACGGTCTTCGGAACACCGATCACGCGGATGCGCTGCTCGTGCAGCCACTGCGCGACTCCGAGCGTGTCGTTGCCACCGATCGCGACGAGCGCGTCGATCCGCCACCGGCGGATGCTTTCGAGCACGGCACGCCGCGACGCATCGTCCTTGCGCGGGTCGGTGCGTGAGGTGCCGAGGATGGTCCCGCCTTCGCTCAGGATGCGATTCGCGTCCCTCACGCCGAGGGCACGCGGCTCCGCCTCGCCGAGGAGTCCGGCCCAACCGTCGGTGATCCCGAGGACCTCATGACCGAGTGCCGTCGCCCGGAGGACGACCGCGCGGATCGCCGCGTTGAGGCCGGGGGCGTCGCCGCCGCCGGTGAGGACTCCGATGCGCAAGGCTACGTGCGACTCACTTCTGGGAGAGCCTAGGACTTCGCGTCTTTCTTTTGCCGCTCGAGCGCCTTCTCCAGCTCGTCCGGGCTGATCGCTCGCATGATCGCGAGGACCTCACCCAGGCGGCGTGGATGGCCGCGGGCTTCGTAGAAACGCTGACGCTCGAGCGCTTCGGCAAGCTGATCGTGCGTGAGGATCCCCTCGTCGATGAGGTACTGGCCGAGGGTCTGGACGGCGGGCGGCTCGCCGAGGATGCCGCGCAACGTGTTGATGAGGTCGATCGGGCCGAAGGGCTTGATGAGGTAATGCGAGGCGCCCGCGGCGAGGCCGGCCTTTCGGTCGGAGGCGCTGTCGCGCGCGGTGAGCATGACCACCGGGATCGCCTTTGTCGCGGGATCTTCTTTGAGCAGCTTGCAGACGTCGAACCCCGTCGGCCCTTTGTCATCGTCGAAATTCACGTCGAGCAGCACCGCGCGCGGTGGGTCGCGGTGCGCGAGGTCGACCGCCTGGTCCGGCGTCGCCGCCTCGGCGATGCTCCAGCCCTGGGTCGACAGAGTGATCCGGACCATGTCGCGTATGAACCGTTGGTCGTCCGCTATCAGGATGTCGGTCACCGCACCTCGCAGCGCCTGCGAGCCTAGCGAAGGGGAACACGGCTTTACAGCCCTCAAAGCCCCGACCTAAACTCCTTCGCAACAACTTCATACGCGTTGCCGGCCAGAGGTGCGGTCGCAAGCAGTAGTACCGCGGAGGAACGAGCTTCCGCCAGATGCGGTGCGAACGGTGTGACCGCCGAAGCCAGAGGTCCGTCTCGGGATCTCGGGCTGGTCCGCTTTCCGGAAGGAGACGGACTGTCGCGATGGGGGAAACTCCGCCGCGAAGCGCTGCCGTGTGACCAGGCTCTTCACGAGAAGCTCGGTGGCACGTTTGCGCACCGGGCTTTTTTATTTGAAAGGCCCCGGTGGCCTCTAGCCGCATAGGACGCGGCTAACGCCGCGTCCGAAGAGGTTCGCAGGGACGGGGGCAGGGGCCCCCGTAGCGCGAAGCGCAGCCTGCGAAAAGAAGGAGGAACGGTGGCGATCGAGCGCTTCGCGATCATCGACTCCACGCTCCGCGAGGGGGAGCAGTTCTCGAACGCGCACTTCACGACGGCGGACAAGATCGCCATCGCGAAGATGCTCGACGCGTTCGGCGTCGAGTACATCGAGCTCACCTCGCCGGTGGCGTCTCCCCAGTCGTTCGAGGACTGCCGGACGATCGCCGCGTTGCCCTTGAGGGCGAAGGTGCTGACCCACGTGCGCTGCCACATGGACGACGCGCGAGTTGCCGTCCAGACATGCGTCGATGGAATCGACATCCTCTTTGGGACGTCCTCGATCCTGCGGGAGTTCAGCCACGGCAAGAGCGTCGACGAGATCATCGAGGATGCGGGTGAGGTGATCGCCTTTATCCGCGATCACGGCAAAGAGGTCCGCTTCTCGAGCGAGGACAGCTTCCGTTCCACGGAGGGTGACCTCCTCAAGGTCTACACGGCGGTCGACCGAATGGGCGTGAACCGCGTCGGCGTGGCGGACACCGTCGGCATCGCGACGCCGCGCCAGTGCTACGCGCTCGCCGTCGAGCTCCGGCACCACGTGCACTGCGACATCGAGTTCCACGGCCACAACGACACCGGGTGCGCCATCGCCAACAGCTACGCCATCCTCGAAGGCGGGGCGACCCACATCGACACGAGCGTGCTCGGGATCGGGGAGCGCAATGGGATCACGCCACTCGGCGGTTTCGTCGCGCGGATGTACGCCGACGACCCGGGGGCGATCCGCAAGAAGTACGACCTGCCGAAGCTCCGGGACCTCGACGAGCTCGTGGCCTCGCTGGTCGGGATCGAAATTCCCTATAACAACTTCGTGACAGGGAAGTACGCCTTCCACCACAAGGCCGGCATGCACACGAAGGCGATCTACCTCAACCCGAACAGCTACGAGATCCTCGATCCCGCGGACTTCGGGCTCGAGCGAACGATCAACGTCGCGCACCGCCTGACGGGAAAGCACGCGATCGACCATCGCGCGAAGGAGCTTGGCCTCGAATTCGGCGAGGACGAGCTGCGCAAGATCACGCGGCGGATCAAGACCCTGGCCGACTCCGGCCCGCTGTCGATGGATCAGCTCGATTCCCTGCTTCGTGAGTGGGTCGTTGCCTAAGACCATCGCCGAGAAGATCCTGTCGCGGGTCGCCACGCGCGACGCGAAGGCCGGCGACCTCGTCATCGTTCCGGTGTCGCGCGTCATGGTGCACGACTCGGTCATCGACGCGGTCATCGCGGGTCTGCGCGACCTCGGGAGAGAGCGCGTGTGGGACACGACGAAAGTCGCCGTCTTCGTCGACCACGCGGCGCCCGCTCCGACACCGGTCGTCGCGGACTCGCATCGGGTCCTCCGCGAGTGGGTGCGGGCACAGGGGATCGCGACCTTCTACGACGCGGGCGAGGGCGTGTGCCACCAGATCATGGTGGAGGAGGGTTACTGCGAACCGGGCACCGTGATCGTCGGCAGCGACTCGCACTCGAATTCGTACGGTGCGGTCGGCGCGTTCGGCGCGGGAATGGGAGCGACCGACATCGCCGTGGCCCTCGCCCTCGGCCGGACCTGGCTCCGCGTACCGGAGTCCATCAAGGTCACGTTCACGGGCAAGCCCCGCAAGGGCGTGACGATGAAGGACGCGATCATGCGCGTCGTGCGCGAGATCGGAACGGACGGCGCGCGATACGCGTGCGTTGAGTTCCATGGCGCGGGTTCTCTGCCGCAGGGTGACCGCATCACCCTAGCCGGGATGACTACCGAGATGGGCGCAAAGGCCGGGATCGTCGTCGCGACGCCGGAGGCACCAAACTGGCTCTTCCCGGACCGCGGCGCTGCGTACGCAAACGAGGTGACCGTCGATCTCTCGGCGCTCGAGCCGCAGATCGCGGTGCCGCCGCGCGTCGACCAGGTCGTCGACGTCTCCGCCGCCGTGGGCCAGCCCATCGATGTCGTTTTCCTCGGCTCGTGCACAAATGGCCGCCTCGTCGACATGCGACAGGCCGCGGCCGTGCTGCGCGGGCGCCGGATCTCACCGGAGGTGCGTCTGGAGGTCGTGCCGTCCTCGCGCCGCCAGTACGAGGACGCCATGGCGGACGGCACGCTGCTCTCGCTTTCCGCCGCCGGCGCGGTCATCGGCAGCTCGGGCTGCGGGCCGTGCCTCGGCCGCACCGGCGGGGTTCTCGCTGGGCAGGAGATCTGCCTGTCGACGGCGAACCGCAATTACCGTGGACGGATGGGCTCGGCCGACGCTTCGATCTTCATCGGCTCGCCGTACGTGGCAGCCGTCGCCGCGCTCACTGGGGTCATCGACGATCCGCGCCCATATCTCGAAGCGAGTGACGCCGAGTTCGACGACCTCGTCGCGCGGCGGCGCGCGGAGCGAGCCGGTCGCGGCGCGGCCTCGGTGCGGTCGGGCGATCGCTCGCGGGAGCTCATGGTCGCCGCCGCGCGGAGCGGCGTCGCCGCGGAGATAGATGATTGAATGAGCGAGGAGCGGCTTTGCCGGCGACGAGCGAATCTGCCAGCCGTGAGCGTGTCTCGTGGCCTTGGCCGCGAGATTGAGAGAGACGATTGATGGCTAGAGCCTGGCTGTTCGGCGACGACCTCGATACGGACCAGATCGTGCCCGGCCGCTACGCGCCGTTCATGGTTGGCCAGGACAAGTTCCACACGTACGCGTTCTGTGACGCGCGCCCGGAGTTCGCCAAGGCGGTGCGGCCGGGCGACGTGCTCGTGGGCGGCGAGAATTTCGGATGCGGCAGCTCGCGCGAGTACGCGGTCGCGGCCCTGGCGAAGCACGGCATCGGTGGGATCGTCGCGAAGAGCTTCGCTCGGATCTTCTTTCGCAACTGCATCAACCTCGGCATCCCGGTGCTTGAGTCCGACGACGCCCTTACCGTGGTGCACGATGGCGACGCTGTGACGCTCGATCTCAGCGCAGGTCTGCTGCGTGCGCCCGCCGGTGATGTGCGCCTGCGTCCGCTCGCGCCGTTCGCCCAGGAGATCCTCGCGGCCGGCGGAGTTGTCGCCTACTTGCGCGAGCATGGAGACTTTCCCCCGGTCGCATGAGCACCCAGCCAATCGAGATCGTCGAACTGGCCCCGCAGCGCGCCGTCACGATCCGGAGGACGGTCCCGCAAGCGGAGCTCGGCACCTTCTTTATGGAGATCTTCCCGAAGCTTCGAGGTGCTATCCGCGCGCAAGGCGCCACCCCCGCCGGTCCTCGGTTCGCCCGCTACTACAACGGCGATCCGGCGGCGTTCGACACCGAGGCGGGTATCCCGTTCACGGGCTCGTTCATGCTCACCGGCGATGAGATTCGCGTGACCAAGCTTCCCGCCGGGCGCGCCGCGAAGACGCTGCACATCGGTCCGTACCACACGCTCTCCGAGGAGTACCGGCGGATGGAGAAGTGGCTCACCGAGGAGGGGCATCGCCCTGCCGAGGGCCCCTGGGAGTCGTATCTCGACGACGAGACGAAGACACCCGAGAAGCACCTGCGTACCGAGGTGTACTGGCCGCTCGCGCGTTGAGCTAGGGAAGCTCTATCGCGATCGGAAGCGCGTTCCTCGCCCAGCTGGAGAGACGTTTCCCCGCGCGCCAACCCTGGTACTTGCCGTCGAGGAGCTCCCGCGCGCGCTCGTCCTCCTTCGTGCCGCC
>VBDV01000080.1 GCA_005882765.1 Chloroflexota bacterium | reverse complement strand
TCCAGCACGCCCGCGGGCGTCGTCGCCCGGCAGGTGCGTTGATGCGCGAGAACGCGTTCTGAGGTCCAGCGGATCGCGTCCTCGGCGAGCTGCTCCTTTCCCTGTGGGAAGTGGTAGTAGATCGATCCGCGGGGAGCGCCGCTGTCAGCGAGGACCTCTGAGAACGACGTCGCGTTGACGCCGCGGGTACGGATCAGCGACGCGGCACTGCGCACCATGCTGGCTCGACTATCCGTTCGCTCGTTCCGTTTGACTATGACGACCAACATAGAGTAGGGTCAGCCTCTATGACAATCGTCATAACCAGCCAAGGAGAACCCCAATGCCAATGATCGACGTCTATGCCAAGGAAGGAACGTTCCGCGACCGCAAGGCGCTCGCCAAGGATCTCGCGGCCGCGGTTATGCGGTGGGAGAAGGTTCCGGATATCTCGCTCTTCAGGAACAACACCGCAGCGTTTGTGCACGACCTGCCAGCCGATGCGCTGTCCAACGTCGCTGGCGACAGCAACTACGTCCGCGTCCAGGTCCTGACTCCGGTCGGGGTGCTCGATCGCGACAAGCAGCTCGGCGTCGTTAAGGAGCTGACCGACATCGTCGCCGCTGCCGCTGGCGACCCAACTCTCATCGACCGCACATGGGTACTGCTCACCGAGTCGCCTGAGGGCGGTTGGGGTGTTCGGGGGCACGCCAACACCGGCGCGGACCTGACCGCGGCTGCGCGAGCCGAACTCACGGCGCTCGCCGCAAAAAAGTCCGCCTAAGAGGCATGTCTGTACGCGGCGTGATCAGAGGGGCAGCTTCACCCTGACAGTCGTTCCTTTGCCGTCGCCGTCGCTCTCTAGGTCAAGCGACCCGGCATGCGCTTCCGCAACGATGCGCGCGACATAGAGGCCGACGCCCATCCCGGCGAAGCTGTTAGCACGGCCCGCCCCGCGGACGAAGGGGTGCCCCAGCTTCGCGATCTCATCGGCGGGGATCCCGATCCCCCGGTCGGTGATCGAAATCTCCGCCGTTCTGTCGTGAGTCACGAGCCGTACGCGGATAGGTCCGCCCGCCGGCGAGTATTTGACCGCATTTCCGACGAGATTCATGAGCAGCTGTTCGACGCGCGACTGGTCGCCCCGCGCGGGGACGCTCGCGGGGGCCTCGACCGCGAAGACATGGCGCCCCTCCTCGAGCGTCGCATCGACGTAGCGCTCCACGACTTCGCGGACAAGGACGGCGAGGTCATACGAGACTCGCTCCATGCTCAACGAGCCCTTCTCCGCACGCGAGACCGACAACAGATCGTTGACAAGGCCGTTCATCCGGTCCACCTGGCGCTCGATCGCCGCGAGGTTTCGGTCCAGAGACTCCATGTCCAGCTCCAGACCCTGCGTTTGCGAACGGCGCATGCGCGAACGAACGAGCTGGGCGAGCGCCTTGAGCGGCGTGAGAGGGGTTCTGAGCTCGTGAGAAACGATCGAGAGGAACTGCTCCCGCTCGCGCTCGCTCGACAAGAGATCGGTGATGTCGTGGAGGGTCATGACCCCGGCGACGATTTCGTCGTTCGCCCCGCGCACGGGCGCTGCGCTGACTTCGACGTCGCGCCGCTCGCCGGTGTCGGGCCGCGTCACCAAAAAGTCACCCTTCGTGGTCTCTCCCTTCATCGCGCGATCCAGCGGGTATGCGCCCGGAGGGATCGGGCGGCCGGTCATCAGGTCTTTGACATCGACGGCGTCGCGGAGCTCTGCCAGTGTCTCGAACTGAGGGACACCAAGAATCTCTCGCGCTCGCGGATTGGCCTCGTAGTGCCCGTTGGGCCAAGCGATGAGGACCCCGTCGCCGAGGGCCTCGAGGAGATGCCGATGGAGGTCCTGCTGGGCAAGGGCCTCGGCGTACAAACGTGAGTTCGTGATCCCGATCGCGGTTGTCGCCGCGAGGAGGTGGGCGAGCTCGACATCGTCCGGCTCGAACGTGCGCTTCGGATCCTTGGTGTAGACGACGAGCACACCCGTCAACTTCTCTTGGAAGAAGAGAGGTATGGAAAGGAGCTTGGCGAGGCCCTCCGCCTGGATCAGCGCGTGGTCGCCGACGCTGCCCGAAGGCATGTCCAGGATGACGTGCTCGCCGGCGGCGCGGACTTGCGCACGCACCTCGTCGATCGGGAGCCGCTGCCCCGCTACGTAGCTCTCGGAGAGACCGTCGTGCGCGCGGATGACGAGCGCGTCGCCCTCGTCGTCTGGCAGGAAGACCGCCGCGGCGTCCGCCGTAAGAAGGTCTCGCGCCGACTTCACGGCGGTCCGCAGCCGGTGCCCGAGGTCGAGCGACGCGGACATCTCGTTGTTCGCGTCATGTAATCGGCGCAAGCGCGCGCGACTGGCCATCGGAGTAGAGGGAGGCACGCGCTATGCCAATCTCCCGCTAGGCGAGCGGGCTACCGGTCAACGCGGGAGGACGACCTCGACGACGTCACCGCCAACCTCGCGCGCGACAGCTTCCGCGAGCTCGCGCGAGGGCTTGGTGCGAAATGAGGTCTGCACGCGACGCATGCCGCCACCATTTCGCGGGAGCTCGAGGACGACCTGCGACACGCCGGCGTGGTCCTTGAGGACCTCCTGGATCTTCTGGAAGAGCGCGATGGAGCGCTCGTAGTCGAGGACCTCCCTGAAGCGAATGACGAGCGCGGGAGGCTCATCGAGTGAGGGAAGGTCCCGCGTTGACGGGGGGTGGGGTGTTTCCGAGGAGGCCCTTTGGGCCTTCGGGATCACGCTCTCGTCCCGCCCAGGCCCAGTGGGCTGACGAGGAAATGCCCCGCCGCCCGTCTGCACGGCGCCCGGCTGCACGGCGGTGCCTCCGCCGTTTCGTGAGGTGAACTTCGCTCGCTTGGCGAGGAACTGCCGCCGCTCGTCGGCAACGCGTTTGATCTCTTCGATCCCGGCATCGTCGAAACGCACGGCGTGCTCGGCAAGCAGCTTCGGATCCTCCTCGCGCTGCTCGACTCGCGCGAGGACGAGCAGGATCTCATCGGTCCCCCAGAGCGGGGCGGTCGCCTCGTACACGCGCGGAAAGACGGTGATCTCGACGCTGCCGGTCAGGTCCTCGACCTGCGCGAACATCATGAGCTGCTTGTTCTTGGTGATGTGCTTGCGTGCGCTCGTGACGACGCAGGCGATGGTGACGAGATCCTCCCCCGCCTCGCTCAGCTCGGCCAGGGCGACGAGATTGTCGACGTCCTTCATGCGTGGAGCGAGCGCATTGAGTGGGTGCGCCGAGAGATAGATCCCGAGCAGCTCTTTCTCCCAAGCCAGCTTTTCCTTCGGAGCGTCCACGAACTTGCTGTTTGGGGTCGGGACGAATTTCACGTCGAGCTGGCCGCTCATCCCGAGCTCGGCGAAGAGACCGACCTGTCCACTCTCCCGATCTCGTTGCAGCCGCTGCGCGGTCTCGAGGACCTGATCGAGACGATCCAGCTGCCAGAGGCGCGGCCCGAACTCGTCGCACGCGCCCGCCTTGATAAGGGACTCGATGACGCGCTTGTTCGCGCGCTGGAGGTCGAGTCGCTCGCAGAAGTCATCTTGTGAGCGGAAAGGGCCTCCCGAGCTGCGGGCTTCGATGAGCCCCTCGACCGCGCCCTCGCCGACGTTCTTGACGGCACCGAGCCCGAAACGGATGCCCTTCGGCGTGAACGCGAAGTCGAGCTCGGACTCATTCACGTCCGGTGGCAGCACCGCGAGGCCCATGCGGCGACACTCGGCGACCGCGATCGCGATTCGGTCAGGCGTCCCCATCTCTGCCGAGAGCACGGCGGTCATGTACTCCGTCGTGTAGTTCGCCTTCAAGTACGCGGTGTGGTAGGCGATGATCCCGTAGATCGCCGCGTGCGCACGGTTGAATCCATAGCGCGCGAACGGCTCGAAGTCCTTCCAGACCGACTCGATCACGTCGGCATGCACGCCGTTGCGGACCGCGCCTGACACGAACTTCACCTTCTGCGCGTCTAGCTTGTCGCGGAACTTCTTCCGGACCGCATAGCAGAGCACATCAGCCTCGGCGAGCGTGAAGCCCGCGAGCGCCTGCGTCACCGCCATCACGTCTTCCTGATAGACCATGACGCCGTACGTCTGCTTCAGCACCGGCTCGAGGGTGGGATGGGCGTACGTGACCGGCTCCTCACCGTGCTTGCGGCGGATGTATGTGGGGATGTAGTCCATCGGCCCCGGCCGGAAGAGCGCGACCATGGCCATCACGTCTTCGACCCGGTCCGGCTTGAGCTCGCGGATGTAGCGCCGCATGCCTGCCGATTCCAGCTGGAACATGCCGGTCGTCTCCCCCGAACCGAGCAGCTCGAACGTCTTCTTGTCGTCGAGCGGAATGTCCTCGCGCCGGATCTTGATCCCGCGCTGGCGCTCGATGAGCCGTAGGGCATGCTCAAGGATCGTGAGGTTTCCGAGACCGAGGAAGTCGAACTTCAGGACTCCGAGCTTCTCGAGCTGCTTGTCCTCGTACTGCGTCTGGAGCGCGTTGGCGTTGCCCTTCGAGCGCTCGAGCGGGACGAGCTGCGTGATCGGTTCTCGTGAGATCACAACACCGGCCGCGTGCGTGCCAGTCGACCGCACGAGCCCCTCGACCTTCTCCGCGAGATCGAGAAGGCGCTGGATGTGCGGCTCCTGCTCGAGGTCGCGGAGCTCGGCGGACATGCGGCGTGAATCGATCAGTGTCGTGCCGAACGGGATCGTCTTCGCGACCCGGTCCGCCTCGCCGTACGGCATCCCGAGCACCCGCGCCACATCACGAACGGCGGCGCGCGCGAGCATGGTGTTGAAGGTGCCGATCTGCGCGACCCGATCGGCCCCGTACTTCTGCGTGACGTATTGGATAACCTCGTCGCGCCGGTCGCCCATGAAATCGACGTCGATGTCCGGTGGCGTGAAGCGCTCGAGGTTGAGGAACCGCTCGAAGATGAGCCCGTACTTCAGCGGGTCGATATCGGTGAGCCCGATCGCGTAGTTCACCACCGAACCGCCCGCCGATCCGCGGACCGCGGTAAGGATCCCCTGCTCGTGCGCGAACCGGATGAAGTCCTGGACGATGAGGATGTATCCCGTGTAGCCGGTCTTGGCGATGATTGCGAGCTCCTTGTCGACACGCTCGCGCAGCTCGGGCGTGGCCGCGCCGTACTTCTCGACCAGGCCAGCTTCGGCGAGCGTTCGCAGCTGCTCCTCGGGGGTTTTTCCCGCCGGCACCTCGAAGTGCGGGAGGCGCAGCTCACCAAGGGGCAGCTTCAGGTCGACTTTGTCAGCGATCCGCATCGTGTTTTCGAGGGCTTCGGGGTCGCTCGGGAAGAGCTCGCTCATCTGCGCGGCCGTGCGCATGAAGAGCTCGGGGTTGTCGATCATCTTCAGGCGGTCGGGCGTATCGATCGTCTTGCCGCTCTGGATGCAGACCATGGCGTCCTGCGCC
>VBDV01000044.1 GCA_005882765.1 Chloroflexota bacterium | reverse complement strand
TCGCGCCCACGCGCTGAGGCATCCCGAGGCTTGGGCGGACGAGCCCTGGCCCGGCGACCACGTGGCCAAGGTCGGGAAGAAGATCTTCGTCTTTCTCGGCGGCGAAGGTCCCGACGTCTCGGTGGGGGTCAAGCTGCCGCGGTCGCTGCTCTTCGCGCGCGCACAGAAATTCGTAACGAAGATGGGGTACGGGATGGACAAGTCCGGATGGGTCATCGCGCGGTTCGGCAAAGGTGACGAGGTCCCGCTCGCGCTGCTCCGAAGCTGGATCGACGAGAGCTACGAGGCGGTTGCGGCAACGGCGCTGCCAAAGCGGAAAGCGCATTGAAGATCGCGCCGGGGATCCACCGCCTCGGCCCCGGCCTCGTCAACTCGTACCTCCTCGAGGAGAGTGGCGAGATCACGATCATCGACGCCGGCGCGCCCGGCTACTGGAACGATCTCCCGGCAGAGCTCGCCGCCATGGGCCGATCGATGACCGACATTCGCGCACTCGTGCTGACGCACGCCCACATCGATCACGTCGGATTCGCGGAGCGCCTCCGCAGCGAGCGAAGAGTTCCCGTGAGCGTGCACGAGCTCGATGCGAAGATGGCTCGCGGCGAAGCCAAGCCGCAGAACCAGAAGATGCTCGGGATCGGTCTCGCGGCGCTGCGTTTCATCACCTTCGCGCTCTCGAAGGGGATGCTTCGGGCGACACCCATCGCCGAGGTCGCCACGTTTGGGGACGGCGCGACTCTTGACGTGCCGGGGGCACCGCGCGTGATCCACGTCCCTGGCCACAGCGAGGGCAGCGCGGCGCTTCACATTCCAGCGCAGGGTGCGCTCTTCGTGGGCGATGCTTTCGCGACCCTGAACGTGCTGTCCGGAAAGACCGGACCGCAGCTCGCGCCGTTCGGGTCGGACCTCCCGCGCGCTCGCGAGTCTCTCGCGAAGCTCGAGCGCCTCGACGCGGCCCTCGTACTGCCGGGACATGGTCAGCCCTGGACCGGCGGCCTCGCCGAGGCGGTCCGTCGCATCCGAGAAGGCGCGCCGCCGCACTAGCATCGGCGCCGCAATGCCGGACCGCTTCAAGACGATCATCGAGCCCTTCCGCATCCACTCAGTGGAACCGCTCCGCTTGACGACCGAGGACGACCGCCGCGAGAAGATCAAAGCCGCGGGATACAACGTCTTCGCGCTCCGCGCGGAGGACGTGCTCATCGATCTGTTGACCGACTCCGGCACCGGCGCGATGTCACGAGATCAGTGGGCAGCGATCCAGCACGGCGACGAGAGCTACGCGGGCTCTCCGTCGTGGTTCCGTTTCCTCGAGGCGGTCCAGCGCCTCTTCCCGTTCCGCCATGTCATCCCGACGCACCAGGGCCGCGCGGCCGAGCGGATCCTTTTCTCGGTCATCGCCGGGCCGGGCAAGGTCATCCCGAATAACACGCACTTCGACACAACGCGCGCCAACATCGAGGCCACCGGCGCCGAGGCACTCGATCTTGTCATCGCCGAGGGTCGCGAGCCGCAGCGGATCCACCCGTTCAAGGGAAACATGGACGTGGCGGCGCTCGAGAACCTCCTCGCGAAACAATCGGCGGACGTGCCGGTCGTCTTCATAACGGTCACCAACAATTCGGGAGGCGGCCAGCCGGTCTCGATGGAGAACATCCGGGCCGTGCGAGCCGTGTGCGATCGCTATCGCGTGCCGCTCTTCCTCGATGCTTGCCGCTTCGCCGAGAACGCCTGGTTCATTCGCCTGCGTGAGAAGGGATACGCGGAACGCGACGTGGGCGACATCGTGCGCGAGATGGCCTCGTACGCGGACGGGATGACGATGAGCGCCAAGAAGGATCCGCTGGCGAATATCGGCGGTTGGCTTGCCGTGAACGACGACGACCTCGCGGAGAAATGCCGCAACCTTCTCATTCTGACGGAGGGCTTCTCCACATACGGCGGCCTCGCAGGACGCGATCTCGAGGCGATCGCCCAGGGACTCAGCGAGGCGATCGAGCCCGATTACCTGCGGTACCGCATCCGTTCGACCGAGTACCTCGCCGACGCGCTCGATCGCGCGGGTGTGCCGATCGTGAAGCCCGCGGGCGGGCACGCGGTGTACATCGACGCGCGCTCGCTGCTCGCCCACATCCCGCCGCTCGCGTATCCCGGCGAGGCGCTCGCTGTCGCGCTCTACGAGACGGGGGGCATCCGCAGCGTGGAGATCGGCACTGTGATGTTCGGCCGCCGCCCCGACGGGAGCGAGGCACCCGCTGCGATGGACCTCGTGCGCATGGCAATCCCTCGCCGCACGTATACGCAGAGTCACATCGACTACGTGATCGAAGTCGTGCTCGCCGTCGCAAAGAGGGCGTCCGAGCTGCGGGGGTATCGGATCGTCGACGAGCCGCCGCAGCTTCGCCACTTCACCGCTCGGTTCGAGCCGCTCGCCGCTACGCGATGAGGCGTTCCAACGCGCGCAGCTGACGGTCGACCGCTTTCGGTTCGCGGTCATCTCCGGAGAGCATGAAGAGCCCCTTCAGCGTGGCGACGATCAGCGCGGCCAGCTCGTCAGGTGTCGCCGGCTTCGCGATGGCGCCCTCTTTTGCGGCGTGCCGCAGGAGCGCGGCCAACGTCTTCTCCCAGGCGGCGTCGACATCCCGGACGATCGCGGCGATTGCGCGATCGCGCCGGCCACGCATCGCGAGCTCACCCATGACGACGAAGAGGTCCGGGTCGGTCCGGGCAAGACGCCGGATACCCGCGAAGTGCGCGCGCAGCTGTTCGCCGGGCGAGCCCGCCGGCTGGAGGGTCGTGCGGAAGCGTCCCATCGCGTATCCGACGACGCCCCGGATCAGCTTCTCCTTCGTCGGGTAGTAGTAGTGCAACGTCGCGACGTTGACGCCGACTTTTGCGGCGACGTCGCGCGTTCGCAGCCCCTCGAAGCCGCGCTCGGCGAGGAGCTCATAGGCCGCTTGGACGAGTGCCTCTTGCCTTTCCATCAATCAGATGATTGAATTATACCCGGACGATCAAACGCCTCAGGGGAGGACCTCACAATGGCAAGAACACTCGTCGCACAAAGCGCGTCAAAGCCTGAGCGGCCGCTCGCGGGAAGGATCTTCGGTCTCTTCACACCGATCCTGAACCGCCTCGTGACACGCATCGCCGGCAAGCGACACGTCCCTCTGTACGTCCTTCTGCGGCACCGGGGCCGACGCTCGGGCCGCGAATATGCGACGCCCGTGGTGGGGATGCGCGTCCCAGGCGGGTTCGCGATTCCGATGGCCTTCGGCGAGGGCGCGGACTGGTATCGCAACATCATCGCGAGCGGCGGTGCGACGATCCGCCAGGACGGGAGCGAGCATCACCTGGTGGACCCTGTGACGATCGATCCGGACTCGGCCGAGTCCCCGTTCCCGGGATGGCAGAGGCCCGTGTTCCGCGCCCTCGGGATCCGGCGGTTCCTGTTCCTGAAGGGGCAGTAACGCAAGGCCGGTTCGGAGCCGGTAGCTTTTTGTAGTGGCAGAGGGTGCGGTCAATGTTCGGTACATGGTCGAGGACGTCGACGCTGCAGTCGCCTTCTACACGACACACTTCGGGTTCACGCTGGGCTCGAACATGGCTCCGGCTTTCGCCGACGTCATCCGCGGGCCACTTCGAATCCTGCTGAGCGGACCGACAAGCTCCGCCGGACGTCCGATGCCGGACGGCCGGAAGCCCGGCCCGGGCGGCTGGAATCGGATCCACTTCATCGTCGACGACATCGAGGCTGAAGTCGCGCGCCTTCGCGCGGCCGGCGTGCGATTCCGGAGCGAGATCGTGACCGGACCTGGCGGTAAGCAGATCGTGCTCGACGATCCCTCCGGAAATCCGATCGAGCTCTTTCAACCTGCGGGACGGCGCTAATCAGATGTGGATCTGGCTCGTTCTTGCGGTCCTCGCCGTCGCTCTGACAATCGAGCGGCTCATCGCACTGCTTGGATCTGCGTCAATCTTCCCCGGGATCAGCGTCGTCGGGATCCTCGAGGTCCTTGCGCCGGCTGAGGCGGCGATGCTCTTCTTTGTGCGCTGGTGGGACCTCAGAAGCGGGCGCCAACGCCGGTGGCGCTGGCTCTTCGTGGCGGCGTTCTTTTCGTTTCTGACTCTGCTCATCACCGGGGCGGCGACGTTGGCGTCTAGGCCCGGGGGACTGACGCCCGCTGGGATCGTTATCGTCCTTGTCGGCGCCGCGATCACGATATTCGCGTGGTCGCGCTCAGGGAACGAGGCTGTACGCCCGGGCGAGTCGTCGAGCCATGTCGGCTGAACTGGGTGGACCGTACTGCGAGGAGCTTCTCGGCGAATGTTCCGGACGGATCTCCTGATCGAGTCAGCGCCGCGCGATCAGTGGCCGCCGAGGCCGCGGAATCTGCTGGGTGATCCCGTGGATCACTATGGGAACTCGTCGACCGGAATACCGAGAGTCAGTGCGCGCGCCCGCGGAGACCGGCAATGCGGAGAGAGGTCAGCCTCCCAGCGGTGCCAGAAGGATCTGCTTGGAGAGCGCGTAAGCGACTGAGATGTCTGCGTCGCTTTCGACGAGCGTGCGGCCAACAACAAGCACCGAATTGTTCGGCGAAGAAATCCGTGTCATTCCCTGCGGTGCGGATCCCGTCCAGTCGGGGCCGCTAATGAGATAGTCGCCGGCCTCGGTCCCAGTGACGCGTTTGCCGACGTAGGCAAAATTCGTGTTGTTCGATGGATCGGTGAGCTGGACGCTGTAGTAGCGACCGCCCATGTCCGGTACGTGCAAGACCTGCGGCCCTTTGCTGAGATCCAACCAGCCGACCATGAGGAGCGTGTCGCGGTTCACGCCTGTGGTGATCAGGCTCGAGCCCGAGGCGGGCGCCGCACGGAGCGGATCTGCAAAGACCGCTTGGGGCTCCGTATAGAGCGTATTGACCGGAATGGGGCCCTCGCCGAACCCTTTCACGAGGATCGCCCTCTTGTACACGACCAGCAAGATGCGCGGCCAGAAGTAGACGAACAGTGAGCACGCCGCGACCGTGACCGAACCGAACAGAAGCAAGTGCTGGTACCCCGTCATCGACGCGGTCTTGCTTCGACAACCGGCGGCACCGTGAACTCGCCATTGAGAATCGCTGCGCCGGGCATATACACGCGCAGCCACAGGATGAATCTGCCTGCTGGCGCGGGCAGCCAGTTGGCTTGATGGTCTGCCGGAGCGGCGTTCTGCAGATAGATGTCGACGGAGCCGTCGGGATTCTGCGCGAGGCCGGAACGGTCGCCGACGCTGTACCGATCGATGGGATTCGCCACGAAGTGTTCTTTCGCGTCAGCCATTGTGAGCGACCAGAACGCGTCGTTGGGCGGAAGACCGCCCGGCGGAAAGTGCAGGATGTAGTCGTGCTCTCCGGAGAGCGTGTGACCCACGCCGTGTCCCGTCTTCCAGTACATCGCCTCTTGAGGCACGTTCACCGGGCCGGGAAAGATCCGGGCGCACGCGGCCCGTGTGAAGATGTCGCTGCCGGGTAGGCCGCATCCGAAGACAGTGACCCAGCCGTTGATCCTCGTGGCCTTGATCCTCGAGAGGATCTCGACCGCGACGACCCCCAGCCCGGCGCCGACGAGGAAGCCTTGCACCAGGTCGTTCCGCACGGTCAGTGAATCGGCAAAGAGGACCGAACGGACGATGACGTAGCCGCATATGACGCCGATGAGTGCCGTCAGGTACGTATACGTTCTGCTGGTCACCGCTACAAACTCTAGTTTGCTTCGCCGGGCCGAAACGATCGTGGAGGGTACTGAGAGGAATCCACTCTCGCGTTGAGTGCCGCGATCGATCCGAAACCGTCGCGTCGAGGATCTCGTCAGGGGTTAGAGCGCGGGCGCGGCGTCGCGTGTACTGCATAGATCTCGGCGCTCTCACGCCTCGCTGTAGCCCGTAGCGGATTCGAACCGCTGATCTCAGCCTTGAGAGGGCTGCATCCTAGGCCACTAGACGAACGGGCCGGGGAATGTCCATTCTAACCGCGATGACGTTCCCGATCGACCTCTCGCGCTGAAGGCGCCGATCGTCGCGCCGGGCGTCCGGCGCATCGCACTTCCTCTTCCACTCGCCCTCCGAAGCATTAACGCGTACCTGATCGAAGGGTCGTCTGGCTACGCCCTCGTCGACACGGGCATGCACACGAAGGAAGCCGAGGCCGCGCTTCTCGCCGCACTCGCGGAGGCCGGCATCGCGATCGAAGACGTGCGGCGCGTGTTCGTCACGCATCTTCATCCCGATCACATCGGGATGGCAGGGACGCTTGAGCTCGCGGGTGCCGAGATCGTCATGCACGGGCCGGAGCTGGAAAACGCGTCGCGCATGTGGTCGCGCGATCATTCGATGATCGACGAGACGTACGCCTGGTTCGAGCGTCACGGTATGCCACGCGACGTCGACGAAGGGATGCGCGCGTCGTGGCTCGAGATCGGGAGAGCGGTGGACGCGGTGGAACAGGTCACCTCCGCGAACGACGGCGAGGATCTCGACCTTGGTGGCCGAAGCGTTCGCCTCAAGTGGACGCCGGGGCACACGGACTATCACGCGGTGCTCGTCGACGGCGCCGAGCGCGTGCTGTTTTCCGGAGATCACGTGCTCCCGCGGATCACGTCGAACGTCGGGCTCTACCCGTACTCGCGTGATGACCCGCTGGGTGATTTTCTTGACGCGTTGCGCGCGGTGCGTGAGCTACCGGTCAAGCGCGTGCTACCCGCGCACGGCGATCCGTTCGACGATCTCGTCGGCCGCGTCGATCAGATCCTCGCGCATCACGAGGACCGGCTTCGCGCGACGCTCGATGCCATCGGCGACGCGGAACGCGATGCCTACGCGGTGTGCCGGACGCTCTTCCCAGTCCTTCGTTCGGCGCACGAGGAGCGGTTCGCGCTCGCGGAGACGCTCGCGCACCTTCGGTATCTGGAGCGGCGCGGGAAGGTGCGAGAGCTCGACGGAGTGCCGGTGCGCTGGGGCCGGCCGTAGTCGCCAGTCCTATTGACACGGCAGGAACATCTGTTCTAACTGCGAAATGTGGAGAACAAGCGCGATCAGCGGCCGTACAACGTCGCGTACTACGCCGCCAATCGCGAGAACGAGATCGAGCGCGTTCGCGTTCGCCAGGCAGCGACGCTCGAATTCTTGCGAGATTTGCGGCGGCGACCCTGCCAGGACTGTGGCGGAATATTCCCACCCTGGGTCATGGACTTCGACCATCGAACCCCGTCGGAAAAATCCTTCAACCTCACCAGCGGTCGGGCGATGCTTATGTCGCGGTCGCGTCTCCTGGCCGAGATCGAGAAATGCGACATCGTCTGCGCCAACTGTCACGCGGGCCGAACATACAGATGGCTGCTCGCGCGCGACAAACCCGTCTCAGGTACGTCGCGCCGGCTCGAGGAGAAACGAGAATATTGGAGGGGTCACGCGAAGATCCTCGAAGAGCTCCGAGATGTTCCTTGCGCCGACTGCGGTCGGCGATTTCCCTCTTATGTGATGCAGTTCGACCATCGAGATTCATCAACTAAGAGCTACACCGTTACTCGCATGATCGGCCGCGCAGGTCGTTCAAAGATCCTTGAGGAAGCAGCGAAGTGCGATATCGTTTGTGCGAACTGTCATCGCGATCGAACGTATCTCAGGCGCAAATCTCGCGCGGGTGTGGCGTAATGGAAGCGCGCGACCCCTCCAAGGTTGAGGCGCGGGTCCGATTCCCGCCACCCGCTCTGTGATGCAGCGTCGGTTTACCAAGTGGCTCGTTTCGATCGCATTCCTATCAACCGCCTGCGGCCAGACCTTTTCCGGCGGTTCGCCCGGCGGAGGTAGCTCAACACCCGATCCGGGGGCGACACCATTGCCGTCGATGATCCAGCGCGATGAAGCGATCGCGCTCGTCACGAGCGGCAATGCTGATGTGGGGCGCGTCGACCGCGCCGACGCGAAGCTGATGACCTTTGCGGACTACCTGAGAGTGGCGGGTCCGGTCCGAACACACGCAGGTGATCCGCAAGCCACCGCCATGACAGGATTCGGCATCTTCGGAGACCCGGCTCAACGCTACGTGTGGGCGGTTGCGGTCTCCGGAGAAGTCTGGCCGAACGGCCGAGAGCCGATCTCCTTTGGCGGCCCGCCACCCGGCAGTCCGACACCGTATCCGCCATACCGCTGGGCGATCTTTCTGGTCGAATCCGTTCCGGGCCGCCTGATGGTCATCGGCGACGTCGGCATCGCGGAGGCGTGGCCGTCCACGTTCGACAAACTGCCGAGCCATCCAGCCATGACGTATGTCCCCCCGAGTCCGACCCCTCGCCTGACGACCCTCGGGGTCAAGATCCAGCAACCCCTCGCCACCAGCGCCGTGATGAAGCTCTCCGCCGAGGTACGGCGGATCGATCGAATCGAAGTCAAGCTCATGACCTGGCGTGAATACCTCGCGAGCGGCGATCCGGGTGCGTACAAGCCGGCGGCGGCGGACGACGGCGCCCCGGTGTGGATCGTCGCGGTCGCCGGCGAGATCGTCCCCGCCTTCGGCCACGGCCTCACCTTCAACTGGGGCGTGTTCACGATCGACGGGACGGACGGCGGGATTACCTCGCTCACCGCGCGAAACGACGGAGCCTGGCCGGCGTTCTTCGACGCGCTTCCGGACCACCCTGCACCATCGCCCTAGCTGACGGCCGCGCAATTGCAGGAGTCCGTCTTGAACGAACCTCCAAGGTGGTGCGCCATGAAAGACAAGACGACGGGCAACGGACTCCCTCGCGCGGACGCCGACAAGCAGAGCTCTAGCCACAGCGGCAGTCAGAGCTCGAGCCATAGCGGGAGCAAGAGCGCAAGCAAGAGCAAGAGTCAAAGCCAGTCGAAGCACTAGCGACTCAGCGCCAGCGGGTCAGGATCACCTCGCGCTGGAAGACTCGCGCCGCGAACCAGAGTGACGCCGCCGCGATCGCGGCGAGGATGACGCCGATGCCTAGGGCCAGCGGGGGTCCGAGGACAACGACGCCCGCGAGCTGACCGAAGAGCAAGCCCAGCACCGGCACGATCAGAACGGCCGAGATCTGCTGCGCGGTACGTGGATCGTTGACGCGCGACGAGAGCACGACGATCAGCGCAACTCCAATTAACCCGAGCAGCGGCGTGTCGACGAGCACGGCGAGGATCCAGCCGGGCGTCACGACGACCGCGCGTACGCGGTCGGTCACCGCGAAAGCGAGGACACCCGCGACGAACAGCGCCGCCGAAGCGATCGTGATCCCGAGGGCCGGGATGAGCGCCGCGAGCATCTTCCCGAGCAAGAGCTCCCAGGTGCGGATCGGCGTCGCCAGAACCGGCTCGAGAGTGCGCTCGCGTTTCTCCCCGACGATCGCGTAGGACGCGAGGACCGACGGGATGAAGATCGGAAGAAGCAGGAAGAGGGTCGAGAACTGCTTCCCAACGATCGCTTGCCCAATCTCAAGCAGCGAGAGTCCAGCGAACTCGGGCGGAAGTGGCGTGGCAGGGAGACTTACGCCACTCGAGATCTTGCCCACCACAAAAAATGTGGCGACTGCCAACGCGGTGATGAGCGGCGGAAGGATCAACGTCGCCCAGAGCAGCGCTCGCTGTAGCCGAAGCTCGAGCCACTCCTTCTCGAGCACGATGAGCGCCTTTTTCACTTGTGACCGCCGACGAGTCGCAGATAAACGTCCTCGAGCGAGTGCTGAAGGCGCTCGACGTACCGAATCCGCGCGCCGGCGGCGGCGAGCGCGTCGACCAGCTCCGGGTTGCGCGTCTCCGGATCCTCGAGCTCGAGGGTGAGCGTGTCGCCCTCGGCGTGGGCAGTCCGCACGAACCGGAGCGAACGCGCCAGCGGCACAAGCCGCGCGGCATCGCCGACGACGCGCACAACTGTCCCCGCGCCGAATAAACCCGCCCGCAGCTCGCGGGGCGACCCCATTCGAAGCAAACGGCACTGGAAGATCCCGATGCTGTCGCAGAGCTCGTCGGCCTCCGGAAGGTTGTGCGTCGTGAGGAAGATCGTCCTGCCCTCCGCGCGAAGGCCCTTCACGAACTCGCGCACGGTGCGCGCCGCTTCAGGATCGAGTGCGGCGGTGGGCTCGTCGAGGAACACGACGGGGGGTTCGTGAAGGAGCGCTCGCGCGATCGCGAGCTTCTGCCGCATGCCTTTCGAGAACGTGCCGACCGGCTCGTCGCGGCGGTCCCAGAGCTCGAGCAGATGCAGATAACGCTCGACCTGCGCGTCGACCCGCGCGGCGTCGAGGTCGTACAGCCGCGCGAAATAGCGGAGGTTCTGCCGCGCGGATAGCCGGTCGTAGAGGCCAGGCTGCTCGGTGAGGATGCCGACCGACCGCCGCAGGGCGGTGTCGTCGACCCCCAGAGCGTGGCCGGCGACGATCGCGTCGCCGTCCGTCGGTGCGATGAGCGCGGCCAGCATTCGGACGGTGGTGGTCTTCCCCGCCCCGTTCGGTCCGAGGAAGCCGAACACGGTCCCCGCTTCGATCGCAAGCGAAAGCCCGTCGACGGCGAGCCGGCCGTCGAACCGCCGCGTGAGTCCGTGCGTCTCGATCGCGTGAGCCACGCTTCAACAGGAAGATAGCTTTACGATGCCGCGACGTGATGCGATGGACCGCGCGTGACCTCCGGTCTCTCGCGGTCGGCCTTGCCTACCTCGCGCCGGCGCTGTTCATCTTCGTCGTCTTCGTGTTCATCCCCCTGGGTCGAACGTTCTACCTCAGCTTCTACAACACCCGATCCACCGGCCTGGTCACGACATTCAATGGGATCGACCACTACATCGACCTTGTCACCTCGCAGACGTTCCGTTCAGGGCTTGTGGCGACCGGGCTCTTCGCCCTCTACACCGTGCCTCTCGGAATCGCGCTCGGACTGATCCTGGCCGTACTGCTCAATCAGCGTCTCCGCGGGATCAGCGTCTTCCGGACGATGATGGCGAGCACCATCGCCATCTCGGCGGCGGTCGGGTCACTCATCTGGCTCCTCCTCTTCAATCCGAGCCTCGGCCTTCTCAACTACGTGCTGTCGCTGGCCGGCGTTCGCGGGCCGGAATGGCTCATCCAGCCGACGATCGCAATCATCGCCGTGTCGATCACGACGATCTGGCTGACGATGGGTACAAACATCATCGTGCTGCTCGCAGGGCTGCAGGGCATCCCCGAGGAGATCTACGAAGCGGCGCGGCTCGACGGCGCTCGAGGTGCGCGAATGTTCACGCGCATCACCGTCCCGATGGTCTCGCCATCGCTCTTCTTCCTACTCGTCGTCGACACCGTCGCGGTGCTGCAGGCATTCACGCAGATCCACCTGCTCACGCGAGGCGGTCCGGTCGACGCGACGCGAACGCTCGTGTACAGCATCTATCTCGACGCGTTCCAGAACTTCCAATTCGGATTCGCGAGCGCGGAATCCGTCGTCCTGTTTGTTCTGGTGCTCATCTTGACTCTCATTCAATTCCGCTTCGTCGAGCGGCTGGTTCACTATCAATGAGCGTCAGGGCAGTCCCGCGCACCGGCGCCATCGCGCTGCCACGAGAGCGGCGGCCGCTCCCGGTGCGCAAGTTTGGCTCCTACGTGCTGCTAGCCGTGGTCTCGATCCTCGTCGCCTTTCCGCTGCTGCTCGCCCTCTCCTACTCGTTCATGAGCGAGTCGGAGATCGCGACGTTCCCGCCGCCGGTGCTTCCGATGCACCCATCGCTCGACAACTACCAGAAAGTGCTCGGGGCGATTCCGATCGTCCGCTATCTACTGAACAGCTTCATCGTCTCGACGGCGGTCGTGATCGGACAACTCATCACGGCGAGCCTCGCGGCGTACGCGTTCTCGTTCCTCGTGTTCCGCGGGCGTCAGGTGCTGTTCTTCCTCTTCCTCAGCACCCTGATGATCCCGTGGGAGGCGACGATCATCCCGAACTACATGACGATCCGTACGCTCGGCTGGCTCGACACGTACCAGGGACTTGCCGTTCCGTTCATGGCGACCGCATTCGGGACCTTCCTGTTGCGGCAGGCCTTCATGCAGATCCCGCGGGAGCTATGGGATGCCGCGCGCATCGACGGATCCACCACTTTTCGCTTCCTTCGCGAGGTCGTCATCCCCCTCGCGCGGCCGGCCCTGGGCACGGTAGCGATCTACGGATTCCTGTCGACCTACAACCAGTACTTCTGGCCGCTTCTAATCACGAATGAGACTCTCATGCGGACAACACAGGTCGGCATCGCGCAACTACGCTTCGAGGAATCGCTCCGCTGGGGCCTGGTCATGGCGGGTGTCATCATGGTCGCGGTACCGACGCTCGCCCTGCTCGTGCTGGGGCAGCGTCAACTCATCCGAGGATTGACCGCGGGTGCGGTCAAGGGGTAAGGCATGGAGGGAAAGATGCGCAAGCTCGCAGCGTTCGCGATCGCGCTTTCAATGGTCGCCGCAGCGTGCGGCGGCGGGACTCCCGGCGGCGGTGGCGCTGCGAGTCCGACAGGGGACCAGAGCGCCCTCGCGCCGGGCAAGGACGTTAAGCCCGCCGCGAACATCACGTGGTGGCACGCGATGTCCGGCATCAACGGCGAGGCGCTCAACAAAATCGTCAACAACTTCAACGCGAGCCAGAGCGCGATCAAGGTCACGACCGTCTTCCAGGGGACGTATGACGACTTGCTCTCGAAGCTGAACACCGCCCTCGCGTCGAATGCCGCGCCGGCACTCGTGCAGGTCTACGACATCGGCCAGCGCTACATGTATGACAGCGGTCAGGTCGTGCCGATGCAGGCGTTCATCGATCGCGACAAGTTCAGCACAGCGGACTTCGAACCCGCGGTCATCAACTACTACAAGTACCAGGACAAGCTCCAGAGCATGCCCTTCAACGCGTCCTCGTCGATCTTCTACTACAACAAGGACGCCTTCACCGAGGTGGGCCTCGATCCGGCGAAGCCGCCGGTGACGTTCAGCGAGATCACCGACGCCGCGAAGAAGCTCACCAAGAAGGACGCGAGCGGGAACACCGTCCGGTACGGGTTCGGCCCCTCGATCTACGGATGGTTCTTCGAGCAGCTCCTCGCCACTTCTGGCGCGCTCTACGCCGACAACGGCAACGGGCGTGACGACCGCGCGACGAAGGTCGTCTACAACAACGCCGCAGGTAAGGCGATCCTCGATTGGTGGAAGGCCGGCATCGACGGCGGGTACTTCTACAACCCCGGCATCGACAACGCCGGCGCGACCACCGCGTTCCAGTCCGGCAAGACCGCGATGTACCTCGAGTCGAGCGCGGCGCTCCGCGGCAACATCAACACCGCGAAATTCCAGGTCGGCACGGGTCTCTTCGCCCGACCGGACAACAAGCCCGCGAATGGCGGCAACATCATCGGCGGCGCGTCGCTCTACATCATGAAGAGCCGCCCGGCCGAGGAGCAGCAGGCCGCGTGGGAGTTCGTCAAATACGCGATGACCCCGGCAGTCCAGGCGCAGTGGCAGTCCGACACTGGCTACTACGCGATCGTCAAGGCCGCTTACAACGAGGCCCCGGCCAAAGAGTGGGCGACGAAGTACCCGCAATTCCAAACGCCGGTGGACCAGATCCGCAATTCGCCGCAGAACCGGATGACCAACGGCGCGGTCCTCGGCGTCTTCGCTCAGGCGCGTGCGCGCACGCAGAAGATGATCGAATCCGTCCTGCTTGGACAGGCGACCTCCCAACAGGCTCTCGACGCGGCGGCCGCGGAAGTGAACGACGCGATCGACAAGTACAACAAGGCGAACAAATAGCCACACGCGATGAGACGGTGCGGTCGCTCGGCGGCCGCACCGTCGATCTCCTGGTCATCGGCGGCGGGATCATCGGAGCGGGCATCGCGCGCGACGCGGCCCTTCGCGGGCTCGAGGTCGCGCTGGTCGAGCAGTCCGATTTCGGATCCGGCACCACGTCGCGGCCGACCCGGCTGATCCACGGCGGTCTGCGATATCTCGAGCTGTTCGACTTCGCGCTGGTGCGCAGCGACATGCGCGAGCGCGAGATCCTCCTGCGCATCGCGTCGCACCTCGTGTTTCCCCTCCCGTTCCTCCTTCCCCTCTACCGCCCGACCTTCTTCTATCAGCTGAAGCTCCGGCTGGGCATGCAGCTGTACGACCTGCTGTCGCTCGACAAGAGCCTGCCGAAACGGCAGCACCTTGACCGCAACGCGACGCTCGCCGCCGAGCCGTCGCTCGAGCCCGACGGGCTCGAAGGCGCTTGGCGCTTTTATGACGCGCAGGTTCCTCTCATCGAGCGCCTTGTCGTCGAGAATCTGATCGATGCGACCTCACGCGGGGCCTTCGTTTTGAATCACGCGCGGGTCGTCGACTTCCTTCGCGAAGACGAGCGGGTTGTCGGCGCGCGTGTCCGAGACGCCACGGGCGCCGCCAACGTCGAGATCCGCGCTCGCTTCACGGTCGTCGCGACCGGGCCGTGGCTCGATCGCACCATCACGCCTCTCCGCAAGCGCCCCGGTCCGCTCCTGCGGCTGACAAAGGGCGTTCACATCGTCACCCGGCATGCCGTGGAGCAGGCCCACGTTCTCTTCGCGAAGAGCGATGGCCGCCTCTTCTTCGTCATCCCGTGGCGGGATGCGACGATCGTCGGAACGACCGATACCGACTACACGGGTGACCCGGGCAACGTCGCCGCGAGCGAGAAGGACGTTCGGTACCTCCAGGACGAGGCGCGTCGCGCCTTCCCGAGCGCGCCCTTCGATGAGATCTACTTCACGTGGGCCGGCGTCCGCGCCCTCGTGCGCGAAGAAGGTGTGAGCGAAGGAGAGGTGTCCCGCAAGCACGCGCTCTTCGATCACGCTGCGCGCGAAGGCGTGGAGGGGATCCTGTCCGTCGTTGGCGGGAAGATCACCGCCTACCGAGCGATCGCGGAGGAGGTCGTCGACGTAGCGAGCCGCAGACTGGCGCGATACGCGCCGTCGCGCAGCGCTGATGAGCTCCTGCCCGGCGCGCGGCCCGCGGATCACGCGGCCCGGCCGGGCGACCTGACGCTCGAGGCGACGACCCGCGCCCACCTCACCTCGATCTACGGCGCGCGCGCCCGCGAGATCCTCGACCTGACGAGAGCGGATCCCTCACTCGCGGCACCGCTCTGTCCGCACCACCGCGGCGTGGAGGCAGAGGTCGTTCATGCCGTCCAGAGCGAATGGGCGCTGACGCTTGGCGACGTCCTCCTCCGTCGCACCGCGGTCGGCCTCTCGGCGTGCCAGGCGCTCGATTGCGTCGATCGTGTCGCGGACCGCATGGCCGGGCTACTCGGCTGGGATCCGGATAGGCGACACGACGAGGTGGAGGCTTACCGGCGCGAGGTCGAACCGATGCGCCGTTTCAGCACCGAGTGACCGCGGTCCTGGCGCTCGACCAGGGGACGACGGGCTCGAGCGCGGTCGTCTTGGACGAGACCGGCACCATCCGGGGAAGCGCCGACCGCGAGATACGACAGTTCTATCCCGCGTCGGCCCACGTCGAGCACGATCCCGAGGAGATCTTCGCCACGACCGTCGCGGTCGGGCGCGAAGCCCTGACCCGTGCGGGACTCGATTCGAGCGAGGTCACCGCGATCGGCATTACGAACCAGCGCGAGACGACCGTCGTGTGGGAGCGTGCGACGGGCCGTCCGATCCATCCCGCCGTCGTCTGGCAGAGCCGTGCAAGTGCTGCCATCTGCGAGCGATTGCGCTCCGACGGTCACGAGAAGCTGGTGCGCGAGCGCACCGGCCTGGTGATCGACGCGTACTTCTCCGGGACCAAGGTCCGTTGGATCCTCGATCAAGTCGCTGGTGCGCAGAAGCGTGCCGAGGCCGGCGAGCTCGTGTGCGGCACGATCGACACCTGGCTCATCTGGAAGCTCACCGGCGGCCGCACGCACGTGACCGACGTCTCGAACGCGTCGCGAACGCTCGTCTTCGACATCCATCGGGGCGTGTGGGACGACGACCTGCTCGGGCTTCTCTCAATCCCTCGGTCGATGCTGGCCACGCCGGTCCGATCGAGCGGGATCGTCGCGGAGGCCGATGCACAACACTTCGGGAGAGCCCTGCCCATCGCGGGAGTCGCCGGCGACCAGCAGGCCGCGCTCTTCGGCCAGACGTGCTTCGCCGCCGGAGAGGCGAAGAACACGTACGGGACCGGATGCTTCCTGCTCGTGAACACGGCGGACCGCGCGGCTTTGGCCAGCGGCGGTCTTCTCACGACTATCGCGTGGGACACGGGCGACGGTATCCGCTACGCGCTCGAGGGAAGCGCGTTCATCACGGGTGCGGCGGTGCAGTGGCTGCGCGACGGGCTCGGGATCATCGCGACGGCCGCGGAGACCGAGTCGCTGGCGGCCGGGCTGGCGGGCAACGACAACGTGTATCTCGTCCCCGCGTTCACCGGACTCGGCGCGCCGCACTGGGACATGTACGCGCGCGGCCTTCTGATCGGCATCGAGCGCGGGACGACACGCGCGCATGTCGTCCGCGCGACCCTCGAAAGCATCGCCTACCAGACGCGCGACCTCCTCGAAGCGATGCGCGCTGCGGGCCAGCCGATCGAGGTTCTTCGGGTCGACGGCGGCGGCACCGCGAACGGCTTTCTGATGCAGTTCCAGGCCGACGTCGCGGGCATACCGGTCGAGGTCGCCGCGACACAGGAGACGACCGCGCTCGGCGCCGCCTTCCTCGCGGGACTCGCGACCGGCGTGTGGAAATCGCCCGACGACCTGCGGCGGCGCCGTGCCGTCGCCGCGCGCTACGAGCCGCGCATGTCGGCCGACGAACGCGAGAGCCTGTACGCGGGGTGGCAGCGCGCGGTCGATCGCTCACGAGGCTGGGCGGCCGCAGGTATCTAACCCTTTGGGATCCGCTCCGGGAAGTCCGACATGATCCCGTCAACGCCCCATTCGCCGAAGAGCGCGATCTCGCGCGGCTCGTTCACCGTCCACACATTCACCTTCACGCCGGTGGCGTGCGCCGCTTTCACCATCTCGGGCGTCACATACGTCCGATTCGGATGCAGCGCCCAGAGACGCATCCCGCGAGCGCTCTCCATCAGAGACGACCGATCCGGAGAGTCGGCGAAGATGAACGCGCGACGAGCAGACGGTCCGGCGACGCGGCACCCTTCGAGTGCGCCCCACCAGAAGCTCGACACGTAGACGTCGGGGTCCTTGCGTTCGGCAAGGAGCTTTCCCACCTGACCGCCGGTCTGCTGCGCGCCCTTCTCGCTCATCTCGCACTTGAGCTCGACGTTGACGCCCATCTTTCCGCGGCAGAAGTCGAGGACCTCCTCGAGCGTGAGCTTGTGCTCCGGCCTTGGCCGGTCATGCGAAATCAGCAGGCGGCCATCGTCGGTAAGCCATACGTCGGTCTCGACCTCGTCACATCCGAGCGCCTGCGCCTTCTCGAACGACTCAATTGTGTTGTCTGGCGCGTGCCCCTTCGCTCCTCGGTGTCCGATGCGGCGCATGTACGACTAGCGTCCCACATCCCGGCGACGCATTACGACGAGCGCGACGATCGTGCCGGCCGTCCCGATCGCGATGAGGGTCGCGATACCGCTCCAGTCGTCCTTCGACATCGGCGTCCCGTATAACGCGTAGAGGGAGATGTTGTTCACCCAATCGGGCCACTGAAAGAGCGGCCCGAGCTGCTGCGCGAAGTAGCCGACCACCGCGAGCGTGCCGAGGACGGCAACCGCGACGCGCGGGCGCCAGCCCACGAGCGCGTGGCCGATGCCCGAGAACGCGTAAGCGACGGGAAGCACGGCGGCGGACGCAAACACGAAGCGGCCGCCGGGCAAGCTGATCCCGGTCGATGTCGCGGTCAGGTACACGGCCACCGAGCTGACGGCCACGACCACAGCGGACGCGAGGACGACCGCGGTGACGCGCTCGACGACCACGCGCGCCCGCGACACCGGCGCGCTCAGGATCATCTCGAGCCGGCCCTCGGCGTCGTCGGCGGCCCACCCGCTTACCTGCGCGGCGACGAAGAGCGAGATGAGCAGCAGGAGGGTCGAGAACCAGATCACGCCGACGAAATCGGCATAGGCGTTGATCCCGGCCCGTTCGAAATACGCCCGGAGCATGGGGATATCCGAGCTTCCGAAGGCATCGACCATCGTCTTCGTGATCGAGGTGAGGAACCCCGCGAGCACCGCGAGACCCAGTGCCCACGCGACGATCCAGATGCGCTGCTGATCGACGATCGCGAGGACCGGCGTACGGAGCAGCGGGTCCCCGGCCGGGCGCCACTCGACACGCGCCTTGGCGGGCGCACCGCGTAGGAGCGGGGCACCGATGTCCCTTCGAATGAACGCGGCCACCGCGAGTCCGACAAGGACGACGGAGCCGACAGCAAGTGCGGCCGTGGCTGCGACGTCGAGCGATCCTCCGCGAAGGAGTGGGGTGCTCCGATCGAAGAGATAGAACGGCGACAGCCAGCGGATCGCTCCGACGCCGACGCCGGATCGGGCGGCGGAGTTCAGCATGAAGAGCACGAGCACGACGATTCCGGCGATGCCGGTCGCGCCTCGCCTGGTCGTCACGAGCTGCGCGACCACGAGCGCGAAAGCGAACACGAAGAGCGTGAGGGTCCACATGGCAAGACCCTCGAGGGCGAGCGGCCCGAGTAGCAGCGGCTCCTGGCCAATCGCAGCCCCGATGTCGGTGACGGCGAGCATGACCGCGATCGAGAGGGCGGCCACGGCGGCGAAGCCGGCAACGCGCGCCGCGATGAGGCTCAAGCGGGAGGCCCCGGTCGAAAGCCAGAGCTCGACGAGACCCCGTTCCTCGTCGCCGCGGCCGGCACCCGTGCCGGCCAGTAGGGCCCAGAAGGCGTAGATCAGCACGGCCGAGCCGAACCAGCGCCAGGTCAGGTAGCCCGCCATCGTGTCGAGCTGGGACGGGGCGGGTAGCAAGTATGTGAGCTGCCTCGCGAGGAGCTCCATCTGCTGCGCGAAGACGGCCCTCGCCGTGGGGGTGTCGCCCGCGATCTGCGCGAAACCAACCGCGTTGAGCAGCCCGCCCGCCGCAACGACCAGCGCGGTCATGAGGAGGCCGGTGCGGTGCGACTGAAGGGCAAGCCGGAGGAGGGTCACTTATAGAACCCGAGGAAGACTTCCTCGAGCGAGGGCTCCCGGCTTTCGAATTTGGTGACGCGCGAGCTCGCGAGCGTGGCGAGGAGGGGCTCGAACTCGCCGCGAAAGATTCCGCTCACGCGATGATCGTGGACTTCGATCTGCTCGAGGCCGGGAATAGCGCGGATGCGCTCGATCGGCGGTGTATCCGCGAACTCGATCTCGACGCGGTGCGCGCGCATGCCGGCGAGCTCGTCGAGCTGGCCGACGGTTACGAGGTGGCCCTCGCGCACGATTCCGACGCGGTCGCAGACATGCTCGACCTCGGAGAGCACGTGTGACGAGATGAAGATCGTCGCCTCCCGCGCGCGCGCGTCGCGAACGAGCCCGTAGAACTCCTGCTGATGCAGCGGATCGAGTCCGCTCGTCGGCTCGTCGAGGATGAGCAGGGCCGGCTTTGGCGCGAACGCGAGGAGCAGTGCGAGCTTCTGCTTGTTGCCGTGCGAGTACTCGCGGTACTTGCGGCCGAGGTCGAGATCGAGCCGCTTCGCGACAGCCTCGACCTCACTGTCAGAGATATCCCCGCGCAAGCCCGCGATATACGCCACGATCTCCGAGCCACGCCAGCCGCCGAACTGCGGCAGCTCGCCGGGGACATACCCGATCTTGTGTTTCAGCGGGACAGAATCGCGGTCGGCGTCGAGCCCGAGGATCGTGGCGGACCCCCGGGTGGCATGGATCAGCCCCATCAGGAGTTTGATCGTCGTCGTCTTTCCCGCTCCGTTCGGCCCGAGGAATCCGAAGACCTCGCCCTCCTCGACGCTGAGATTGAGGTCGAAGACCCCATGCCCAGCGCCGTAATCCTTCGTGAGCCCTTGTAAAAAGATGTCCAAGAAGATTGGACGGTCGGGCGCGGTCATACGTAGCTCTCCGTCCGAACCCAGCGCAGCCGTCCTCCGGCTCCGACCGCGACCGTGACGAACGTCGCTCCGCCGAGAGCGTGCTCGTCGAAGACCTTGATCCGGCGGGGCCGGAGCCGGTAGAACCGATACGCGTCGATGGCGTCATAGGCCCTGAAGCGCGCCGCGTATAACTGTTCGGCGATCCGCGCCGCGCGGCCGCGAAGCTCGCGTGCCGTTCCAAAGAGCTGGATCCCGTGGTCGCTGCCACCCCAGGTCTGGGTCGAGCGGTACACGGCGACCGCCGCGGACGGATTGGCGCGGATGTTCCGCGAGTGCTGCGCCTCAGGCGCCGACAGCCAAACGATCTCGAACGCCGGTCCCCACGCGAAGTACGCCGTGTTCACATGGGCGCGGGCGCCGGGCGACACGGTCGCGATGGCGCAGAGCTTCGATTGGTCCAAGAGGCGGCGAGTCATCGCGGCGAGGCGGCTCGCCGGTGGATGCTTGGCGGTCCTCCGGACTGGCATCGAGTACATGATGCGCACCCGGGCACTAGGCTTCCGTTCCGTGCCGGACCGGTTCGTCACCCGGGGGTTCGTCGGGCGTCGCGAGCCCACCGGATCGGCTCAGGCCGCTCGGATCCCGCCCGGACAGCATCTGGTCAGGGACTTCCCCGTCCTCTCCGCCGGTCCGACGCCACGCACGCCGCTGGGGTCGTGGTCTTTCAAGATCGAGGGACTCGTGAAGGAGCCGGCCTCGTGGAGCTGGGCCGACTTCCTGAAGCTTCCGGCGCAGGACTTCGTGAAGGACATTTCCTGCGTGACCAAGTGGACCAAGCTCGACACGCGCTGGCGGGGTGTGAGTGTCGACATTCTGCTCGAGCATGTCGAGCTCGACCGGCGCGCCGCGTTCGTGACCGCATTCTCCGACGGCGGCTACACGACGAACATCCCCCTGCCGGACCTCGTCAACGGACAGTCCTTCGTCGCATACGAGTACGACGGCAAGCCGCTCGCACCCGAGCATGGCGGACCTGCGCGTCTCGTCGTCCCGCATCTGTACTTTTGGAAGAGCGCGAAATGGGTGCGCGGCCTTCGGCTGATGGAGCGCGACGAGCCCGGGTTCTGGGAATCGCTCGGGTACAACAACCACGGCGACCCGTGGAAAGAAGAGCGGTATACAGGCGACTAAGGTGAAACGTGCGCTCGAATGGCAGATCGTCACGGTCACGGCGGTCCGGATCGAGACACCCGACGTGAAGACGCTCACGCTCGCTCTGCCGGACTGGATGCCGCATCGTCCCGGGCAGCACTACGACGTTCGGCTCACCGCGGAGGACGGGTACTCCGCACAGCGGAGCTACTCCGTGGCGTCGGAGCCCGAGCGCGCCGGAGAGATCGATCTCACCGTCGAGCGCATCGCCGACGGCGAGGTGTCACCGTTCCTCGATGACACCGTGACGGTCGGCGACCGCTTCGAGGTGCGCGGCCCGATCGGCGGCTACTTCGTCTGGGACAGCACGATCAAAGGCCCGCTGCTGCTCGTCGCGGGCGGTTCCGGCGTCGTCCCGCTCATGGCGATGCTTCGGCACCGCGCGGCTGCAGGCGTCACGGACCCGGCTCGGCTTCTCTACAGCGCGCGCACGTACGAGCAGATCATCTACGGCCAGGAGCTCGACGCTCTTGCGCGGAAGAATGGCCTCACCGTCTCGTACACACTGACGCGGAACCAGCCATCAGGCTGGAAGGGTTACGCGCGCCGGATCGACGATGCGATGCTGAAAGAGGTGAGCGCACCTCTCGGTCGGAACGCCCTCGCCTTCATCTGCGGCCCCACGGCACTCGTCGAGGTCGCCGCGGACGGGCTCGAGCGCGTCGGGCTGCCCGCCGATCGAATCCGCACCGAGCGCTTCGGACCCAGCGGCGCATGACCGAGCCCATCGACGAGCTCGTCCTCGATGGCAACGCCGTCGCCGGAGCTCTCTCGGAGATCTACGGCGACGACATGACGACCGTGCTCGCGGAGTGTGCGAGCTGCGGGAACGTCGATCACATCGGCGAGCTCCTTGCGTATGTCCACGCGCCCGGGATCGTCCTTCGATGCACGGCGTGCACGACCGTCGTCCTCCGGATCGTCCAACACCCGCGCGGAGCTCGCGTCGACGTCCAGGGCAAGCGCATCCCCCGTCCGCCGAAATGAGGGCGATAACCTGAGGACTTGATCTTCTGGGGACGCGGCGATCGCGTCGAGGCACCGCCGGAGCGGCGCCAGCTCCGCCGAGTGCCGCGGGTGCTGGCGTCTTCGTTCCGCCTTGTTTGGGAGGCCGCGCCCGGCCGATTCCTCGCGAGCCTCGCGCCGCAGATCGTGACAGCCGTCACGACCGGTGCGCAGCTCGTCATCACGCGCGATCTCATCGCCGCCGTACTCGCAACCGGGAGCGGCGGCGACCTCGGGCGCGTGGGGACGCTGCTCGGCGAGATGATCGGCCTCAGCGTGATCTCGAGCGCGGCCGGGCTCATCCAGGGCCAGCAGCAGTCGATGCTCTCGGCGATCGTCGAGCGGCACACGAACTCGGTCCTGCTCGACCGCATCATTGCCATCGACCTGAAGCGCTTCGAGACCCCGGAATTCCAGGATCTTCTGCGCCGAGCCATGAACGCGATGGGCCGGATGATGGGTGTCACGGGATCGGCGATCGGACTCGCGCGCAGCCTTTTCCTCATCCTCGGTGTCGCCGCGGCCCTCTACGTCTTGCAGCCGATCCTGCTGGTGCTCGCCGTCGTCGGTTTCGTTCCGATGTGGCTCGCGAGCGCGGCGACAAGCCGCCAGACCTATCACTTCTGGCGATCGATGACGCCGAACGAGCGGATGCGGAACTACATCTTCGGCCTCTTCACGAGCCGTGAGTACGCGAAGGAGCTGCGGGCGTTCGCCCTCGCCCCGTACATGCGCGCTCTCTACGAGCGTCTGTCGAACGAGCGCCTCATCGAGCTCGCCAAGAACCTCCGCAAGCGAGCGCGCTACCAGATCCTGAGCACCGGCGCGTCATCGCTAGTGACGGCGCTGACGTACGGAGCCCTCGCCTATCTCGTGATCGAGCACCGCATCGGCGTGGCCGAGGCGGGCGCCGCGGTCGCCGCGAGCCAGCAGCTTTCGGGGCAGCTCTCGAGCGTGGTCAACAACATGACGCAGCTCTACGAAGCGAGCCTCTTCCTCGAAGACTGGGAGGAGTTCAGCGGGCTCGCTCCGGCCCGCTCGCCGGCGCTCGCTGAGCGCGCTGCGCCGTTCGATCGCATCGAGCTCGACCACGTGTCCTTTCGCTATCCGCCATCGGCGGCGAAGGACGGCGGGCCCGCACTCCCGTCACGCCTCGCGCTGGACGATGTCTCCCTCGAGATCCGCGCGGGCGAGGTCATCGCGCTCGTCGGCGAGAACGGATCGGGCAAGACCACGCTCGCCAAAGTGCTCTCCGGCCTCTATCGGCCGGACTCGGGCCGGATGCTGTGGGACGGCGTCGACGTGACCGCGCACGACCAGAGCTGGATCTACGAGCGCGTCGCCGTGCTCTTCCAGGACTTCGCGCGCTTCATGCTCACCGTGCGCGAGAACATCGGCCTCGGGCGCGTCGAGCGGCTCGAGGACCTCGATGCGATCGTCCGCTCGGCGGAACGCGCCGGCGCCGATTCGTTCGTGAATGCCTGGCCGGATCGCTACGACACGATCCTCGGGCCGTATTTCATGGGCGGAAAGGACGTTTCGATCGGTCAATGGCAGCGCATCGCGCTCGCGCGCGCGTTCTTTCGCGACGCGCCGCTCGTCATCCTGGACGAGCCGACCGCGGCGCTCGACGCGCGCGCGGAGCACGACCTCTTCACGCGCATGCGCGACCTCTTCAGCGGCCGGTCGGTGTTGCTCATCTCGCACCGCTTCTCCAGCGTACGGTCAGCGGACCGCATCTACGTGCTTCACGACGGCCGCGTCGTCGAGAGTGGGACGCACGACGAGCTCATGCACCTCGGCGGACGCTACGCCGAGCTCTTCACCATGCAGGCGTCGGCCTATCTCGCTCCCACGAGAGAGCCAGTGGCGCGCTAGCGCGACGCGGCGGCGGCCACCGGTCGCTGAGGCAGCTGTCCGCCGATCTGCATCATCAGGCGCATCCCGTCGTTCAGTCCCCAGCTCTCGACGATCTTCCCGTCGCGGAAGCGATACATCGACCACGACTCGATCTCGTAGGGCTTTCCGTCGGCCGGCGCACCCATCCATGACTCGCCGGTGTGCTTCCCGGTCGCTCGATTGCGCATGAAGACCTTGTCACCGTCCTCGAGGAGATCGAGGATCTCGACCCTCCGCTCGCTGAAGATCTGATTCATCACGCCGTTCGAGGCTTTCGCGGCGGCGAGGGTCGGAGGCCCGCTCGGATCGTTGCCGTTCGCCTTGAAGTCAGGCGCGAAGTACTGATCGAGATCGTCGAAGCGTTTCTGGTTCCACGCCTCCTGGACCTTGCGCAGGGTCTCCTTGTTCGATGAGGCCATGAGTGCACCTCCCCTTTGACCTCGGAGCCTACCCCCACTCCGAAGAGGCGAGCATGCCCTCGCATCTAGAACCGGGAAGCATCGGCCGCTACAGTCGAGACGAATGAGGAAGGGCGTACCGCTCGCGGATTCGTTCGCCCTCATGGCCGTCCTGGTCCTGCTCGCCGCCTGCAGCTCACCCGCGGCGACTCCGGGTGCTTCGCCCGCACCGCAGACCAGCGCCGCGGCTCCGACCATCGAGCCGACACTCGCGCCTGATGCTCCGTGCCGGGACTGCTGGCCGCTGAATGGGAAGCCGCTGAAGCTCGGCGCCGTCGACAAGCGAGCGCTCCTCGTAAAGATCGATAACGTTCCGCTCGCCCGGCCGCACTACGGGATCACACAGGCCGACATGGTGTTCGAGATCCTCGTTGAGGGCTTCGCCACACGCCTCGCGGCGGTCTTCCATTCGCAGGATCCTCAGACGATCGGGAACATCCGCAGCGCGCGACTCGCGGACCGGTCGCTCACACCGATGGTCCGTGGCGCGCTCGTGTACTCGGGCACTTCCGCCTACGAGATGCCGCTCATTCAGGGCGATGCCGCGAACGGCAACTACGTGAACCTATCGGCCGACTACACGAGCGGCTACTACCGCGTGACGTTCCGCCCGGGTCCCTACAACATGTTCACGAGCGCCGCCGCGATGCGGCAGGCGATCGCGGCGCACGGCGCCGACACGCCGCAGCAGATCCCCTCATGGGGCTTCCTCGCCGCGACGGATCACGCAGCGACCATCGCCGGCATGGCCGGCGCGACGGCCGCGACCGAGCTCACGATCCCATATCGCGAGGACATCTCGCTCGTGAAGTACCAATACGACCCGCAGACGCGGACGTACGCGCGTTTTCAGAACAACGCCGGGAAGGCGGTGCGCGACGTCGACGCGGTGAATAACCAGCCGATCGCAGCCGCGAACGTCGCGATCATCCACACCGAGATCTGGGAAGTGCCGGAGATCGTCGACGCCGCCGGCTCGCACGCGCACGACATGCGCCTGGTCGGCACGGGCAGCGCTGAAGTGTTCCGTGACGGCCAGCGTCAGGACGCGACGTGGACACGGGCGAGCGACGGTGTCGCGTTCACGTTCACGAACCGGCAGGGCGACCAGATCAAGTTCAATCCCGGCCAGACCTGGATCCACATCATCCCGACGGAGTGGACAGTCAGCTCGAAGTAGCGGCGCTCGCCACGTACTCCGCGGCCGTGCGCACGCGCGGCACGGGCGAGAACACAAGGAAGAGCAGCGACGCGGCCATGCCCGCCCATCCCACGGCGATCGCGCCGCGAACGCCGATCTGCTCGGCGATGAACGCCGCGATGAGCGCGCCGATCGGGTAGCCGACGCCGTGCGAGACGACCTCGAGCGTCGCGTTCGTGCGGCCAAG
>VBDV01000094.1 GCA_005882765.1 Chloroflexota bacterium | reverse complement strand
CGGCCGTTCCGCGCGCCAAGGTCATTCGCCTCGACCGCGACGCGATCCGCGCGAAGGGCGCACACGCGGCGGCATACGAACGCATGCGCTCCGGCGACGCGCAGGTCATCGTGGGAACGCAGATGCTCGCGAAGGGCTTCGACCTTCCACGGGTGACGCTCGTCGGCGTCGTGAACGCCGACACCGTCCTCAATCTTCCGGACTTCACCGCGGCCGAACGGACCTTCCAGCTGCTCACGCAGGTCCTCGGCCGGTCCGGACGCGGAGAGGCCGGCGGGCGCGGGATCGTGCAGACCTATCTACCGGAGCACTACGCCATCCGTGCCGCAGCCGCGCACGACTACGTTGCCTTCGCCGAGGCCGAGCTCGAGGGACGGCGCCGTTTCGGCTACCCGCCCTTTGGACGGTTGGCCCTGCTCTCTACACAAGCGAAGAAGCTCGAGACGGTCGAGCGCCGGACGCACGAGCTTGCGGCCTGGCTTCGGGAGGCCGCCGGCGACGACGCCGAGGTGCTCGGCCCTGCGCCGGCGTTCGCGGCGAAGCGCGCCGGGAGCTATCGCGCGCAGATCGTTCTCCGCGGAGATCCTGAGCGCGTGCTCGACCGCATCACCCTGAGCGACGAGTGGACGGTCGACGTGGACCCGGTGACACTTCTCGGGTGACCGAGGACCCAATGGAGGAAAAGGCGCCGCCGCCGCCGCCGCGGCTTCGCATCACCAAGGGGACGCCGTGGCGCATCGACGCGGGACGTCGCGCGAAATGGTCCAGCCCCGAGTTCCTCTCCGCGAACGCTGTCGACATCCGACAGATCGGCGATCCGGTACTGCACGCGCCCTCGAAAAAGCCGCGGCTCGGCCGGCCGGAGCTCGAAGCGCTCGTGGCACGCATGTTTGCGTCGATGGTGGTCGCGCACGGGATCGGCATTGCTGCGCCGCAGGTCGGCGTGCCGCTGCGAGTCGTGATCATGGACGTCGACGAGGCCGGCGTCGTCGCACTGGAGCCGACGATCGAGTGGACGAGCGAAGAGAAGGAAGAGACGAGCGAAGGCTGCCTCTCCGTGCGGGGGATGTATGGGATGCTCGAGCGCCCGATCGCGGCGCGCCTCGTCGCGAATGATCTCGCCGGAAAGCGCTTCACACTCATCGGCGAAGAGTTCGGGGCCCAGTGCATCCTTCACGAGACCGACCACCTGAATGGCACTCTGTACGTCGATCGGCTCCGATCGCGGGAGGATCTGCATAGGGTCGAGCCCGAAGAGGAGGAACGGGTTTCCGCCTAGCACAGCGCGCTTTGTTTCTGGGAACCCCTGAGTTCGCGGTTCGCTCGCTCGAGGCACTCGAACGGCTTCGCGAGAGCGGCGTCGTTCAGATCGTCGGGGTCGTGACACAACCCGATCGTCCCGCATCCCGCGGAGTTCTCCGCGAGCCCGCGGTGAAGGTCTCGGCGGTGGCCATGGGTCTGCCGGTCCGTCAGCCCGCGCGCCTCGATGAGAAGGAGGTGGCCGCGATCCTCGCGCTCCGTCCGGAGCTCCTCGTGTGGTCCGCATACGGCAACAAGATCCCGAAGTCGCTGCTCACCGCGGTGAGCGGCCGCGCGCTCAACGTCCATGCGTCGCTCCTCCCCCGATGGCGCGGCGCCGCGCCGATCGCCCACGCGATCCTGGCCGGCGATCCGGAAACGGGGGTGAGCCTGATGGAGGGCACGGCGGAGCTCGATGCGGGGCCGATCTTGGCGGAGACGCGAACGAAGATCGGCGACGAGACGAGGGGAGAGCTCGAGGAGCGACTCGCGAAGCTCGGCGGCGAGCTTCTCGAGCGGGAGATGCCGCGGTATCTCGCGGGCAAGCTGGTGCGCCGACCGCAGGACACCAAACGGGTGACCCTCGCCCCGAAGCTCGAGCCCCGCGACGGGGAGCTTGATTTCGCGCGGCCGGCGGGGGAGCTCGTGCGCCGGGTGCGCGCATACACGCCGGATCCGGGCGCGTTCGTGATGTTCCGGGGGCAGCGGATTGGTGTGCTCCGCGCGTCGATCGCCCCAGGACAGGGGACGGCGCGCGGGACGATCGAGATGCGCGAAGGAAGGCCGCACGTCGCGGCGGGCGCCGAATGGCTCCGACTGGATGAGGTCAAGCCGGCCGGCAAACGCGCGATGAGCGGCGCGGACTGGGCCCGCGGGCTGCGAGATGTTCGACCGGATGATCGCGTCCCGTCTTGAGCCGCGCCGCTACGCTCGATCAGTGACCGACATCCGTCCCGCCGTTAGTGACCTCAGCAGAGAGCAGCTCGTCGGGTGGCTGGCAAAGCACGGTGAGCCCGGGTACCGCGCTAAGCAGATCCGCCGGCACGCGACCCATGGCACCGAAGGCGGGTTCGAAGCGCTGACCGACCTGCCGAAGTCCCTCCGCGATGGGCTCGCGCGATCGTTTCGGTGGTCGTCCGTCGAGCCCGTACGCGAAGAGGCGAGCGCGGACCGCGAGACCCGCAAGGTGCTGCTCGAGCTCCGCGACGGGCACCACATCGAGAGCGTGCTCATGCCGCATCACGGCGCACGAAACGCGGTGTGCGTTTCGACGCAGGCCGGCTGCCCGATGGCCTGCGCGTTCTGCGCGACCGGTGAGATGGGTCTCGTGCGAAATCTCACCGCGGGCGAGATCGTCGACCAGATCCGGCACTGGCAGCGGGAGCTCGCGCCGAGCGGCGACCGTGTCTCTCACGTGGTGTACATGGGGATGGGGGAGCCGTTCAACAACTACGACGCGACGCTCGCGTCGGTGCGCTCCCTCGTCGACCCAGAGGAGTTTGGCATCAGTCCGCGGCGCCTGACGATCTCGACGTGCGGCGTCGTACCCGGCATCGATGCCCTCGGCGGCGAGGGCCTGCCGATCAACCTCGCTGTCTCGCTGCATGCGCCGGACGATCCGACGCGCGCGCGCATCATGCCGATCAACAGGAAGTGGGGCGTCGAAGATGTCCTCGCCGCCGCCTCGCGATACGTGAAGCGCACTAAGCGGCGGGTCACATTCGAGTATGTCCTCCTCGCGGGCGTAAACGATTCGCTGGCGACTGCGCGCTCGCTCGCCGCAGCGATCACCCGACACGGACCCACGAAGGACGCGCACGTGAATCTCATCCCCTACAACCCCGGGGCTGGCGGTTTCCGGCGACCGTCTGTCGAGCGGATGGAGGCGTTCACGAAAGTACTGCAGGAGCACGGCATCGCCGCGACGCTTCGGATCAGCAAGGGCCAGGACATCGCCGCGGGATGCGGTCAGCTGAAGGTCGCGGAGGGCAGAGCGGCGGCCACGGTTTGAGGCGCTTTGCGCTGAGGGTCTGGGGCAAGCTCCCGGCCGGCGCGAAGCGCTTCAGCGTGCGTTTCCGCGAAGCGAGCTTCCTCGTTGGGGTAATCGGCGTGGTCGTCGACTCCGATGGTCGGGTGCTGCTCTTCCGTCATACCTATCGACCTTTCGCCCCGTGGGGCCTTCCCAGTGGGCATCTCCGTCCGGACGAAACGCCCGCGGAGGCCATCGTGCGAGAGATCGACGAAGAGACCGGGCTTGTCGCGGAGTCTGAGCGCACCCTCGAGATCCGCGCGGGTCGACGCCCGCGCCGCCTCGACGTCTGGCTCCTGTGTCGCGTGGCGGGCGGGACATTGCGGCTTGGCGCGGAGGTCGAAGAGGTCCGGTTCTTCCCGCTTGACGGACTGCCCGATCTGATCGCGGAGCAGGCACGCTTTCTCGCGGAGCACCGCGACTTGCTCCTCGCGGCCTCGCGGGCTCATCGCGTGGCACCCGACGGCGTGACGTAGACGTCGGCGGCGACGAAGTCCGACGCAGCGCGCAGGCCAGGTACCGGGGAAAACACCACCCAGAGGATCGATAGCGCCATGCCGGCCCATCCGATCGCGATCGCGCCGCGCACGCCGATCTGCTCCGCGACGAATGCCGCGACGAGGGCGCCCAGCGGGTAGCCGATGCCATGCGCGACGACGTCGAGCGTCGCGTTCACGCGACCGAGGATGCGGTCCGGGATGACGCCCTGGATCAGGGACCGCTCGGCTACGCCCTCGATCGTCTGAAGGCCGTCGCCGATGAGCTGCGGCAGAAAGACCATGAGGGTCGCAAGCGCGACAGGCCCCTGGGCCAGCGGAGTGAGCACCCCGAGCATCGAGGCGGCGATGGCCGTGCCAACGAGCGCGCGGCCGATGCCGAGCGCGGTCACGACACGCGACGCGAAGAGCGACCCGACGAGGGACCCAACTCCGCCCGCCGAGATGACAATGCCGAGAAGGAGCGGGTTGAGGTGCAATTCGCGTAGCAGGTAAAGCGAATAGAGCACGCCGTAGAACGCGCCGAAGACGTGGGCGGGCACCGACCGCGCAGCCAGCGGGAAGACGATCGCGTGACGGCGCACCGTGCGCAGCCCCTCGACGATTTCGTGAGTGATTCGCGTCGCCGTCTCGCGCGCGGGTCGCGGTGACTCCGGAGCGCGGATCATCAGGAGCGTCGCCGCCGATACCACGAACGACACGGCGTCGACGAGGATGGCGAACGGCGCGCTCACGATCTGCACGAGCGCTCCCGCAAAGCCGGGGCCGCCGATCTCCGCTATCGACGAGCTCGTCGCGAGCCTGCTGTTTCATTCCACGAGACGATCGCGACCGATGAGCGTCGGCACGTACGCGGGGTAGGCAGCGTCGAAGAGCGCACCGAGGCACGATTCGAGGAACATGACGACGTAGAGCTGTTCCATCCGCAGGGCGCCGAGCGCGAATGCGACAGGGATCGATAGAAGCAGCGCCGCGCGAATGAGGTCATCCCAGATGAGCAGCGGACGGCGCCGCAGCCGGTCGACCCAGGCCCCTGCGATGAGGCCGACGAGCAGTACTCCCGCGCTCGACACGATCACCAGGACCGCCAGCTCCCACGGGCCGGCGCCGAGGACCAGCAGCGCGACAAGCGGGACGGCCGTTCGGGTGACGACCGAACCCAGCTCGGACACGGTCTGACCGATCCAGAGCTTGCGGAAATCCTGGTGTTGCCAGAGGGATCGTGTGGACACGGGGTGGGAGCGTACGTCGCGCCGACTGGGTTGTTCTAGCGGCGAGCGCGCTCCTTCTTCTTCGCCATCCGCGCGTCCTTCGTCTGGTTCCGACGGCAACGAGTGCACACCAGCATCTTGGTGCCGTCAATCACGGCGGGATGAAGGTTCGCGTCGAAGCGACGGTGCGTGTGCACCTTCGAGTGACTCACGTTGTATCCATAAGCGGCGGTCTTGCCGCAGATCGCGCAGGCGCGTGGCATCGCAGGTGGACTCCTTCAGGGGAAGTGAACTCAAATGTTACAGTCGCGCCCATCGTTAGGCAATTCGATGGCGCTGCGCTGCTGCGCGCGCTTGAGGCCGCGACGGCGCGTCTTGAGGCGGGTGCGGACGAGGTAAACGCGCTCAACGTGTATCCCGTCCCCGACGGCGACACTGGCACAAACATGCTCCACACGATGCGTGCCGCGGTGAAGCACGCGCGCGAGGCCGAGCCGACGATCGACAAAGTGAGCGCAGCCGCCGCGTATGGCGCACTGATGGGCGCGCGTGGGAACAGTGGCGTGATCCTCTCGCAGGTCATTCG
>VBDV01000093.1 GCA_005882765.1 Chloroflexota bacterium | reverse complement strand
GGCGACGTCGTCGAAGTACTCGAGCTTCTTCCCGGAGTATTCGGAATGCCGGCGCAGGTCGTAGTCGGTGCGGTAGTGGATTCCCTCGAACTCGTTCCACCCGAAGGGAAAAGCGAACTGGATGTCCGTTGCCGCGGCCGCGTAATGCGCACGCTCGTCGTCGGCGTGGTCGCGGAAGCGCAGCTTCTCCTTGGGGATGCCCTGCTCGACGTGCCAGGCAAGCCGTGTCTCCTTCCACTCGTCGTAGAAGCGATGGGCCTCGGATGGGCGGGTGAAGTACTGCATCTCCATCTGCTCGAACTCGCGCGACCGAAAGATGAAGTTGCCGGGCGTGATCTCGTTGCGAAAGGCCTTGCCGATCTGGGCGATCCCAAACGGCAGCTTCCGCCGTGTCGTCTGCTGGACGTTCTCGAAGTCCACGAAGATCGACTGCGCCGTCTCCGGCCGGAGCCACGCGATGGACGCGGTGTCCTCGACCGGACCCACGAACGTCTTGAACATGAGGTTGAACTGACGCGGATCCGCGAGCTTGCGCTCGCCGCAGTTCGGGCAGGACACGCCGGAGAGGTCGAGCTTCTTCGCGCGCCACGCGGTCGCGAGCTCCTCGCCCTTGGGCAGGTCGTCGAGCCGAAAACGCTTGCGGCAGTTCCGGCATTCGACCAGCGGGTCGGTGAAGTTCTCCACGTGACCCGACGCTTCCCAGACCCGGGGGTGCATGAGGATCGCGCCGTCGAGGCCGACGATGTCCTCGCGCAACTGGACCATCGCGCGCCACCACGAGCGCTTCACGTTGTTCTTGAGCTCGACGCCGAGCGGCCCGAAGTCCCAGGTCGCGCCCGCGCCGCCGTAGATCTCGCTCGACGGGAACACGAAGCCGCGCCGTTTCGCGAGCGACGTGATCTTCTCGGCGACGTCGCCTTCAGTCACTCTGGGTGCAGTCTTCACGAAACGGGCGTGGGGTGTGGGAGGGTGCTGAGCTCGTCCAGGAGGTGCGTGGTCGAGATGTCGCGGTCAAGGACATACCGAAGAAAGCCGCGGAGGTGCCGGTCGAGCTCCGCCGTCAGCGCAGAGTCGAGACGCAGCCGGGACGCCGATTCGAGGTCACTCACCAAAAGGTACCGAAGCGACTTCAGCCCGCGAACCGTGAGCGGCGCCACGTACGGGAGCCCGACCGCGCAGCCCGTGCAGATCGCGCCGCCAGCGGCCGGCTCCCATGCGTTCGTCTCCTCGATCAGCGCCTTCCGGCACTGCGCGCACTCGCCGAGCTCGGGCCGAAACCCGGAACGGTCGAGGAGATGGAGGTCGAACCACCGGCAGACCGTCGGCGCGTTCATCCCCGCGTCGAGCGCGCGAAGGGATGTCTCGAGAAGGTCGAAGAGCGGCGCGGACGGGACCCGGTCGGCGGTGAAGCGATCGACGAGCTCGGCGACGTACCACCCCGCCGCGATCAGCGCGAGGTCGTCGCGCATATCGGGATAGATCGCACGGGCCTCGGCTCCGGTCAGGACATCGAGCTCACGCCCCCGAGCGAGCTGGTAGGTGGCATGCGTCAGCGGCTCCGCGTGCCCGGCCATGCGGCTCGTCGCTCTCCGTATGCCTTTCGCGACGACGCGCACTTTGCCGAAATGGCGCGTGAAGAGGACGAGGATACGATCCGCCTCGGCGAAGTCGTTCGTCTTTAGGACGATCGCCTCCGCACGGTACGTGCGAGATGCCACGTCGCGTCAATGGTACGAAACGCGGCTCCTATCGAGTCGCGGGGCGCATATGATCGATCTCCGGTGGGTCGCACTCTCGAGGCACACATCGCCGCCGTCGACGAGGAGATCCGCGCTCTTCTAATCGGCGCGGACCCTTCGCTTCAGCCCTTCTACGGGATGATGCTGTACCACCTCGGCCTCGAGGCCGAGCGAGGCCCCTCCGGGAAGCGGCTGCGACCGGTGCTCTGCACCCTCATTTACGAGGCCCTCACCGGCGACGCGCGCGCGGCGCTGCCGGCGGCCGCCGCGATCGAGCTGCTCCACAACTTCACCCTGATCCACGACGACATCGAGGACCAGGATCCCGCGCGTCACCACCGGCCGACCGTGTGGAGCGTGTGGGGCGTGCCTCAGGCGATCAACGCCGGCGACGGGATGTTCGCGGCATCGCGTCTGGCCGTGCAGCGCCTGCGCGGATTCCCCGCCGAGCGCGTGCTCGAATTCGCCAAGCTCGTCGACGAGGCCTGCGTGCGCGTCTGCGAAGGACAGTTTCTGGATATCTCCTTCGAGACACGCACCGACGTCACCACCGAACGCTACCGGGCGATGGCCGCGAAGAAGACGGGCGCGCTTTTCGCCGCGGCTGCGCAGGGCGCCGCGCTCCTCGCGACCGACGATACGAAGGTCCGTGAGGCGCTCGCGCGCTTCGGCGACGCGTTCGGCCAGGCCTTCCAGGCGTACGACGACGTGCTCGGGATCTGGGCCTCGACCGAGCGAACCGGGAAGGTGGAGATGAACGACCTCACCAAGCGCAAGAAGACGCTTCCCGTCGTGGTCGGGTTCGAGCGTGCCCAAGGCAAGACCCGCGAGCGCCTCGCCGCGCTGTTCGCGCCCCCAGCACCGCTCTCGAGCGAAAGCGCGGAGCAGATACGGGAGATCCTTGACGAGCTTGGCGTCCGCGCGCTCATCGACGCGGAGATCGAGTCGCAGCGCGGCCGCGCCCTCCACGCGCTGAGTGGAATCGCGCCGATCGTGGCAGCCCGCGAGCCACTCGAAATGCTCGAGCAGCTCGTCGCGTCGACGACGGGCGCCGATGAGCCGGTCGGGGCCTCTGCGCCGTCCTAGGTTCGCTCAGCGCTCGCCGTTCGGCAGATCCTCCACCGCGTTCGGGTCCTCACGAGGAACGAATGTCGGCGTGCTGTCCTTGGGCGGACGTTTGCCCTCGGCGCCCTTGGCGAACGGCGTGATGCTGACCCGCGCGACGCGGCCGGCGGCTACCGTCGTGAGCGCGACGCGCTTGCCGGTCACCCGAGCGTCGTCGGGGACGAACACTTTGTACTTTTTGGGCAACAGATCGACGAACGCGAAATAGCCGCTCCCGTCGGTGACCCGCGATGCGAGTAGCGCGTCGGTCTCCGGGTCGCGCACCTGAACGAGGATCTGATCGAGCGCCACTCCTGTGTTGGTCGTCACCGTTCCCGCGATGTGGCCGCGCGTCGGTGCGCTTTTCCACGGCATGTCCGGCACGGTCGCGGGACTCGCAAACACCGGCGGCAAGACGCTGTCGTATTCCGATGGCTGGGTCAGAGCACGCGTGAGCTCGGCGCGGCTGGCGTCCCCCGATCGGAACCCGTAGGGAAGCGGTGGGTTGCATGACGAATTGGTCCGGCAATCCGGCGTCCGATAGGAATAGCCGACCCACCCGATTCCGCTGTTGCCCGCAGCGCTCGGGGCGAGCGCCTTGCGAATCTGCGTCACTGACCCGTCGATGGTGTTGAGATAGATCGCGGCGCCGATGGTGGTCGAGCGCGCGTACTGATTGTCCTTCGCGAACTCGTTCCAGTTCGTGTACCAGCTTCGCTGGTCGCCGAAGCAGCCTGGCCCCGTCGCGGTGCAGTGCTCGCGCTTGTAGTTCATCGGGATGTTCGTGTCGAGGATCCCCTCCTGCATCCAGCCTCGCCAGTCCTGGAGCGTCTCGCGATATGGCCGCGTCTGAGTCCAGTCACCGCCGTAGCCCTGTGGACCGTCGCCGTAGGTGATCGTGTCCGCGGTTATGCGGAGGTTGGGCTTCATCGCGGCGGCTTCGACGTAGACCTTGCGCACGATGTTCGTGACCTGGTCCCGCCGCCATTGCGACCACTGCGGGTCGTTCGGAAGCGGCCGGTCGGTGCGCCCGGTCGCCGCGTGGAAGCGGTCGAGTGCAACGGGGTTGTATCCCCACGCGTTGTCTTGCGGCCACGATGGCAGCGTCAGATCGGGGTAGCGCACGCGGTCAAAGTTGAGCCCGTCGATGTCGTAGTTTCGCGCCACCGAGAGAAACATCTCCGCGATGTACGCGGCGGCGTCGGGATGCCCCGGATCGAAGAACCAGTTCGCGGCCGAGCTCGAGCTTTCGCGAAGGGCCCCGTCGTACTTCACGCCGAGCCAGTTGTCGTATCCGGTCTTGCTCGGCCCGTGCAAGTTGAAGGCGTGACCCGGATCCACCGGTGGGGTCGAGCTGTTCCAGAGAGCCGTGGTGATGATCCAGGCGTGGACCTGGATTCCGGCCGCGTGCGCCTTCGCGATGATCGCGTCCAGCGGGTCGTAGGGACGAGGAGCGATCCCGGCCTGCGTCCGCGGCATGCTGGCGCGGTTGCAGAAACAATCGCCACGTCGACCGACTTGAACGACCAGCGCGTTGATATTCGCCGCCTTCGCCGCGTTCACGAGCTTCGTGACCTCCGCGTCGTTGAAGATCCCCTCGCCGAATGCGTCCACCCAGAGCGCACGAAACTCGCTTGTCGCAGCGCGCGCTTGGGGCGCCGACCCCAAGGAGACAACGATCGTGAGAAAGAAGAGCAGCGCGAATCCACGCCGCATGACGACCTCCGGCGCCGGAATGCGGCGATGGTGAGAGGACGCGTTCGTCACCGCAAACGCGACAAGCCCTCGGCAGGCCGCACGGCCTGACGCCTAGAATCCGGCCGCGATGGCACCGAGCGGAATCATCCTCGAGCCAAACGAAAAAGTGATCCTCGCCACCCGACCGCTGTTCCTCTGGGAGCCGCTCGTGATCATCGACATTCTCTTGCTCGTCCTTGCGCTCTACTTCACGTCGACCCAACCGACGCTGATGGTCCTGTTCCTCGCCGTGTTCGTGTTGCTGACGCTCTGGCTGGTGGTCCAGTGGATTCCCTGGAGTGCGAAGTGGTACGTGCTCACGGATCGGCGCGTCATAACCAAGCGCGGCGTCCTGAACCGCACGCAGGCCGCAATGCTCCTCGATCGCGTGCAGGACGCGAGCATCTCGCATCCCTTCCCGCTCTCGATGATCCGGGACTACGGCGTGCTGCACCTCGAGTCGGCGGGCGAGCATGCCCAGGAGCGCCTCGAGGGCGGCACACACGAGCTCGCGATGACCGGATCGACGAAATTCTATCAAGCGCTGACGGACGCGCAGACTCCGAACTGACCCTGTTGTCGGGCTTGCAACTAGGTGGCTGCGGGCACCAAAAGATCCCAGATTCGCTGCGTGGGCCTTTTCGATAGCGGCTTCGATTCTGGCGGGCGGGTCTCTCAGGATCGCGTAATCATTTGACTCGGGCCAACGTTGCGCGTCGAGGTCAATCTCCCGGAACCCGACCCAAATCAGATCGGCTTCACGGAAGTCATTCCCCCGAAACGCATTCGTGGTGCGGCCGACTCGCTTCGCGGTATCCGGATCGGAGATGGTCCCGAAGAAATTGCACTCCACGATCTTGCCCACGAACCGGCAATCGATAAATTCGGCAGAGTGCGTGCCGAAGATCTCTCGGAGCCACGCTCGATCGAAGAGACAACGGATGAAACGGGCGCTCCCAAACCATGTGTTGGCTGGATCGAACCGGGTCCGCCGGAAAACGCAGTCTTCATAGATGGTCTGCGGATACCTTGGGTCGCTGACCGCGATCGCACGACGGTAATCCTTCTGAACTTGCGGCTGTCCAAACCCGAGCTGGAAGAACTTCGCATCGGAGAAATCGCACCGAACGAAGTTCGAACCGGCCGCGTAGAACAGGTCGAAATCCAAGCCCGAGAAGTCGACCTGCTCCATGTCCACGCGCTCGAGGAAAATCCTCAACCCGGTCCGCTCACCGGCGTGTAGCTCGAAGGGCGCATTGCTCAGAGATCCATGAACAACCCAACGGGATGATTTCCCGCGTCGTTCCAGCCGCGTCTGCAGCTCAGAGCCCGTCATTGGACAAGTTCACCAAGCGGCGGGACTAGCTAAGGTTCCCTGGCAAGAACGGCTCGGGCAAAAGAGCGGTCAGCGTCGTCGCCTTTCTGAGCCCGCCCGTCGTCGCGAGCACGACACGCACGTCTGGCGCGAACTCCGCGATGACCTGCCGGCACGCGCCGCAGGGCGTCGGCAGCTTGTCGTCGTCGATGACGATCGCGATCGCGTCGTAGTACTTGGTCTCCCCGGCCGCGACCGCGGCGAATACCGCGCAACGCTCGGCACACACGGTCAGTCCGTACGACGCGTTCTCGACGTTCGCGCCGGAGTAGATCTTGTTGCGCTTGGTGCGCACCGCCGCGCCGACCTTGTATTTCGAATACGGCGCGTGGGCGCGCTGGCGGGCGAGCGACGCGACACGGATCAGGTCCTCATCGCCCGGTCCGAGCTTCTCCACGTGACTAGACCCGCTCGCGCTCAGGCATCTTCTTGATCACGCGAACGCGGCGGATACGCCGTCCCTCGACGCTCTCGACGACGAACTTGGCGCCCCCCGCCTCCACGGCCTCGCCCGACTTCGGGAATCGACCGAGCTGGGCAACGACGAACCCGCCGAGCGTGTCGTAATCGGGGGCGGCCTCGGCGGGCGGCAGATCGAGATCGAACGTCTCGCGCACGTCCTCGAAGGGCACGCGGGCGTCCATCAGCGCCTCCGTCTCGGACACCGGCAGGACCATCTCCTGCTCGACGTCGTACTCGTCCCGGATCTCGCCGACGATCTCCTCGACGAGGTCTTCGATCGTCACGAGCCCGCTGGTCCCGCCGTACTCGTCGACCACGATCGCGATGTGGACCTTGTCCTTCTGCATGTCGCGGAGCAGCTCGTCGATCTTCTTCGTTTCCGGGACGAACTGGGCGGCTCGGAGGTAGGGCCGGATCTGCACGTCCTTCTCCCCGCGAGCGAGACGGCGGAAGAGGTCCTTCACATAGAGGATCCCGATGATGTTGTCCGGCGAGCCCTCGTAGACCGGGATACGTGAGTGCCCGATGGTCGTGATGATCTTCAGGATCTCGGCGGCCGGGGTCTCCACGTCGATGGCGATGATGTCGGTGCGCGGGACCATCACCTCGTGGACCGGTTTCTCGGCGATGGCGA
>VBDV01000092.1 GCA_005882765.1 Chloroflexota bacterium | reverse complement strand
GACCTTCGCGGTACCTGCGACGAGCGACATGACCACGCGCGCCCCGGGAATGAGACGGCCGACGACGACCGCGATGAAGCCACGCCGGTGGATCCGTTCGGTCCAGCGGTCGACCTGCGCCGGGTCGCCATCGACCCATGTTGCGAGCCGGTGGGCGACGGTCGGGCCGAAGCGCCGAGCGAGGAAGTAAGGGACGAGCGTCCCAACAGTGGACGCGAGAGCGCAAACGAGGACGACCTCCGCGAGATCAGGCAGGTGGCCGCGGGCGCGGAATCCGTAGAACGCGATCACGACGTCGGTGGGCGCGGGAAGCGGGACGCCGGCCTCCTCGATCGCGACCACGAAGAACAGGACGACGTATTGGTGCTCGAGCACCGCGACGAGAAGTAAGCGGATCGCGTCGCGGATGACCGGAGGCAAAGTCATGCGGGGCAGAGCGTAGCGAGAAGGACTAGATTTTCGATTGCAACAGAGGCATACCGGGGAGGCAGCTCATGCCAGCAAAACGTCGTACCGCTACGGCCGCGCGCCGTGCGACCGCGGCTCCGCGAGAAACCCCTAACTTCTTCGATCGGCTCGAATGGCGGAGCGCGGGCCCGTATCGCGGCGGTCGGGTCGGTGCCGTTGCGGGCGATCCGCGGGATCGCAACACCTTCTATTTCGGCTCGACCGGCGGCGGCGTGTGGAAGACGATGGATGGCGGCCAGTACTGGGAGAACACGACCGACAGATTCTTCAAGCGCGCGTCCGTCGGTGCGATCGCGGTCGCGCAGGCCGACCCGAACGTGATCTACGTGGGCATGGGCGAGAGCTGCATCCGCGGCAACGTATCGCACGGCGACGGTGTGTACCGCTCGACCGATGCCGGCCAGACGTGGACGCACCTCGGTCTCGAGGACACGCGCAACATCGCCAAGGTCCGCGTGCACCCCGAGGACCCCGATACCGCGTACGTCGCTGCGCTCGGTCACGCGCACGGCCCGAACGCCGAGCGTGGCGTCTTCCGGACGCGCGACGGCGGCAAGACCTGGAAGAAGGTTCTGTACCGAAGCGACAAGGCCGGTGCGTCGGACCTCTCGATCGATCCAAACAACCCGCGGATCATCTACGCGTCGTTCTGGGAGGCGATCCGCCGCCCGTGGGAGCTCGTCTCGGGAGGTGAGGGCTCCGGGCTCTTCCGGTCGAACGACGGCGGGGACACCTGGACCGAGATCAGCCGGAACAAGGGCCTACCCACCGCACTCCTCGGAAAGATCGGCGTCTCCGCATCGGCCGCGAGGTCCGGACGCGTGTACGCGATCGTCGAGGCGGAGGATGGCGGCATCTTCCGCTCGGACAACTTCGGCGAGACCTGGGAGCGGGGGAGCGAGGATCGCAACCTTCGCCAGCGCGCCTGGTACTACCACCACATCTACGCGCACCCGACGGACCCCGAGACGGTCTGGGTGCTGAACGTGTCGGCGTGGCTCTCGAACGACGGCGGAAAGACCTTCCAGGAGCTCTCGATCCCGCACGGCGATCACCACGATCTCTGGATCGACCCAAAGGATCCGAACCGCATCATCAACGGGAACGACGGCGGCGCTGTCGTCACACTGAATGGCGGCGAGAGCTGGTCGTCCGTCTACAACCAGCCGACGGCCGAGTTCTATCACGTGATCACCGACACCCAGACGCCGTACCGCATCTACGGCGCGCAGCAGGACAACACCACCATGACGGTGCCGAGCCGCTCGGCGATCGCCGGCATCACCGCGGCCGACAGCTTCGCCGTGGGTGGGGGAGAGGCCGGCTACATCGCGATTCGCGCGGACGATCCGAACGTGGTCTTCGCCGGTAACTACCAGGGGTTGCTCACGCGTTACGACCGCCGCACCGGGCAGGCCAGGAACATCATGGTCTGGCCCGAGACGAGCGCGGGCGAAGGCGCGAAGGACGTGAAGTACCGCGTTCAGTGGACCGCGCCGACCGTCCACTCGCCGCACGATCCGAACGTTCTTTACCACACCGGCAATCATGTCTTCCGCACGACCGACGAGGGCACGACGTGGGAGCGGATCAGCCCGGACCTGACGCGGAACGACAAATCGAAGCTCGGGCCATCCGGCGGACCGATCACCAAGGACAACACCGGCGCCGAGTACTACTGCACGATCTTCGCGTTCGCCGAATCGCCGGTCGAGCGTGGCGTGCTCTGGGCGGGAAGCGACGATGGGCTACTTCACGTCTCCCGCGACGAGGGCAAGACGTGGAAGAACGTGACGCCCGCCGCGATCCGGCCCTTCTCGCTCGTTTCGATCATCGAGCCCTCGCCGCACGACGCTGGCACGGCGTACGTCGCGACGACGCGCTACAAGCACGACGATTTCAAGCCATACCTCTGGAAGACCACGAACTACGGACGGACCTGGACGAAGATCACGAACGGAATACGGCCCGACGACTTCACGCGCGTCATCCGCGAGGACCCGACACGCAAGGGACTCCTGTACGCCGGGAGCGAGACGGGTGTGTACGTCTCGTTCGACGACGGCGGGCGGTGGAACCGTCTCGGAGGCAACCTTCCGGTGGTGCCGATCCACGACATGGTCGTGAAGGACTCCGACCTCGTGCTCGCAACGCACGGGCGGTCCTTCTGGGTGCTCGACGACCTGGAGCCCATCCGCCAGCTCGCGGCCGAGCCGATCAAGGGGAAAGCCCGTCTCTTCGCGCCGCGGCCCACGGTTCGGTTCCGCACCGACATGGGCTTCCCGCAGCCGGCGAAGTCAGGAAAGAACTACCGCATGACCGGCGCGACGATCGTCACGTACCGTCAGGTCGAGAAGCCGACCGGCGAGAAAGCTCAGGTCAATATCGACTCCGGCCAGAACCCGCCGGATGGCGTCCTGGTGTCGTACTGGCTCCGCGACAAGCCCGAGGGCGACGTGACCCTGACCTTCATGGACGCCAAGGGCAAGCAAATCCGTCAGTTCAAGAGCGCTCCGCCCGAGCCGAAGGAGAAGGAAGAGAAGACGCTCACGCCGGAGCAACGTCGGAGCGAAGAGCTGAAGAAGTCGAAGGAGCCGAAAGTCGCGAAAGAGGCCGGGCTCAATCGCTTCGCTTGGAACATGCGGCATCCCGACGCCGCGCGTGTCGAGGACGACCCGACATGGGAATCCGCTGAGGCGACGCTCGCCGGCCCGGTCTCGCCTCCCGGCCAGTACCGCGTTCGTCTCGAGGTCGGTGGCGAGCGTCACGAGGCCGCGTTCGAAATTCGCAAGGACCCGCGCGTTTCGGCGACCCAGGCGGACCTCGACGCGCAGTTCGCGCTGCGGATGCGCATCCGCGACAAGCTCACCGAGGTGCACGAAGCGATCAACGGGATCCGCGCCCTTCGGACGCAAGTCGAAGGGTGGGAGAAGCGTGCCGAGGGAAGCGCCGGTGCTCGCGTGCGTCGGGGCGCAAGCTCGCTCAAGACGAAGATCGCCGCGGTCGAGGAAGAGCTCATCCAGGTGAAGGCGAAGAGCCGCCAGGACACGCTCAACTACCCGGCCAAGCTGAATCTCAAGATCGGCGGTCTCGCCATGTCCGTCGGGGGCGCCGACTTCGCCCCGACGAAGGCGATGTACGACGTCTTCGACGATCTCAGCAAGCGTGCCGAGACGCAGCTCACAAAGTGGCGCGCGATCGCGAAGACCGACGTGCCGGCCTTCGACAAGCTCGTCCGTGGCTCAGGTGTACCGGCGGTCAGTGCGGTGCGCGAGAAGAAGCGCGAAGCTCGGACGGAGCTGCGGAGGGCGGCGGCGCACTAGGGGCGACGACGAACGTGAGCCGCACGGTCCTGCACGATGCCGCCCTCGCGGACGGCTCGTCCGATTCGCTGCGGCTCGGCGTCAGCATCGCGATGGCCGACGGTCGCATCGAGGCGATCGGCGCGAACGACGAGATCGACCAGGCGGGCGCGGCTGTGATCGATGCGGGCGGGGCGGTGATCGTGCCGGCCCTGGTCGACTGTCACAGCCATCTGACCATGCAGGGTGGCAGCCACTGGATCGCTCGTGGCGACGATCCGCCGTCGGTGTTGCGGCAGGTCGCGCGCGAGAACGCCAAGCGTCTCGTCCAGGCCGGCGTTTTGTGGGCCCGTGACGTCGGCGCTCCGATGGCCGACAGTCGTCCCATCTCGCTCGACGTCCGCGAGGAGCTCAAAGGTAAGGCCGGAAACCCGTACATCCGCGTCGCCGGAACCTGGATCGGGAAGACCGGTTACCCCGATATGTGGGTCACCACGGATGACGATGGCCTAAAGGACGCGGCGCTCGCACAGCTCGACCTGGGCACCGATCTCGTGAAGATCTACATGGACGCGCCCGGCGGCGCGAAGGAATCGCCGTTCAGCGTGACGGCGCTGAAGGCGGCGACCGATGCGGTACACGCTCGCGGGGCGAAGGTCGCGTGCCACTCTGGGTATCTCGACGGCGCGCGCGTCGCGGCTCTGGCGGGCGTTGACTCGATCGAGCACGGCATGGAGCTCGACGATGACATCGCTCGAACGATGAAGAAGAACAACGTGACCCTCACATCCACGCTCTCGATCTTCGCGTCGTGGGAGACGTTCGCCAGGACGACCGCGATCGAACGTTTCACGACGGAAGAGGGCCGCCGGCGGATCGCGAATCGCAAGGAGGGCGCGTACGCCGCGGTTGCCGCTGCGAGGCGCGCGGGTGTCCGCATCGCCACCGGGTCGGACTTCGGCGGAGGCTCCGTTCGCGCGGGCCAACTGGCCTGGGAGGTCGAGCTGCTGGTCGCCGCCGGATCGACCCCGCGTGAGGCGCTGATCGCCGCGACGCGAGCCGGCGGCGAGCTGCTCGGGGACGATCACGCCGGGCGCATCGAGAAAGGCATGCCCGCGGACCTCGTGCTCATCCACGGCGATCCGCTTTCCGATGCGCGCGCGCTGTGGCGGGTGTGGGCCGTGTTTCAGGGAGGAACGCGCGTCGCCTAGCCGAGACAGGCTTAGCTCCCGAGGTTTGCTCTCATGGCTTTGGAAACGTGTGCAGGCAGGTCACGCCCAAGCTTTTCGCCCAGCCAGTGAGCGGTCGCGACGAGCTTGTCGAGGTCGATCCCGGTGTGGATTCCCATGCCTTTGCACATCCAGACCAGGTCTTCCGTCGCCAAGTTTCCGCCTGCCATCTTCGCAAAAGGCGAGCCCCCGATTCCGCCGACGCTCGCGTCAAACGCTGTCACGCCCTCGCTCATAGCCGCCAGCACATTCGCTAGAGCTTGGCCGTAGGTGTCGTGGAAGTGGAAGGCGGCTTTCGCGAGCGGCACGTCGCCACGGCGCAGTGCCGCGAGAAGGGCGCTCACCTCGCCGGGCGTCCCCACGCCGATCGTGTCCCCGAGCGAGATCTCGTCGCAGCCGAAATCGAGCAGCTGCCGGCTCAGGTCCGCCACCACAGCGGCGGGAGTGGGGCCGTCCCACGGATCGGCGATGACCATCGAGAGATATCCGCGGACGCGAAGGCCCGCGTCCTTCGCCTTCTTGATCACGGGTCCGTAGCCCGCGATGGCTTCGTCGCGGGATCGGTTCAGATTCTTTCGCGAGTAGCTTTCGCTCGCGGACGCAAAGACCGCGATGTCGTGGACGCCGCACGCGAGCGCCCGCTCGAGGCCCGTCGCGTTCGGTACGAGCGCGGTGTAGTGAACGCCGGCGCGAGGCGTGAGCCGCTTCATCAGATCCTCGGCGTCGGCGAGCTGGGGAACGGACTTCGGGCTCACGAAGCTGGTCGCCTCGATCGTCGTGTGACCAGCGTCCGCGAGCCGCTCGAGCAATTCGAGCTTCAGATCCGTCGGGAGGGTGCGGTCCTCCGCCTGAAGACCATCGCGCGGCGCGACTTCCACGATGGCGATGCGCTCGGGTCTGGACAGCGGCACGTCGCGTATCGTCGCACGGATGCAGCGACCGAAAGGCAACGATGTGCGGCGCGCGACGTTCGACGGACCGCCGGAGCTCGCGGCGTTTTTCCGGAACGGGCGGCTCGAAACGATCCCGGCCGCACGCGATCGGAGGCAGGCGGTTCTCGCGCACCTTGCCGAGAGGTTCGAGCCGGGCCGCGAGTACGGCGAGGACGAGGTCAACCGCATCCTGCAGGGCGTGCACGCCGATCACGCCACGCTGCGCCGCTACCTCATCGATGCCGGCCTTCTTCGGCGCGAGCGCGGCGTGTACCGCAGGGCCTGATGGAATTTCAGGACGTCGTCCGCAAGCGAAAGATGATCCGCAGCTTCGAGGACCGGCCGATCCCGCACGAGATCGTCGAGCGGATCGTGGCCAACGTGCAGAAAGCTCCCTCCGCCGGATTCAGCCAGGGCTGGGGCTTTCTGGTGCTTGAAGGAAAAGAGGACACCGCGCGCTACTGGGATGCGAACTGGCCGCAGGACCGCCGCGCGGAATGGGGCTGGCCGGATCTCTTCAACGCACCGCTGCTCATCGTGTGTCTCAGCAACAAGAAGCAGTACCTCG
>VBDV01000091.1 GCA_005882765.1 Chloroflexota bacterium | reverse complement strand
GCGGCAGCGGGAGCTGCCACACCGTCGCGAACGTGCCGGTCATCACCGCCGACAAGGTCATTACCGTCCCGATCGAGAGGTCGATGCCACCGGTGATGATCACGAACGTGACGCCGAGGGCGAGGACCCCATTCACCGTCGTCGCGAGAAGGATCCCCACCACGTTGTCGAACTGCAGGAAGTTCGGCGAGGCGAGCGAGAAGACGATGATGATCACGATCAGCGCCGCGAACGCGAGCAGGCGCTGGACGGCGTCCGAGCGCACGATGCGCACGCGTCGCGTCTGGGCGAGCGCGACCGGCGGGGTCTTCATGCGGCTGTCTGCGGGCCGATCGCCGTCGTACGCATCGTCGCAAAGGTCATGATCTTCTCCTGCGTGGCCTCCGCGCCGCTCAGCTCGCCGCGGATCCGGCCCTCGCACATCACCACGATGCGGTGGCTCATGCGCAGGATCTCGGGCAGCTCGGAGGAGATCATGATGATCGCCTTCCCCTGTTTGGCGAGCTCATTGAGCAGGTGGTAGATCTCGCTCTTCGCGCCGACGTCGATCCCGCGCGTCGGCTCGTCGAAGATGAGGATCTCGGTGTCGGCCGTGAGCCATTTCGCGATGACCACCTTCTGCTGGTTGCCACCGGAGAGGTTGCGTACCTTCTGCTTGATGCTCGGCGTCTTGATGCCGAGCCGATTCACGCGCTGCTCGGCGGTCGCGCGCGTCTTGCGGAAGTCCACGCGGCCGATGGCGTCGGCGAACTTGCGCAGGGTCGCGAGCACGATGTTCGTCTCGACGTCCATCCCGACGGCGAGGCCGTAGCGCTTGCGGTCTTCCGAGAGGTAGCCGATGCCCAGATGCACCGCGTCCGCCGGGCTCTGGATGTGTGCGACCTTGCCGTGGACGAGGATCGTCCCCGACTCCGGACGGTCTGCGCCGAAGACCGCGCGCGCGACTTCCGTCCGCCCGGCGCCGACGAGGCCCGCCAGGCCGAGTATTTCGCCGCGCCGCAGGTTGAAGCTCACGTCGCGGACCATCCGCCCTCGGTTGAGTCCTCGAACGTCGAGGACGACCTCCGGGTTCACGGTCTCCGGTATCTCGCGCACGCCCTCGTAGATGGTCCGGCCGACCATCATGCTGATGATCCGATCGATCGAGGCATCCTTCGTGTCGACGGTCGCGATGTACTGGCCATCGCGCATCACCGTGACGCGATCGGAGATGAGCTTCAGCTCCTCGAGGCGATGCGAGATATGCACAACACCCACACCGTTCGCTTTGACCGCGCGGATGATGCGGAAGAGCTCGTCGATCTCGGTGTCGGTGAGCGTCGCGGTGGGCTCGTCCATGATCAGGACCTGCGCGCTGTAGGAGAGCGCCTTGGCGATCTCGACCATCTGCTGCTGCGCGACGCTGAGCTTCCCGACCTTGGCCTGCGGATCGACCTTCAGATTGAGGCTCTTAAACAACGCCCGAGCCTGCTCGTTGAGCTTGCCCTCGTCGATCACGAACGGGATCCGCCCGCGCGGCTCTCGGCCGATGAAAATGTTCTGAGCCGCGGTGAGATGCGGCATGAGGCTCAGCTCTTGATGGATGATGCTGATGCCGAGCTGCTGCGCCGCACGCGGCGTGGGGATGTCCACGTCGGCGCCGCCGAGACGGATCCGTCCGGCGTCCCTGTGGTACACGCCGGCGAGGATTTTCATGAGCGTCGACTTACCCGCGCCGTTCTCTCCGACGAGCGCGTGGATCTCGCCCCGACGAAGCTCGAAGCGGCAACTGCGGAGCGCCTGGACGCCGGGGAAGTCCTTGCTGATCCCGTCCATCTCGACCAGCAGGTCGCCGACCGCCTCCGGCACGCACACCCCCCGGGATGGACAGGGGCCGTCGCCGATCCGCGACGGCCCCGTCCGGTTCCTCTAGTTCGTTCCGGTTACTTGTACAGCAGCGCCGCGATGTCCGGGTTGTCGATGTTCGTCTTGTCGTAGTACTTGAAGCCGGTGTCGATGTTCTTCGGGAGCGTCTGACCCTTGAGGGCGTTCACCGCGGCCTCGACGCACTTGAAGCCGATGCCGATCGGGTCCTGGGTGATCGCGCCGGCCTCGGTTCCACCGCGGATGGCGTCCATCTGCTGCTGGCCGGAGTCGTAGCCGATGACCGTGACCTTGCCGGACTTGCCCGACTCCTTCACGCCGTTGAGCACGCCGATGGCCGAGCCCTCGTTCGCGCCGAAGACGCCCTTGAGGTTCGGGTTCGCCTGCAGGATCGCCTTCGTGAGATCGGTCGACTTGAGCTGATCGCCGCCGCCGTACTGCGTCGCGACGATCTTGATGTTCGGGTACTTGTTCTTGATCTGATCGGTGAAGCCCTTCACGCGATCGATGCCTGTGCGGCTCGTCTGGTCGTGCGCGACGATCGCGACTTCACCGGCTCCGCCGATGAGCGCCGCCATCTTGTCGGCCGCCGCGCCTGCCGCCGCGATGTTGTCGGTGGCCGCGGTCGCGAGCGGGATGTCGCTGTCGACGCCGGAGTCGAACCCGATGACCGGGATCTTGGCGTCCTTGAACTTCTGGAGCAGCGGGATCGCCGCCTTGCTGTCGAGCGCTGCAAAGCACAGCGCCGATGGCTTCTGGTTGAGCACGGTCTGCAGCATCTCGAGCTGCTTGTCGACCTGCGACTCGTTCTCAGGTCCCTGGAAGTCGATCCGGACGTTGAACTGTATCGCCGCCTTCTCGGCTCCCTGTTTCACCGCCTGCCAGAACTGATGCTGGAAGCCCTTCGAGATGAGCGGGATGAATGCCTTGCCCGTGGGGCTGGGGCTGGTGCCACTGGTGGCCGGTGTGCCACCGCAAGCGGCGGCGACAAAGACGATAGCCACCAGACCGCCGAGCCAACGCAACGACTTACCTCTCATGATCCCTCCAAGTGATGTTGTACTTCCCTCAACGCGCGCAGGATGTGCGACTGCACCACCTCCCCGACACGATCCGGGCGATGCTGTTCCTGTGACGGGATTCCGTCAAGCCGAACGGATATCCGTGATGGACCCAGTGATATCGTCCGCGCCGTGGGAGAGGAACGGGCGATCGCTCGCACCGCGGGAAGGGCACTCGACCTTCTCATGTTCCTTGTCGAGCAGGGCCAGAACGGCCTGACGGCGCGCGAGCTCGCCCAGAAGCTCGGCGCGCCGCGCACCAGCGTGGCGGATCTGCTCAAGGTGCTCGAGGGCCGCGGCTTCGTCGCGCCGACCGCGGAGGGCCACGGCTGGCGCCTCGACTTCCGCGTCGCGCAGCTCGGCAACGCGTACCTGCACGAATTCTCGGTGCGCGAAGTTGGGCGCGCCGCAATGCGCGAGCTCTCGCGCCGGACCGGCCTGACCACGCAGATGGCCGTTCTCGATCACACCGACATCGTCTACATCGAACGTCAGGATGCGAGCCGCCGGCGCAGCGAGCCGCACGTGGTGACCGATGTCGGCAGCCGTTTGCCCGCGTACTGCACCTCGCTCGGAAAAGCGATGCTTGCGTTCCTTCCGGACGACGAGATCGACCGGCTCTACGACTCGCCGGCCGAGCTCGCGTCGCGCACCAGGAACACCATCACGACGCTCGCTCGACTCAAGAGCGAGCTTGCCGCGATCCGCCGGCGCGGCTACGCCGTCGATCAGGAGGAGACGACCGAGGGGATCGTGTGCATCGGGAGTCCGATCCTCGGCGCCGATGGCCGGCCCGAGGCCGCGATCAGCCTCGCCGGTCTCTCCGCGGGCATGCCGGTCGCCACGATCGAGAGTCTCGGCCGGACCGTCGCACGAACGGCGAGCCAGGTCTCCGGCACGCGCGGCGGATCGCGCGCGATCCCGAAGGTCAAGGCCGCGAAGCCGCGGCTCCGCCGTCGACCGGTCGTCCATCGGAGGCGGCGCGTCCGCGGAGCGGCTTAGCCCGTGCGCGTCGCGACCTATTCGCTGCGGAATCGCGTGGGCCACTTGTAACACAGCGGAACACGTCGTAGTACACTGAGCTCAGTGGCCCGGACTCGGAAAGCCTCCCTGCCAGCGCGGATCGACGCTGCCGCCTTGCGGCGGCTCGACCGGCACGCTAAGCGGCTCGGCAAGCCTCGGTCGAATCTCGTAGAGAGGTACGTCGAGGAGGGGCTCCGCATGGACGAGCATCCGGGGATCGTTTTCGTCGAAGGTCCGGCCGGGCGCCGTCCAGCGCTGGCGTCACGGCGCGGGCTCGACGTCTGGCAGGTCATATCCACGCTGCACGACAACGACGGCAATGTTGGCGACACCGCGGACGTTCTGAGGCTGCCGGAGTCTGAGGTTCGGGGAGCGCTTGCGTACTACGCCGATTACCGCGGTGAGATCGACGACTGGATCCGCACGAACGACGAGTTGTTTGAGCAGGGCGCGGCCGCCGCGAAGCGCCAGCACGAGGCTGCGCGTCGTTGAGGCTGCTGCTCGATGAGCAGCAGGATCCAGCCATCGCTCAGTCCTTGCGGAAGGAAGGCCTCGATGTAATCGCGGTGGCTGAGCGCCCGGAGCTGCGTGAGATCTCGGATGCGGATGTCCTCGCAGCAGCCATCGCCGACCGGCGCGCGGTTGTGACGGAGGATGTCCGCGACTTCACGGTTCTTCACCGGCGCTTCCTCGAGCAGGGTCGAACTCACTACGGGATCGTTTTCACGTCCCGAACGCGCCTCCCACGGCACAAGGCTGGACGGCGTGCCCTTCTGGCCGCACTCCGATCGATGCTCGGTACGCACGAGTCCGAGGATGCTTTGCGCGATCAGCTCATCTGGTTGGGCTGAACGCGGCCCCTCCTTCCGGAAAGGTCATCTGCGCAACAGTTCCGGACCGGGCTGAACCCGGACCCACACCGCGCGGTATTGATGACGACCGCGCGCGTCGGCGGCATGGGGAAGGCGCGCTGGGCCGACCTGTTCCGTCTCTCTTCAGTGGCTTGCCGACGCTCGCGGTCCTTCGCTTATCCTCCGCGCCGTGGGAGAGGAAGCCGAGCCGGCCTGGCGGCGTGACATCGCCGATGCATACAAGCTCTTCGCGACGAAGCACGTCGACCGCCTGACGAGTCGCCAAATCCTCGAAGCGGCATTCGACGCGATGCGCTCGGTAACAGGCTCGTCTATTGAGATCCCCGCGTTCTCAGACATGGCCGATGCCGTACCGGAAGA
>VBDV01000114.1 GCA_005882765.1 Chloroflexota bacterium | reverse complement strand
AGCTGTACGGAACGTCGCTCGGGATCTGGACCTGGTCGCCGGTGCTGCCGGTGCTCATGCTCCCCGCCGGAAACCCACCGACCGGCATCGGCGCGGGCTATGCCGCGATGGACGCGCTCACACGCCGCATCGTCGCGCGTATCGAGGGGCGAGCACGCGAGCCCGGGATCGCCGAGACGCCTTCATCCGTTACGGGGTAAGCGCTATCTCGGGGGCTGTTGTTCGTCGTTCGAAACACCGACCCCGCATCTGAATAGGTCCCTATGCCCGTGCCACGAGCGTCCTTACGATGGCTCGTATGGTCGCCTGGGCAATGGTCCGGATCACCTTCGCCGTGATGCTCCTCGCGGGGATGACCTCACCAGCTGCCGCCGCGAGCTCGTTGCCGTATGTCGAAGGGTCTCTATCGCGGCCACTCGTTCCCGTTACAAGCTTCACGTCGCCACTCGATGACATCGCGCGGAACCAGCTCACCGCCGTAGTCACGACCTTGGAGCTCGCCGAGGCGGTCAGCACTGCATTTCCGCGCGCCACGGTGGTCGGTGCCGCCGATCCAGTCGCGCGCGTCCGCGAGAGCGGAGAGATCGCCCTTCTCCCGCCCGAGATGGTCGAGCCGAGCGTGAAGACGCTCTCCTTCGAGGGCAGCTACTTCTGGGACCCGGCGCTCGACTCGCGTCGTTACCCGCTCCGGGTCCGCAGCGCAGGCCAGATCGAACCACGACGGAGAACCTGGTCCCTCCTTGCCGCGGGAGAGATCATCTTCGGCCGCGGCGTGCAGGAACGTATCGAGCTCAAGCACGGCGGCGACGCGCGATCGGCATTCACGGAGGTACGAGACCTCGTGCGCGGCGCCGATCTCGCGGTCGCGACGCTCGAGGCGCCTCTCTCCGGCAACCACAACTTGTGGTGCGACAGCTGCATGCGGTTCGTTGGCAACGAGAGCTACGCGGCGTCGCTCGCGGACGCCGGCTTCGATGTCCTCTCGCTCGCCGCTAATCACATCGGCGACGGAGGTACGAAGGGGGTTATCGACACGGTCGCGGCGCTCGACCGCAGCGGCGTCGCGCATGCCGGCGCCGGGGCGAACGAGAGCGCGGCGCGAAAGCCGGCCATCACTCAGGTCGGTCGACTGCGTGTCGCGATGCTCGCCTACAACGACGTTCCGCCGGAGTCGTACGCGGCGTCGCCGACCCGAGCGGGAAGCGCGCGCCTGGTGCACGACGACCCGACCTACGCCTCGCTTCGCGCGGAGATCGCGGCGGCCGCCGGCATCGCTGATGTTGTGATGGTCCTCGCTCACTGGGGCATCGAATACGAGAACGCGCCGCGGCCGCAGATCGTGGCGGCGGCGCACGCGATGATCGAGGCTGGCGCGTCCGTGGTCATCGGCGACCATCCGCACTGGGTGCAATCGGTCGAGACCTATCGGGGCGGCTACATCACGTACGGCATCGGAAATTTCGTCTTTGATCAGATGTGGTCGATGGAAACGCGCGAAGGCAGCATCCAGCAGCTGTTCTTCGACAAAGCCAAGCTCGTGGCCGTCCGCATCCGGCCGACGATCATCGAGGACTACTTCCGCCCACGGTTGCTACGCAGCAGCGAGCCCGCATACAAAGCGACGCTCGGCCGGATCTGGGAGCACTCGCTCTTCAGCGGGCTTCCACCTCTGAGGCTCGACTCACCGCCTCAGCGGCTGATATTGCGGTAGCCGGGAACGCCGAGCATGTAGTCAACCCCGAAATGGTTACCGATCACTTTTGCCACGGGACCTCCCACGGACCGCGCACTTCAACAATCGGATCGAGCAAGGTGACCGTCACGAGGCACATGACTCGGAGAACCGGTCGGAATCCAATACCGCGGACGCACACGGACGGGGCCTCGCGCATCAGCCGACGAAGGCCCGCGCGGTCTGCTCGAAGAGCTCCGTCGAGAGCCGAAGCGACTCCTGGTCGATCCGCTCGTTGTTTCCGTGGAACATCTTCGCGAAGTCCTTGAACGAGATGCGATCGCTCATGAGACCGTAGCCGTACGAGGTCACGCCCTTGCGGCGGAAGTAGCGCGCATCGGTGGCGCCCACGATCAGAAAGGGGATCGTCTCGGCGCCCGGAATGAGCTTCTGCGTCACCTTCGTGAGCGTGTCCCAGAGCGGCGTGCGCGTCGGCGATTCGCTCCCGGGGCTGTCCCCCTCCGCGACGATCTCGACGTCCTTCCAGAGCGCGTCGCCGATCGCCTGGCGCAGCATCTCGCGCACCTTCGGGCCGTCGTCGCCCGCGATCGTGCGGATGTCGATGTCCACCTCGGCGCTGTCGGGTATGACGTTCAGCTTGACGCCGGAGTGCGCGATGTTCGGCGAGAACGTGGTGCGCGTGGCGGCGTAGAACATCGGCGCCGTCCCCTCGGGGCCACGATCGAGCGCCATGTCGAAGGTCGCGGCGTTGGTCAGCGCGAGCCGGGACGCCGCCGGCAGGTCAAGTCCGTCGATGAACTGGCGCCAGATCGGATGCAGGCGCAGCGGCGCGCGGTACTTCCCGATCCGGGTGATGAGCTCCGCGGCCTTGAGGAGCGCGTTGTCGGATTGGTACGGCATCGAGCCATGGCCCGGCGTTCCGCGCACGCGAAGACGCGTCCACTGCGAGCCCTTCTCCGCGGCGATGAGCGGCAGCCTCGGCGAGCCTCCGGTGAGCGGGAAGCGCATGCCGCCGAACTCGGTCACGAGGAAATCGGCCTTGACGTCGTCCCACGCGTTCTCGGTGAGCCACGCCGCGCCGTGGGTGCCGAGCGCCTCCTCGTCGGCGACCGCCGAGTAGATGAACGTTCCCTTCGGACGGAACCCCGATGAGAGGAGCCGCCGCACCGCGACCGCCATCGACGCGGTGACGCCGAGCATGTCGATCGCCCCGCGGCCCCATACCTCGCCGTCGATGAGCTCGGCCGCGAACGGATCGTGCCGCCAGCCGGACGGCGTGACCGGCACGACGTCGGTGTGCCCCATGAAATGGAGCGACGGCGCCTTCGGGTCGCTGCCTTCGATCCGCAGGACGAGACTCGCTCGCCCCGGGACGGGCTCGTACCGCTTCATCTCGACGCCGGGCACGCGCAGGTAGCTTTCGAGCAGATCCACGCTCCGGATCTCATGCCCAGACTCGGGCGTGCCCTCGTTCACGCAGGAGTTGCGGATGAGGCGCTGGAGCACGTCGGTCGTCTCGGCGGTCACGTCCGTCATCACCGTGCCCATCATGCCTCCATCCGGATCTCTTCGAGATCGAGGTCGCGCTCGATGTTCCGGAGCACGTCGTCGTCGATCGCCCCGCGGTCGCGCATCGCCCGCAACGCGTCGCGCTGCGCGTCGATGACATCACTGCGGATCTGCCGGTGCTCGACGAGCTCTTGCTCGGCCTCGTTGCCGGGTGCTTCGTGCAGCTGCTCCTCGTGCTCGGCGCGGTGCTGATAGCTCGTGCGGATCTGATCGATGAGCGGCTGGTGGGTCGGCCACTTCTTCTCGAGCTCGTTGATTCGCTGTAGCGCCTGCTGGATGAGCTCCTGCCGCGCGTGCGACTCCTCGTGGCCCTCGTCGTCGTCGCTTCCGAGACCCAGCCCTCGAATGACGAGCGGCAAGGTCAGGCCCTGACCGACGAGCGTCACAAGGATGACCGTGAAGGTGATGACGATGATCGCGTCGCGCGCCGGCAGCGTGCTGCTCGGCAGCGAGATCGGAAGCGCGAGTGCCGCGGCGAGCGAGACCACGCCGCGCATGCCTGCCCACGAGAGGACGATGGACTCTCGGAGGCGGGTGTGCCGCCGATCGTCGGTCAAGAGCTCGCGCAGGCTGATCCCGAGGGCCCACAGGGCGCGCACGGCAACGAGCGCGATGCTGACGAGGATGCCCACGGCGGCGAGCTCGAGAAGCGTGGTCCGATCCATTTGTCTCGAGATGCTCGAGATCTGAAAGCCGATCGACAGGAATACGACGCCGTTCAGAAGGAACACGAGGCTCTCCCAGACCGCGCGGCCGGCAAGGCGCGCCTCCGAGCCCATGATCTCGGAGGACCGCCTGCCGATGTAGAGGCCGGCGGTCACCGCGGCAAGTACGCCGGAAACGCCGAAGAGCTCCGCTGGAAGGTATGCGGCGTACGGCGTGATCAGCGAGACGGTGATCTCGACCGGCGTGTCCGTCAGGCGCGTCCGCACCCACACAGCGACCCATCCGATGACGAGCCCGACGAGGATCCCGCCGAGCGCCACGAACACGAAGCTCGCCAGGGACCCGATCACCGAAACCGCCGCGGCCGCTGCAGCCGCGCCCACCGCGGCGCGGTAGATCGTCAGCGCGGTCGCGTCGTTCAGGAGACTCTCGCCCTCGAGGATGCTGACGATCCGGCGCGGTACGGCAAGACGCTGGGCGATCGCCGTCGCGGCCACAGCATCGGGCGGAGAGACGATCGCTCCGAGCGCGACCGCGAGCGGCCACGTCATACCCGGCACGAGCGCCATCGCCAGGGCCGCCACCACCGCGGCGCTCGCAGCGACGAGACCGATGGCGAGGGAGCTGATGTTCTTGAGGTTCGTCCGAAAGTCGCGGATCGGTGTGAGGAACGCGCTCACATAAAGGAGCGGCGGCAGGACGACGAGGAAGACGATCTCTGGGTCGAGCTCGAACGGCGGGATCCCGGGAACGAGTCCGACGACGAGCCCGCCGATGAGGAGCAGGACCGGGTACGGCACGCGGATCCAGCGCGCGACAGTCACGAGGACAGCGACGATCACGAGGAGCGCGAGAAGAAGCTCAGCCGACTTCAGTCCTGGACGCCGCCTTTCGTCATCGGTAGCGGATCAAGAACGCGACGCAGATCCTTCTCGGGCATGATCTTCGCGTCCTTCGCGACGTCGAAGAGCGAGCGCCGCTCCGAGAGGGCCTGCTTCACCAGCGCGGCGGCCTTGGCGTAGCCGATGTGCGGCGAGAGCGCAGTCACGGCGAGCGACGGGCTCGCGTCCATGAGCTCCTGCGCGCGATCCTCGTCGACCTCGAGCCCCGCGATCGCCTTCTCGCGGAGCACGCGCACGGCGTTCGTGAGGATCGTCGCCGAAAAGCAGTTCGCGAAGTTGATGCCGGGCATCATCACGTTCAGCTCGAGCTGGCCGGCCTGGGCGCCGTACGCGACCGCCGTGTCGTTGCCGATCACCTGAAAGCACACTTGATTCACCATCTCGGGGATCGCGGGGTTCACCTTGCCCGGCATGATCGACGAGCCGGGCTGCACCGCGGGGATGCGCAGCTCGCCGAAGCCGGTGCGCGGTCCCGACACGAGCAAGCGGATGTCGTTGCAGATGCTCGACACCTCGATCGCTGAGGTGCGCATGCCGCTCGCGATGCGGACGAACGGCGCCATCGACTGCATCGCGGAGAAGAGGTTCTTCGCCGGCTTGATGGGCTCCCCGTACCACTCCGCCAGATACGCGCACACGCGGTCCCGGAACTGCGGATCAGCGTTGAGACCGGTTCCCGCCGCCGTGCCACCGATGCCGAGCTCGCAGAGCTCGGCGCGTCCCGCGCGAAGACGCGCCGCCGCGCCGCGAATGCGCTCGGCCCAGCCTGAAAACTCCTGACCGAACGTGATCGGCACCGCGTCCTGCAAGTGGGTGCGACCCGGCTTCACGGTGTCGGCATAGCGCGACGCTTTCTCGGCGATCGCATCGGCGAGCGTGTCGAGCTCCGCGCAGAGGGTCTTGGTGAGCTCGAGCAACGCGAGACGCATCGCCGTAGGGGTCGTGTCGTTCGTCGACTGCGCCATGTTCACGTGGTCGTTCGGGTTCACGTGCTCGTACGTGCCGAGGCCGCCGCCAAGTATTTGATTCGCGCGATTGGCGAGAACCTCGTTCACGTTCATGTGAAACGACACGCCAGCACCCGAGTGGAATACATCGACAACGAATTGATCCATGTGCTTTCCGGCGAGCACCTCATCGCACGCCTCGAGGATCGAGTCCTTCCGCCGCTCGTCGAGACGCCCTGCCTCACCGTTCGCGAGCGCAGCGGCCCGCTTGATCCGAACGAAGGCTCTGATGAACGCCGGGAACGCGCGATATCCGCTGATCGGGTAGTTCTCGATCGCGCGCTGGGTCTGCGCGCCCCACAAAGCGGTGTCGGGGACCTCGATCTCGCCCAGCGTGTCACGCTCGCGACGAGAGCTCACCGCGAACGTACAATAAACGTTCCAAAGTGCAGAAGAACCGGCTGACCTGGATGATCGGCGGCCCCCAGGGAAGCGGAATCAACGCATCCGCCGAGGTGTTCGCCAAGGCTTGCTCGCGAGCAGGTCTACGCGTCTACGCGAACATCGAATACCACTCGAACATCATGGGAAAACACTCCTTCTATCGCGTCCGCGTGGACGACGAGGACGTGCGCTCATATAAGGACAAGGCCGACATCCTCGTCGCGCTCGACCTCGAGACCCTTGCCGGCGACGGCGACCATCGCCGCTGGGCCACGCACTGGGGCCACCTCGGCGAGATCAACGACGGCGGCGGCGTGATCTTCGACAGCGAGATCGGCTTCGACCCGGCGACGGCGAACCGGCCGGACCTGCGCTTCTACCCGGTGCCCTTCATGGAGATCATCAAGAAGGCGCTCGAGGAGGTCGGCAAAGGCGAGCAGGCGCGCCGGTACGAGGTCATGAAGAACACGGTCGGCCTCGGCGCATCGCTCGCGCTCTGCGAATACCCGTTCGATCTCGTCGCCGAAGTCATCCGCTCGCAATTCAAGGGAAAGCGCGCTGAGATCGGTGAGCTGAACGTGCGCGCCGCGAAGCTTGCCTTCGAGCACGTGAAGCAGCACGAGAGCGCGAAGGACTTCCCGTACACGCTCAAGCCGAACCGCGAGCCGAGGGCGCGCATTCTCGCGAAGGGCTACGAGATCCACGCCATCGCCAAACTGAAGGCGGGGTGCTCGTTCCAGACGTACTACCCGATCTCGCCGGCGACGGACGAGAGCGTCTTCCTTGAGCGGCAGCAGCGCGACTACAGCCTGCTCGTCGTGCAATGCGAGGACGAGATCAGCTCGATCAACATGGCCGTCGGCGCCGCGCATATGGGTGTGCGCGCGGCGACCGCGACAAGCGGCCCTGGGTTCGCGCTCATGGTCGAGGGGATCGGCTTCGCGTCGATCACCGAGTGCCCCGGCCCAGTCCTCGTCATGTACCAGCGCGGCGGTCCCTCGACGGGCATGCCGACACGGCAAGAGCAGGGCGACCTGCAGTTCTCGCTGCACCCGGCGCAGGGTGACTTCCCGCACATCGTCATCGCGCCGGGCGACCTCCGCGAGGCTTACCAGGACACGTTCTCCGCCTTCAACTGGGCCGAGCGCTACCAGATGCCGATCATCGTGCTCAGCGACAAGAAGCTCGCGTCGGTCTACACGACCATCGACAAGCTCGAGCTGAAGTGGGACCAGATCGATCGCGGCGAGCGCTTCACCGGCAGCGAGTGGACCGCGGTCGACGCGAAGGGCGCGAACGACGCCGGCACGCAGGCCGGTCACAACGGGAACGGCCACGGGAAGATGGACCTCGCGAACGTCAAGGAGTACCTGCGCTACGCCTTCGCGAAGGACGGCATCTCACCGCGCTCTCGTCCGGGCATCAAGGGTGGCCGCCACTGGATCACGAGCGACGAGCACGACCCGGACGGACACATCACCGAGGGCGTCGAAATGCGCGTCGCGATGATGGAAAAGCGCATGGGGAAGCTCAAGCTCGCCCAGAACGCGATCCCCGAGGAGCAGCAGTTCTTCCTCCATGGGCCGAAGGACGCTGAGCTCACCGTGGTCGGTTGGGGTTCAACGAAAGGCACGATCCTTGACGCGCTCAAGCTGCTCGAGGCGCAGGGCAAGAAGGTCAACTTTCTGCAGTGCCGCCTCATGCGGCCGTTCCCGGCGAAGGCGGTCGGCGACATCCTCCGCGGCGCGAAGCGGATCGTCTCGATGGAGGAGAACTACTCAGGCCAGCTCGCGCAGGTCGTCCAGGAGCAGACCGGCGTGATGATCGGCGAGCGCATCAACAAATTTGACGGCCGCCCGTTCAGCGAGGACGAGGTCGTGAACGCGCTCGCGAAGGTCTACGAGGGCGCGAAGGCCGAACCGGTGGTGACCCATGTCCATTAACGCGCCCGCAAAGCCGCTCGCGATCAAGGATTACAAGAGCGATCTGCACAACGACTGGTGTCCTGGCTGCGGAGATTTTGGCATCCTCACCGGTATCCAGATGGCACTGCAGCAGCTGCAGATCGAGCCCGACAAGCTCGCGGTGTACAGCGGCATCGGTTGCAGCGGGAAGACGCCCCATTACATCAACGGGTACGGGTTCCACACGCTGCACGGCCGCGTGCTCACCGTCGCGACGGGCGGGCGGCTCGTGAACACTGACCTCACTGTGCTCGCGCTCGGCGGCGACGGCGACGGGTACGGGATCGGCGCGGGCTACTTCGTCGGTGCGGGCCGGCGCAACGCCGACTTCGCCTACATCGTCCACAACAACAACGTGTACGGACTCACGAAGGGTCAGGCCTCGCCCACCCTGTCGAAAGGCAAGAAGACCAAGTCGATGCCCGAGCAGGCGATTCAGGACGGCATCAACCCCGTCGCCATGGCGGTCGCTTCGGGCTACACGTTCATCGCGCGCGGCTACGCGCTCGAGCCCAAGTACCTCGCGTCGATCATCGTGAAGGCGATTCAGCACAAGGGGTCGGCGCTCGTCGATGTCCTGCAGACGTGCCCCACGTACAACGACCTCTACACGAAGGAGTGGTACGAGGGCGCGGATCTTCCCGAGAAGCGCTCGCGCCTCTACAAGCTCGAGGACAAGAGCTACGACGGAAAGGTGCAGGACCCGACCGACGCGCAGGAGATCGTCGCCAAGAAGGCGGCGGCCGTCGCGCGGAGCTACGAGACGGACCCCATCCCGATCGGCATCTACTACCAGATCGAGCTCCCGACGTATGAAGACGCCGTCAGTCAGCGCATCCCGGCCCTAGCCGAGAAGCCGCTCGTCGACCAGGACGTTTTCCATCGCGACGTAACTCCGCTCCTCGAGGCGATGCGCTAGTCGCGTAGCGACTCTGCTACCCGGCCGACCCGCCCCGCGCCGCCTCGCTAGCTACATTTCGAGCCGTGGAACGTCCCGCTCTGAAGCCCGACTTGCCCGCGCCCGGCGCGGCGGTCGTCGCGCGTATGCCCGTATTCGAGCTCTGGATCGCGTTCGTCTTCAGCCTCGTCCCCCATGTGGCGGGTCTGGTCGTTGGTGGCTACGGGCAGATCATCACGAACGCGCCGCTCGCGGTCATCGTGACGATCATCGACGTAGTCGCTCTCGTGATTGCTTACCTGCAGTTCCGCGAAGACTCACACGCGAGACGCGCCTCGCACTGGCTCGTATGGGTGACGATCGGGGTCGGCGCCATCTGGTTCATCTATGCGGTCTTCGTGGGGACGCTTCTCCTTCTCGGTCAGCTCTTCTGCATCAACCAGGACTGTCGCGGTCCCATTCGCTGAGCGGGGTCGAGCTCGTGCAGAGCTCGTGCGAGCCATCCGCGCGGGTGCGCTCGAAGAAGAAGCGAACTGAGTCGCCCACAACGACGCTCTCGACATAGCGGACCGTTCCCGGTCCGCCCGCCGCACCAATCGCCGGCCCTGATCCGATCCGTTCCCACGCCCGCAGATCCTTGCTTCGTGCCAAGCCGCAGCGCTCCTCGTAGTTGTCGCTGATGTCCGAGGCTCCGTCGTAGAGCCCGATCCACTCGTCGCCCGATCGAAATGCTGTCGTAAGACGGGCGGTGGCTTTGTCCCAGCCCTTCGCGGCAGCTGCGAATACTTTTCCTTCCCACTTCCACCGCAGGCCGTCCGCGCTCGTCGCGAGGCCGGTTTCAGATTTCACCGCGCCGGTCGACAGCGCGTCGCCGCTGCCATGCAGCTTTCGCTCGTCGCCTGGCGGGCGCTCGCCATACGAGACAAACATCCACCAGCGGTCGCCGACTCGCCGGACCCATGGATCTTTGACTGCGACTGCATTTGCCATGTCCGCGTCGAGTGCGAGCCGCCGTGCCGCCGGGTCGAACGAGTCGGGGCTACCCGCTTCGATGACGTCGATGCGCCATCGCCCGTCGACGCCGTCGACATAACTTATGTAGAGGCGCCATGTCCGGCCGTCCCGGAGGATCGCGCACCGCTCGATCGACGGACTGCTGAAATCTTCGCGGCTTGCGCGCCAGACCGTTTCGAACCGTTCGCCGTCCCCGCGCGCAATTCGGAGCTCGCCTCCGCGTCGCGGCCGGGGCCAGCGCAGCCGGTACACAAGGTGTATGAGCTCGTCCATCGCGAAGCCACCTGGCGCGCCTGCCCAGTGCCCCGGCCCGATACCGGTGGGCGCCTCAACAAGCAGCGTGTTGCCTCGATCAAATGGCGTGCTCACCCGCGAGAAAAGTTAGTGGAGAACGCGAGTCCGATCTGCTGACCGTCCCTCTGGTCGTCGACGCGGAGTTAGCCGTCGGTCGTCCGGCAAGTGTCACAAGAGCCGAGCAAGTCATGGGTGAGGCCTATTTGATCTAATCGCCCCCAACCGGGAAGTACGAACCCGGTCATCCCCGTCTGCAAGGGAGGTGGTACGCGAGAGCACCCGACGGATCGGAAGATCGCGCGTGAAAGGAGTAGCGCATGAAGCTTCGCACGCTCGTCGCATCGCTCGCGATCGTCGTCTTCACTGCCGGCATCGTCTACGCGGCGGAACGTTTCTCGGTGCGGGCGGGTGAATTCGACCCGGGCAACACGTTCCTTGTTCAGGCGCAATGGCTCGATGGGATCGGCTGCCCGAGCCTCTCCGCCTACAAGGACCCGGCTTGCAACCCGAACAATGACTCGAGCGACAATCGCAACCAGGGCCTCCTGCTCGCGAAGACGGGGCCGACGACGACGAACGCATCGGCCTTCGCGGACATCCGCGGCGTCACCGGGCCGATCACCGAGCTCGGCTACGACCTTCGCAAGCCGGTCAACGCAGTCGCGGCGAACGGCTCGCACTGCGGAGCGGGCGCGCCTCGCTTCAACGTCGAGACGACGCACGCCTTCTACTTTATCGGCTGCAACTCGCCGCCTGCGGTCCAGACGCAGGCGGGCCTCGGCTGGATCCGGCTTCGTTGGGGCGGCAGTACGCCGCTACTCGGCTTCAACGCGGCAAGCGGCGCGCTCGAGGCCGTGACCGGTGACGTGAAGAGAATCTCGATCGTGTTCGACGAGGGTCAGGACACCGGTCCGGACTTCTTTGGGCTCGCGGTCCTCGATAACATCGATGTCAACGCCACGCTCGTCGGACGCGGCGAAAACACCGAGAACAACAAGGGCAAGAACAAAGACAAGGGCGACGACGGCGACAACAACGACCAGGGCGAGAACGACTAGGTAGGCAGACGAGGAGCGGCCGTCATCGGCCGCTCCTCGGGCACTCCATTCCCTAGGAAGCCGTTCCGCGCGAAGACGACAGCAGTTCGTCGACGAGCGCGTTCAATTCATTGGCGCGAAAGGGCTTAGCGAGGAACCGGTCGGCGCCGGCAATCGCGACGTCACCGGCCAGTTGGCCCGATGAAACAATGACGGGCGTCGTGGCGTGGCCCGGTACGGCCCGCAGACGCTTGAGGAATTCGTAGCCATCGCCGTCCGCCATGGTCAGATCGACGATGATGAGATCGGGGGTTCTCCTCGACCTTGGCCAGGCCCTCGGTCCCGTTCTCGGCAAGGATCACCGCATGGCCACGACGCGTGAGGATCTCCTGGTACAGCTCACGCATCATCCGGTCATCGTCGATGACGAGGATTCTTGCCACCAATCTTTCCACGCGTCCTTGCTTTCGTCGGCCCGGTACGCTTTGGCGTTTTCTTCGCCGCCGTCTTCTTCGGCTCCGGCGTGATCAAGAACGCTGCCTCGGGTGTATCGCTCACCAGCGGCCGCATCTCGGCCAATACTTTTGGCGTCACCTTCTTTGCGACCGTCCACAGCATGTCGGGGGTTTCGTCGGGATCGTCTTCGAGCCGCGCCCAGGGGACGTCGATCTTCTTCCGCTGTGCCGGGCTGAGCTCCTGCGCCGCCTTCCGCATCGCACCGATCCGGTCGCGGAGCATCCTGACGTCGATCTCGTCGTCGAGGACCTGCTTCTTCGGATATCGCCCGAGCGCGTAGATCCACTGCGCGTTCTCGAGGACGGCGAGCGTTGCGGCGCGATCGCGAGCACTCAGTCCTGGCACGAGACGGAAGGTTACGCCCGAAGCCACCGCCGGATCTGCTCGTGGAGCGCAACCGCACCGACCGGCGGCGCACCGATCACCCACTCCGCCGGGTGAAGGATGAAGGCGTCGCTCTGCCGGCCACCGAGCCCGCCGTGCGAGCCGATCTGCTCCTCGAACGGAGCCACCTCGCCCGCATCCGGATCGAACATGCTCACGATCACCAGATCCCCGCACTCGGCCATGGCATCGACGCGCCTGAGCCCGTGGGCTGCGGTCGACCCGAACGACGCCAGCGGATCGATTCCGTCGACCCGTCCGTCCGTCAGGTCGGCGCTGCCGCCGGCACCGAGGACAACGGGGCCGCGCCCGATAGGCCGCACCATGACGAGTCCGATGCCCGGATGCCGGACCAGCCCATCGACAAGACCTGGGTACGCCGCGTCGATCGTCTCCTTCGCGGCTCGGCCCGGCATGGCCGGGAAAGCGACCTGCGCGAGGTTCCCCGACGCGGCGACGACGATGTCCGCCGGCTTCTCGGCATCGTCCACGGCGCCGGCACGGCGCCGGAATGAGGCGCTCGTCATCGCTCGGGTCATGCCGTTAATACCTGACGCTTCCGACAGAAGCGGACTGAGCCTGCCCCAATGCTCGATGTGGGCGGTCGCGCCCTGCACCTTGGCGTCCTCGCCGGCGAGGTCCTGGATGAGCGCTTCGAGCGGCTTGCGATAGCGCTGCGCGAACATCGCGCCGGGACTCTGCCCATGGTCGGAGAGCACGACGAAACGGTAGGGTCGCGGCGCGTCCACGGCGGCCATCTCGATGATCCCGATGATCTTGTCGATTCCACCTATCGCGTCGCGCGCCTCGACGCTCTCGGGACCGGCGTGGTGCGCGATCTCGTCGTAGTCGACGAAGTCGACGTAGATCGGGGAGGTGCGTCGCCACATCTCCTCGATCACGAGCGCGGTGCTGAGATGGCGGAGCAGCACGTTCGTCGCCGCGCGCGCGAGCGGATATGGGAAGTCGCGCGGGCCACCTGGCTCGCTCCCGGTCGCGGCACGAGCCTGAACGAGCTCTTTGATCACCTCGCCGATCGACAGCAGCGTCCAACGCACGTAGCTGTAGGGGCTGATGAAGAACCAGTCCAGCACGTGGCTGCGGCGGATCTCCTTCGCGGGATCGTCGAGGGTCGCCGCCGTGAGGAAGCTTCGCGGTGCATCGCCCGAGAGGAGATTGCCGATCGAGGCGCCGCTCTTCGCGAGCAGGCCATGTCCGTTCGAGACCCGCCGCTCGATCTCGCGAGCGTCTTTGGGGTGGTTCGACACCATGAGGCGCTGCGTCTTCTTGTCCCACCAGCGAAAGCCCGGTATGCCGTCGTTGTTCCCGTGCAACACACCGGCCTGGCTCGCCGAGGTCTGGGTCGGGAGGAGCGGCGCCCAGCGATCGAGCGTCATGCCGCCCGAGCGCAGCCATCGGGCGAGGTTCGGCACGCGTCCGGCGTTGAGCTCCTTCTCGAGGATCGAGTGAGCGAGCCCGTCGATCTGGATGAGCACCACGCCCGGCTCTTTGGTCACGTCGTCCTTCCGGTGCCGTGCCGCGAGCTGGCGGACGAGCGTGCCGAAGAATGAATGGTCATCACCGGTCGAGAGCACGGCCGTCAGGAGCGCGTTCCCGATCGAAAAGAGCACCGAGCCGACGACCGCATCGACCGGCCGGTCGAGCACCATCCACCCCGCGCCCGCGATGAGCCAGAACGCGAGGGCCTGCACGAGGACCGTCGCGATCGTCGCGACGGCGACCGAGATCTGCGAAACGTAGGCGATGAGCACGGGACGCAGGAACGTGCGCATGGCGGCGAGAACGAGCGCCGCGGCGACGGCGGAGGGGACGTCGCGAAGGCCGACGCTGGGCAGGAGCCACGCCGTGACAACGAGCGCGAGCATGCTGATGACGAGCGTGGCGATGCCACGACGCACGACGCCCCACGGTCCACCAGTCCATCTCGCAAGGAGATGGAGCTGGGTCGCGTAGAAGCCGATCATGCGCGCATTACGCTCGGCCGGTGAGTGGGCATCTTCGGTACCTCGGGCACTCGACCGTCCTGGTCGAGATGGATGGCGTGCGCATTCTCACCGACCCGCTGCTCACGCATCGCCTGGGCCTTCTTCATCGCCACGCCGAGGCAGTCGCCCATCTCGTCGAGGACATCGAGATCGACGCGGTCCTCATCTCCCACGCGCACCACGATCATCTCCACATGCCGTCCCTTCGCCGCCTCGGCGGTCGGCCGCGGATCATCGTGCCGCGAGGTCTCGGCGCGATGTGCCGCCGCACTGGCCACGACGTCATGGAGGTCGCAGCCGGGGAACGATTCAACGTCGGCGGCGTCGAGCTGGAGGCGCTGCACGCGGAGCACGACGGCGGGCGACGCCCGTTCGGCCCGGCCGCGGAGGCACTCGGCTACCGGATCGCCGGCAGCTCGCGGCTCTACTTTGCGGGTGACACCGACCTCTTCGCGGAGATGGCCGAGCTCGCCGGCACCATCGACGTCGCACTTCTGCCGGTGTGGGGATGGGGACCGCGCCTGGGGAGCGGCCACCTCGATCCGCGGCGCGCGGCCGAAGCGCTGCTTCGGATCAAGCCGCGCGTCGCGATCCCCATCCATTGGGGCACGTTCTACCCGTTCGCGTTCGCGCGGTTCTGGCCGCATCCGCTCGGCGACCCGCCACACGACTTCGCCCGGGAAGCCGCGCGCATCGCGCCGACCACAGAGGTGCGTGTCCTCGCCCCGGGCGAGGCGACGAAGTTAGGCCGCTAGGGTCTCGTCCACCACTGCCGCCTGCGCCGCCGACTCCCTCAGGAGCGATACGACGACAAGCACGACCGCGGCCGCCACGATGCCGAACGTGAACGTGCTCGCCGTCGCGATCGAGAACGCGCGGTGGATGGCGGCGACGATGTCGGGGATGAATGGCGCGAGCTGATCGCGCGCGCCGGCCGGCGCCGCAGCCAGGATCTTCTGACCGAGATCACCAACGCCCGTGAGCTGACCGATCGCACCCGTCGCCGAACCGCCGAAGCCGGCTGCCACCTGCGGCGGCACAGCTGAGGACAGCTCACGCGGCAGCTCCTCTACCAGACGCGAGCTGAAGAGCGTGCCGGCGATCGCCAGGCCAACGCTGCCACCAAGCTGCTGGAACAGGGTGAGGCTGCTCGTGGCCGTGCCGATCTGCCGCGGGGCGACCGCGCCCTGCACGACGAGCGTGAAGATAGAGAACATCGGCCCGACCCCGAGACCGGTGATGAACATCCATGCCCAGAGAACAGGGAGCGGGGTGTCCGCTCGAAGGTTCGAAAGAAGGAACAAACCGATCGCGAGCGTGACGGCAGCGCTGAGCGCGAGCAGCTTGTACCGGCCGGTGCGCGCGACGATCTGGCCGGACGCCATCGCGCTGATGATGAGTCCGCCGAGCAGCGCCAGGATCTGGTAACCAGACTGCGTTGCGCTCGCCCCGCCAACGACCTGGAACCAGCGCGGAAGGAACACGACCGGGGCGAAGAACGCCATCGAGGCGAAGAACATCGCGATCACGGAGATCGTGAAGGACCGGGTCCGGAAGAGACCGAGCGGGACGATCGGCTCCGATGCACGCGACTCGACCCAGACGAAGATCGCTGCAACCGCGAGCCCAAGGACGATGAGGCCGCCCACCGCCGGATCGCCCCAATTGCCGGTCTGCTTGTTGGTCAGGCCGACGAGGATCGGCACGAGGGCACCTGCGAGCACGGACGCACCGAGGTAGTCGATCCGCGGCCTGGCGCCTGCCGGCCGGAACGACGGCATCACGCGCCAAACGACCGTGAACACGACCGCGCCGAGCGGGAGGTTGACGAAGAACACCCAGTGCCAGCCGACAGTGTCGGTGATGACGCCACCGATCGCGGGACCGATGACGGAGCTGAGTCCAAAGATCGCGCCGACGAGGCCCTGGTACTTGCCGCGCTCGCTGGCATCGAACATGTCACCGATGACCGCGAGAGCGACCGGGAAGAGCGCTCCCGCGCCGAGGCCCTGGACCGCGCGGAAGGCAACGAACTGCCACATCTCCTGCGAGAGACCGGAGAGCAGCGATCCGATGAGGAATACCGACACGGCGAAAAGGAGGATGGGACGCCGGCCGAAGAGGTCCGAGAGCTTCCCGTAGATCGGCCCGCTGATCGTGGCAGTCAGCAGATACGAAGTGAATGCCCAGGTATAGATGTCGTTGCCACGAAGGTCGGTGACGATCCGCGGTAGGGCGGTCCCGACGACGGTCTGGTCGAGGGCCGCCAGGAACAAACCAAGAAGCACGGCGACCACGATCTGGGTCCTCGTGCGCGGGTCGACCGAAACGGGTGCGGCGCTAGAAACGGCCTGCGTCATCGGGTCGTTCTCCTGTCAATGGGGTCTGCGTATTGAACAACATCACCGACGGGGAAATTCGTTAGGAGCGATGCAATGTGTCATTCGCAACGGAACGGTTCGCGGGTCAGCGTGGCACGGCGCTTAGCTGCCTCCGCACCGTTCGGTCGAGTTCCGTGATGTCAAAGGGCTTACCGACATACGCGACGGCGCCGATCGCGCTCGCCCATGCCTCCGCATCACGCGAGGCACAAAAGGCGACAATCGGCGCAGGGTGCGCGACCGCCGCGCGGTACGCCTTGGCAAATGCGGTCCCATCCATCACCGGCATGAGCTTGTCGAGCAGAATGAGGTCGGGTGGCTCGCGTGTGACGAGGGCCAGCGCCTCTTCCCCGTTCTCCGCACTCATCGCGATCTGTCCGGCGTCCCGAAGGACCGTCTCCACGAGCATGCGGACGTCGGGTTCATCGTCGATCACGAGCACCCGGCCCCGGGTCCGCGAGCCGCGGGTCCAGTCGGGGTCATCCGCGTGCCCCGGCGGCTCCATGCTCACCGGGGGCGTCGCCGGAAGGGTCACGGCGAACTCGGTCCCCTCGCCCACCACCGAAGAGACTTGAATCCCGCCACCGTGGCGCTCGGCGATCTCGCGTGCGATGTAGAGGCCGAGGCCGAGGCCGCTGAGCCGCTGATGATCGTGCGCGCGATAGAAGCGATCGAAGACGTGTCCGATGCGGTCCGGGCCGATGCCGATTCCCTGATCGGCGACTCGGAGCGAGAACGGACCGGTAGGAAGGCGCTCGAGGGACACCGCTATGGTCCGCCTCTCAGGGCTGTACTTCATCGCATTGTCGAGAAGATTCATGAGAAGCTGTTCCCAACGCATCGGATCGACATGCGCGCTCATTCCGGGTTCTATCCGCAGATCCCACTGATGTCGCCCATCGTCCGCCAGCCGAGCAGCCTCAAGGGCCCACCCCGCGACGGCCGAAATGTCGGTCGGGCGTGGCTCGATCTCGAACTGCCCGCGCTGAACGTACGAAGCGTCGAGCAGCTGGGTGATGAGCGCCGCCAGTCGACGGGACTGGCGGACGATCGAATCGACGGCGTCTCCCAGCCGATCGCTCCGATTGGCGGCGAGAGCCCGCTGCGCAAGCTGGGCGTAGCCGGATACCGCCGCGACCGGGGTCCGAAGCTCGTGCGTCGCCACCGACAGAAACTCTTCGCGAAGTCGTTCCCCTTCCTCGGCGGCGAGGCGCGAATGCTGCTCGACGGCCAGCAGTCGTTTCTCGGTCCGCGTTCGATCTAGGACCGCTGCGCCGAGGACGAGCGAGGTCACCGCGGCGACGGCCATGAATGCTTGCAGCAAGAGCAGCGATTCATTAGGGGACCCGAGCGCATAGGGCCCGAACCCATTGAGGGTTCCCCAAATCGCGATGCCGCTCAGCGCCAGCATGACCGTCGCCGCTGCCCGGGGTCCAAATCGGAACGCGGCCCAGACGAGCACCGGAAACGTCAAGAACGCGACCGGAACGCGGTAAACCGAGAGTGGCCCGACGCCTCCAAATATCACGACGCCGGTCGTGAGGGCCGCGATTGCGAGGACCGCGGCTTCGGCGAGCCGCTCGGGCGCAAACACGAAGCGGTTCGTGGCCCAGAGCACGACGGCCGGTGCGACCAGCAAGGCACCCGCGGCGTCGCCCAGCCACCACGTTAACCAGATGGGACCGACGTCGGACCAGCCCGCGAGTCCCGTGAGCTCCAGACTCGCGACCCCCACCGTGGCGCTGACCGTCGGCGCCAGCGCCGCGGCGAACAGCGCGAAACGCAGAACATCTTGAGGCCGGTCGAACACAGCGCGGCCGCTGGCCCAGCGTCGGATGAGATACGTCGCGACGACCGCCTCCAACGTGTTGCCGACCGCAATTCCGACCGAAGAAAGCACGTCGCCGGAAGTGGTGAGATTTACCGCGAAGGCACCGAGGAGAATTCCTGGCCACAACGTCGTTCCAAATAGGAGAAGGGCGGCGATGGCCAGGCCGGTGGGTGGCCAAACCGCAGTGGCGCTGGCGTTTACGAACGCCAGCAAGAGACCGAGTCTCCCGGCGATGAAATAAAGCGCGACGAGAAGGGCGAGACTTAGCCCACGGCGTAGCCATCCGCGCAGGCGGATCACGCGCGCGAGGCTAGGTCCCCTCGCTTGGAACGTCTAGGTTCTCGTTGCAAACTGGCTCGATTTTGCTCAGTCGATCGGTTCTTGCGTCCCGAGGTTTCGCGCGGCGAAGGCGATCTGCATCTCGACCTGCCTGATCTGCTCGTCGACGACGAGCGAGCCATGACCCGCGTCGTAGCGATACTCTTCGAACTTCTTCCCGAGCTCGAGAAGGCGCTCGCGATAGATGTCGACGCTGCGCGACGGACACCGCGGGTCGTTCTGACCGACGATCAGGAGCATCGGCACGCGAATGTGTTCGACGTAGGTGATCGGATTGCTTTCCCGGTATTTTTCGGGAACCTCGGCGGGCGAGCCACCGAAGAGCGCATCGTCGTATTTCTTGAGAGGCTCCATCTCGTCCTCGTAGGCCGCGAGGTACTCACCCACCGGCACGATCGGGATGCCCAGCGACCACCGCTCCGGTTGCGTGCCCAGACCCATCAGCGTGAGATACCCGCCCCACGACCCGCCGGAGAGGATGATCCGCTTCGGATCGGCGACGCCGTCGGCGATCACGCGGTCATGCACCTTCGCGATGTCCTCGAGCTCCGTCAGCCCCACGCGCCCGACGTTCGCGTCGCGCCACTCTTTTCCGTAACCGGTGGACCCACGGTAGTTCACGAGGACGACCGCGAAGCCGTGATCGACCCACGCCTGCACTCCCGGATAGAAGGCATCCTGGTCGTGTGCCGTCGGCCCGCCATGGACGATGAAGATCGTGGGATGCGGAGCTTGGCCGGCCGGTTCCGCGATAAAGACGTGCACGCCGTCGACGTCGAGATCGCGGAAGGCGACGCCGGCGGGCGCGGGCTCGCCCGGCGGCCGCAGAACGATCCCGCCACTGAGGGCATGCGTCGCGGCCGGTGTGCGCGCGCTGGTCAGCTGGTACCAGACATCGCCATCGGGGTGCACGCGCGCGGCGACGATCGTGCCGGGCTCCGCGGGAAGCCGCTCGAGAGCTCGTGTCCCGAGGTCGTAGCGATAGAGCTCGGTCCGGCCGCGGTATTCGTGTCCGATGAGGAGCGCCTTTCCATCCGGATACCAGTCGGCGAACGTCTCGCCCGGCAGGTCGAGCTCGATATCGTCGACCGCCGGCGAGGTCGCATTGAGGATGAGCGGCTGGCTCCGGCCGCGGCGGTCGTGGAGCGCGAGAAGCCGCTGATCGCCTGCGACAAGCGACCACGCGACTGGCTCCAGGCCTAATCCTGGCCCGTCCCAGAGCTCGGCGATGGCGCGGCCGTCCATGTCGAGGACGCGGATCGCGGGATTACGGCTGTCGCCGTGCTCCGAGTGCGTGATCGCGACGAGCGTCTGATCACGCGAGAGATCGACCACGTAAGCGCTCTGCCGGTGCTGGTACAGGCGCCGCGGGGCTTCGCCATCGCGCACGAAGTAGATCGTCGTTCCCTCGTCACCCGTCGACCGGCCGAGGACTCCGAAGCCACTCCCAAGCGCGAGACCGGCGCTGTAGGCAGGCTCGAGCTCCGGGGCCATGGTCACGCGTTCCCCGCCGCCGAACGGCTCGCGGACGTAGCGCCCGAGCTCGTTCCCTTTTGCGTCGTCGAACCACCAGATGTTCTGGCCTAAAAGATCGAGACGGCTCGCGACACGGTAGCCGGTCCCCTCGGGGCGATCGGTGACCTGTCGATGCGTTCCGATGAGCCGGCTCCAGGCGTAAACCTCGAAGCGCCCGCTGGCATTCGATAGATAGAGCAGGTTGTCGGGGTTTTCCCGCGCCCAGGTCGGAAAGCTCGTCCGCGCAGCGCGATAGCGACGCTTCCATGCGGTCTCGGTCGTGGTGATCGTGGGGGAAGTCAAGTAATTCGAGTGTACGGTCGGGGCGATGGCTGTGTGTGCGCTTGGGGCGCGCGTAGGGTTACGCGCGGGAAGCACCCAGGGGAGGCGTACGACATGGGCAAGTACGAGGACATCTCGAAAAAGGCAGCCGAGACTTTCAACAAGCACGATCTCGACGCCTACGCGAAGCTCTACGCCGAGGACGCCGTCGCATACGACCCGATGTATCCGGAGCCGCTACGTGGTCGCGCTGCCATCCGCAAGGACGCTGCCACGTTCCTCAGAGGATTTCCCGACATACGCTTCGAGATCGTCAGCACCATCGAGAAGGATGATCGGAATGGCGCGGATGAGGTCCGATTCATCGGGACGCACACTGGGCCCCTCGAGACACCCAGGGGAGAGGATCTCCCTCCCACAAACAAGCGCGTTGACCTGAAGGGCGGCGTGTTTGGTCGGCTCAACGAACGCGGCGAGATCGTGGAGGAACGCCGCTACTACGACGTTGCGACGGTCCTGCGCCAGCTTGGCGTCGCGCCTGAAGCCGCCGAGGAGCCCGTTGGCACGAAGCGCTAAGTAAGTACTCGCTCGCGAGCGGACTAAGGGGAGGAAACAAGATGTCCGAGCAGAACAAGGCTATTGACGCGCGCATCGCGCTGGAGGCATTCAACCAAGGGCGCGTCGAAGTGATCGATCAAGTGATCTCGGCGGACTTCGTCGACCATTCCCAGCTCCCGCCCGGCGTGCCCTCTGGAAGGGAAGGAGTGAAAGCCCTGGTAAAAGCCCTGCGAAGCGCCTTCCCCGACTTCAAGGTCAACATTGAGCGTCAGATCGCCGAAGGCGACCTCGTTGTCCAGCACATCAGCGCCACGGGCACGATGAAGGGCGATTTCGCCGGGATGCCAGCGAGCGGCAAGCGCGCCAGGTGGGAGGCGATTCACATCTCCCGATTGGCCAATGGAAAGGTGGTCGAGCACTGGTCCGTCCAGGACCAGCTCGGCATGCTCCAGCAGCTGGGCTTCGTGCCGACGCCGGAACGTGCTGAGGAGCCTGTCGGCGCAAAGCGCTAGCTGAATCGCGCGCGAAGCGGATACCGATGCGGCCTAACGGCCGTCGCGACGGACGCTGATCACCATGCCGATGATCGCCGCCGGCACGACGATCAAAAGCGGGGTGTAGAGCGGTGCGGCTGTGCAGCACTCCTGTGGCGGCTGGAACGCGCCGAAAGCGACGGGCGCGACGACCAGCAGCCACGGCCACTCGAGCGGCCGATTTGCGAGCCACTCCGGAAGCCGGAGCGGGTCAATGGGCTGGAACGTGCGAAGCCAGAACGGCAATTCGATCGCCGCCGCGACCAGCGGTGCGATCGCGATGAACGCGAGGTTCGCAGCGACGAAGGCGCTCCTCGCGAGCGAGGGCGGGTAGGCGATCGCGGGCCACGGGGCGAGAGCGCCAGCGATGGCGACCGCGACGCGGACGCCGTCCGGGACCTGGTTCGCGTTGATCGACGTGATCGCGATCACGATCGCACCCAGGCTGGAGGCGATCCACGCGTCCGCGGGCCGCGTTCGCACCCGTATGGCGGCGAGTCCGAAGAGGACCGCGGCCTCAACCCAGCCGAGGCCCTCGTAGACCCAGCTCGAAATGCGCGCGTCGCTCGGATACCGCGGATCGAGCAGATGGATCGTGACGAAGCTGGCGGAGACGAGGGCAAGCGCGCCGGCGATCGCGAGCGCGGCGATCGCGACGAGGGAGACCGCCCGGCGCACTACCGCCTAGCGGCCGTCGCGATGGACGCTGAAGACGTCGCGCACTCCTTCGAGCTTCGCGAGAACGCGCGAGAGCTGCTCGACGCTTGTCACCTGCAGCGTCGCGTTCACGGTCGCGGTCTTATCGGGATTCGCCTGTGCCGATAACGCGAGCAGCTGGACCTGGTTCTCGCTGATCACGGCCGCAACGTCGCGGAGAAAGCCGTCGCGGTCCCACCCCTCGATGCGGATCGCGACGGGATACGTGCGCGTCGTTGAGCGCTCCCACTCGACATCGACGAAGCGTTCCTTGTCGGCAGTGCCCTTCACATTGGAGCAATCGGCGCGATGCACGGTCACGCCGCGGCCGCGGGTGATGTAGCCGACGATCTTGTCACCGGGCACGGGATTGCAGCACACGCCGAAGCGGATCAGAAGATCGCCGACGCCCTTCACGTTCACGCCGCCGCGCGAGGTGTCCGGTGGCATCGGCGGCGCGACCTCGGGGATCGCGAGCTGCGTGTCGTCGGTGATGCCGAGGCGCGTGACCACCTGCGCCGCGGTCAGCGCTCCGTACCCGAGCGAGGCGAAGAGCGTGTCGACGTCGTGCAGGTTCAGCGTTTCGGTGACGCGGCGGAGGTCCTCATCCGAAATATCACCGAGCTCGCGCTGCGAGATGCGCCGGAGCTCTTTATCGAGGAGCTCCTTCCCGTGCGTGATGTTCTCGTCCCGCTGCGCGCGCTTGAACCAGGCGCGGATCTTCTCGCGCGCGCCCGGGGTCCGGACCATACCGAGCCAGTCGCGGGACGGTCCGCGCGCGGCTTTGCTCGTGACGATCTCGACGATGTCGCCGGACGCGAGCCGGTGGTCGAGCGGCACGATGCGGCCGTTCACCTTCGCGCCGATCGTGCGGTGCCCGACGTCGGTGTGGATCCGGTACGCGAAGTCGATCGGCGTCGAACCGGCGGGGAGCCCCTTGACCTCGCCCTTCGGCGTGAACACGAAAACTTGGTCCTGGAAAACGTCGACCTTGAGCGACTCGACGAACTCTTGCGCGTCAGCCACGTCGTGCTGCCATTCGAGGAGCTGACGGACCCACGCGAGCTTGGACTCGTAGTCGCGGTCGCCCTTGCCGCCTTCCTTGTAGCGCCAGTGCGCCGCGATGCCGTACTCGGCGAGGTCGTGCATGTCTCTCGTGCGCACCTGGATCTCGACCGGCTGGCCGCCAGTCCCGATGACCGCCGTATGCAGCGACTGGTACATGTTCGCCTTGGGCACCGCGATGTAGTCGTCGAACTGCCCCGGGATCGGCGGCCAGAGCGTGTGCACCACGCCGAGTGCCGCGTAGCAGGATGGGACGTCGTCGACGATGACGCGGATCGCGAGGACGTCGTAGACCTCCTCGAAGCCCACGCCCTTCCGGCGCATCTTCTGCGCGATGGACCAGAGGTGCTTCGCGCGGCCGGAGAGGTCCGCGCGGACGCCGGCCTTCTCGAGCTCGTCGCGGAGCGTCTTCATCGTCTCGTTGATGTAGCGCTCGCGGACCTGCCGGCGCGCCGCGAGCTGCTCGGCGACCTCTTTGTAGTGATCGGGCTCGAGGTACTTGAACGCGAGATCCTCGAGCTCCCATTTGATCTGCCAGATCCCGAGGCGGTGCGCCAGCGGCGCGTAGATGTCCATGGTCTGTCTCGCGATCCGTTTCTGCTTTTCCGGTGGGAGCGGCGCGAGCGTTCGCATGTTGTGGAGGCGGTCGCAGAGCTTGATGATCACGACGCGCAGATCGTCGGCCATCGCAAGGAGCATCTTTCGGATGTTCTCGGCCTGATGCTCGTCGCGCGATTGGCCGGAAAGGCGCGACAGCTTCGTGACGCCGTCGACGAGACGGCCGATCTCCTCGCCGAACTCGCGCCGCACGTCCTCGACGGTCTTCGCGGTGTCCTCGGGCACGTCATGCAGGAGCGCCGCCGCGACCGTCGCCGGATCCATGCCGAGCTCCGCGACGAGCATCGCGACCGCGGCCGGGTGCGTGATGTACGGCTCGCCGGACACGCGCTTCTGGCCTTCGTGGGCCTCGGCCGCGTATCCGTACGCGCGGCGGACGAGCTCCGCGTCGCCCTCGGGGTAGTGGCGGAGTATTTCCTTCGCGAGGGTGTCGGCGTCGACGTTGCCGTGGCGCTGCGGGCGCAGCCGGTCGGTGATGCTGACGATCCGCGACGTGATCGCCGAAGCGCGCTCTGCCATTATCCGACCAGCACCGGCGCGCCGCCGCCGGCGAGACGCTCCATCTCGGCTGCCGTTCCCACGGGTCCGAAATCACGCAGCTCGAGCTCGACGAATCCGCGCAGGCCCGTCCCGATGCTCACGACGGCATCGACGCGGCCCGCTTCGGTCATCCCTTCGGCGTGATCCCCGCGCCGGAAGGCCATCGCGTCGAAGGTGAACCGGCCGACGGTGACTTTGCAGCGCAGATGGTCGGCGTCGGCTCCGACCTGGCGGATGTCGTACACCCGCACGTCGCGAATGAGGAGATATGGCCTCGGATTCCCGGCGCCGCACGGCTCGAGTGTCGCGAGCTCGAGCGCGAGCTTGCTCGTCAGGATCTCCGGAGCGATCTCCGCATCGACGCGGATCGTCGGCACCGGTCGCTCGCCGCGGAGGCGCTCGCGCACCACTGCGTCCAGTCGCTCGATGAGATCGGGGATGCGGTCGACCGAGACGGAAAATCCCGCGGCCATCGCATGGCCGCCGTGCTTAACCAGGATGTCGTCGCAGTCGTCGAGCGCCTCGGCGATATGGACGCCGACGATCGAGCGGCACGAGCCCTTGCCCTCGTTTCCGTCGATCGCGATGACGATCGCGGGCCGTCCGTAATCCTCGACCAGACGTGACGCGCCTAGCCCGACGATGCCGGCGGGCCACTCGGCGTCCGCGACGATCGTGATCCACGCGTCGGGACGCTCCTGCGCGCGCTCGCGCGCGCCGGCGACCACCTGCCGCGTGAGCTCCTGCCGTTCGCTGTTCCGCAGCTCGAGGCTCTCGGCGAGCTTCGTCGCCTCCTCGGCGTCCTCGGTGAGGAGGAGCCGCAGCGCGTCTTCGGCATCGTCGATCCGGCCGGCGGCGTTGAGGCGCGGACCGAGTACGAACCCGATCTCACCCGCCCCGACATGCCCGAGCTTCAAACCGGCTCGTTCGACGAGGGCCCGCACGCCGAGAATTGGCGCGCGGTTCAGCGCTTCCAGCCCGAGCCGCGTGAGCACGCGGTTCCCCCCGCGAAGCGGCACGACATCGGCGACCGTTGCGAGTGCGCAGAGCTGCACTAGCTCGTCCTGGCGCAGGCTGTACGCGAGATCTCCTAGCAGGCGCTTCGCGAGCACCAGCGCAACACCGGCACCCGCAAGCTCCTTGTCGATCGACGGGTCCCCGGGGCGGCGCGGATTGACGAGCGCGTACGCGTCCGGAAGCACGGCCGGCGGGTGGTGGTGGTCGGTCACGATGAGATCAACGCCGAGCTCGCGCGCGAGCGCGGCCTCCTTCACCGCGGTGATGCCGCAGTCGACGCTCACGATGACCTTCGCACCGTCCGCCGCGAGCTGGCGCAGCGCGGTGGCATTGAGTCCGTAGCCCTCTTCATAGCGATTAGGGATGTACGCACCGACGACGAAGCCAAGCTGCCGGAAGGCGCGCACGAGGATGGCTGATCCCGCGATCCCGTCGACGTCGTAGTCCCCGTAGACGACGATGCGCTCGCGAGCCGCGAGCGCACGACGGAGCCGCTCGACCGCGCGATCCAGATCGAGCATCGGCGGGCCCTCTTCGGTCGGTCGCGCCGCCAGGAAGGCCGCCATCTCGCCCACGGCTAGGCCCCGGCAGGCGAGCACCTGCGCTACAAGCGCGGGCATACCATCCGGTACATCCCCGGCCTTTTTGGGCATGATCCAACGCCGCTGCGCCGCGAGGGCCATTTGCCCTTCAAGTATCTCGCACGGGTGTTCACCATCGCGCTCGCCGTGGCCTCGTGCACGCCTGCCGCGACCAATCCGACGCCGACCGCGCCCGCGCCGACCGCGACCGCTGCAGCTTCGCGACCGGCAAGCGCTATCGGGGTAGTGATCGACCCGACCATGCGGCGCTGGTACCTCGTTCCCGACCCACGTGCGCCGTCCGCGGCAACGATGCGCCTGACGTTCGATTCCGACCCGGCTGCGGCCGCGCCGAGCGTGCGCATCCGTCAGACCGGTGTCGAGAGCCCACTCGCTCCTTCCGGCAACGGCAACCTCTGGGGCACCACGCTCGATCTGCATGGGATCGCGCCAGGTGGCTACGCGATCGAGGTGGTCGAGCGGCTCGCGAGCGGCGAGACCGTCGTCGCGACGAAGGAGATCGTGATCAGCGAGCCCGAGTACGTCGTGTGGACCCTCGACTTCGAGGGCGATGCATCCAGCGACCAAGCGCTCGCGAACACCGCCGCGATCGCGGACGAGCAGGAGATCCCGATGACGATCATGTGGAACCCGCGGGTGTGGACGACCACGCAGGTCTCAGCGGCCCGTGCCGACGCGATGCTCTCTTGGACGAAAGCGCGGGTGGCGAACGGCGACGAACTTTCGCTGCACGTGCACATGTGGACCGATTTCGTGCGCGCAGCGGGGCTCGTGCCGCGGACCGCACCGAACTGGGCCGGCCGCAGCGACGGGTACGACGTTCCGATCACAGCCTATCCCGAGGCGGACCAGCGCGCGCTCCTTGAGTATTCGCTGCGGCTCATGGCCGAACGTGGTCTGGCGCGACCGACGACGTTCCGCGCCGGAGGCCAGTTCGCGAACGACGCGACGCTCCGGACGCTTGCGGCGCTCGGGTTCGTCGCGGACGCGAGCGCCGTCCCGGCGGGCGTGTTCGGCCGGCTCCCCTACCCCTGGACGCTCGCCGCGGACGCGCAGCCGTACCGGCCGTCAGCGACCGACGCGAACAAGTCCGGCGACCTCCGGCTCCTCGAGGCCCCGACGATCGGCGGGAACACCTACGCGTTCGACGTGCGGACGATCCAGCCGATCATCCGCGCGGATCTCTCATACCTCGCGCCGGCGGGCGAGATCGCGACCACGCGCCGCGCGATCACGATCGTGAGTCACCCCGGAACGATCGACGCGACCGAGCGCGCCGCCATCACCGCGCTCTTCGAGGCGCTCACGCCCCTTCGCTACGACCAGGACAAAGGCCCGGTCCGCTTCGTCACCCTCGCGCAGCTCGCGCAGGCCTGGCCCTAGGTCAACGTCTCCGGGTGCGGGGGCACAGGTATCGGCGGCAACGGACCGGGCCCTGGCGGTTGTCCGGGAACGCCAGGCTCCGCTGAGACGAGCGGGATAGTCATGCCGGGGGCGTGGCCGTTGGCCCCGTTCTTCATGAGCTGCTCGATTGTCGGAAGCACGAGTGGCTTGCGGACGAACGGCGAGGCCTTCTCAGGGTTGGCCTCCTCAGCGTATTTGAAGATCTCGTCGAGCTCCGCTCCGATCAGCTCCTCGCGCTGCATGAGAGCGCCCGCGACCGCATGGACCGCGTACTCCTTCTCTTTCATCAGCCGTTTCGTCTCCTCGAAAAGCTGCTGGAGCATGTTGTCGACCATGATGAGCACGGTCTCGGGGTAACCCCCCACCGCGTTCGCCGGTGCGACCATGAGGGTCGAGCCCATGCCGAGCCTTGCCACGTACGTTAGAGCCGCCCTCGTCGCCTGCTGTAGATCCGAGCTCGCCCCCTGGAGCTTTGTACCCAGGATGAGTTCTTCCACCGCGCGCGACCCGAGCGACACCATGATGTCTGTCTCGTATTGGCGCGCGTGGACCTGATGCCGTTCCTCACGTTCCGAGCTCGACACCACGCCAAGCGTTTCCCCGCGCCGGATGATCGAAGCCTTCTTCATGCGGTCCTCAGGGCGTAGGTAGTAGTTCGCCACCGCGTGACCGGCCTCGTGGTATGCGACCGCGCGTTTGTCTTCCGCGCTCATCTTGTGAATGGGCTGCTTCAGACCGATGAAGCGCATATCCGCGGCAGAGAGCCAGTCCTTGTAACTCAACTTGTCGCGTCCGTCCTCATGCGCCACGATCAGCGCCTCGTTGATGATCGTCTTGATGTGGATCGGGGTCCATCCGATCGAGTCCTGGGCCATCATGTCGACGTCGGTCGTTTCGTCGTGCGCCTTCTGAGCGAGGTAGTGCTGGAGGATGTCCTTCCGTCCCTCGCCGTCCGGCGGGTAGACGATCAGCGAACGGTCGAGACGCCCGGGACGGGTCAGCGCGATGTCGAGCGTGTCGGGTCGGTTGGTCGCGCCGATTACGAAGACGAGGGGCTTCGGCGGAACCGGACCTCGGACGAGGCCGAGCCAGCGCGCCATCCGCACCTTGAAGCGGTCCTCGACGTGCGCATTCAGCGAGTCCATCTGGTTCAGGAGGGTGTTGAGACTCATGCCCATGCCCCCGAACATTCCCATCGGCCCCATGCCGCCCTGTTGCTGTCCACCCTGCACGCCGCCTCGAGACATTCCGATTGAATCGATCTCGTCCATGAAAAGGATGCAGCACCCGGGCGTGCCCGCCTTGGCGAATTTGCGGGCGAGACCGCGCGCCTTCCGGAAGAGCGAAATGATGACGAGTGCATCGACACCCATCCACATGCTGCGCAGGCTGGATGCGTCGATGTAAATAAAGGGTAGGCGAGCTTCAGCCGCGATCACGCCCGCGAGGAACGTCTTTCCCGTTCCGGGCTGACCGGAGAGAAGCATGCCTTTTGGCATCTCCCCGCCTGCCTGCTTGAATCGCTCTACTCCGCCAAGGATCCGGACGAGCGTCTTGGCGTGATCGACGAGATCAGGTTGGCCGCGGTAGTCGTTGAAGCTTAGGCCGATCTGCGGGTCATCCGGAGTCACGGTGTAGGTGCGCGGACGCGAGAGGAACCACATCAGCGCACCGAACTGAGCGATGAACGCGAACGCATAGAAGACCAGCGTGATGAGGAGCCCGGGCATCTGGCCGACGAGCGCCGCGAGACCTTCGAACACGCTGCGGATGCCGTAGAAGAAGAGGACCAGCGCGGCGATCCCCAGAAGGATCAGCAGGCGCCGTTTGTTGTGCTCGAGCACGAACGCAGTCGTCGTCAGAATTCCTCGAGCGGTCAATTCACACCTACCACCTGATCATTCGACACTCGTAGTACGAATCCCACGACGAAATCAATCCCTTCCGTGGTCTTGCCGGTCACGACGTACGCGGAAAGGAGCCGACCCTCGCTCTCGACGGCCCCGACGAACTTCGTGGTGCGCACGTCGACGATGGGCTGAAGGGCGGTATCGAGATCGGTGAGCATCGTCGAGTCCAACATCCGCGAGAGCGCCTGCGCGTCGTCGGAGCCGACCGCCGCGACGACGTCGTGCGCGGCGCGCGGCTCGTCAACCTTCGGAAGGGCCGGGTAGGGATTCTCGGCGGGCCCCCTGTCGAGGACCGCATGCACGACCACGCCCCCGAGGATCCCGACGGCGAAGAGCGCAAGCGTCGCCATCGCCCGCGCTTCATTCACTGCGAACGACCTTGCCACCCGAGACCGTGAGCGCGAGCGGGAAGAACTGGTCGACGCCCTGTGCGGTGCGGAGACCGACGGCGTAGATGTGCACCGAGTAGCTGCCGACGCCCGCGCCGCCGATGTAGGTCAGCGAGAGCGGTTGGATCGACGCTGTCGTCCGGCTGGTGTCCGCGCCCTGGAGCTCCGCGGCGCGCTGCGCGATGCTTTGATTCGGGCGAATGCCGACGATCGAATTGGGGTCGCGCTGGAGAAGCCCGAGCATGTATGCCCGCGCGATGGGCGATTCGCCGCTTGCTCCGAAGAGGCCGCTGTCCTGGATGAAGACGCCGACGGCGGAGGCGAGGACGAAGCCGGCGAACATGCCGACCAGCAACGTTCCCGCTGACCCTGCGATCAGCCGTCTGAGCCCCACCATTGAGAGTCTACGCGCGCGGTAAGCGCACTTTTGGCCTCATCCGCCGGCTCCGAGCGCTCCCGCTGCGAAGACTAAGAGCCCGCTCAGTTCGGTCGCCCAGAAGTCGAGACCCTTTTCCTTCGCGCCCGCGCCCAGGGCCGCGGCGTGCGAGAGAAGCGCCGTCCGTTGGAAGTGTGTCGGTCCGTCATGCGGGGTCGCGGCCGCGGTCTCGGCTTCGCTCACCGGCTCGAAGCGATCGCCGACGTCATGCAGCCAGAACACCGGTGCGCGAATGTCGGCCCAGCTCGAGCGAGGCGAAAGGTCATCGAATACCTTCCTCATCGCCGGCGGCAGCCCACGAAGACGAGCGAGCGCCACGTCGTAGTCGTCAGCCCCGAGCGCGCGCCAGAGAGATCCCGCTTCGGTACCGATCTGGACCGGCGGATCGCTTTCGGTTCGCCCATCGTGAGCCCGGAGCTCTTCCTCCAGGAGCGTGCGGTCGTGCGGATCGGTGACCACGGCCGCAGCGGCGAGCGGCAACCGAAGGCGTACCACCTCGTCCGGATCCCACAGCGCCGGCAGGCCGTCTACGAGCTGCGTCCTCGTGACCACGCTCGCGAGGTACGTGTCGATGTCGTAGTACGCCCCGAGCGCGCCGACGTACGCAGCTCGTCTGAGCCCCTCGTCCTGGCCTGCCGCGGCAAGCAGCATCCCCCCGCCTACCGAGAATCCAAACGCACCGACCGGCATCTCGCGCGCATCCGGCACGGCCTGCAATCTCGCGAAGGCCGCGTCAATGATCGCGGGCGCACGGGGTTCGAGATTGCCTTCCTGGATGAACGGGAACTCGGGCAGCATCACGAGGTACCCCGCCCGCGCGAGCGCTTCGGCGAGCCGCATGGTCTCGGGATCGTCGTTCCCGAGCGCCGTGGCCCCGTTCACCATCATCAAAGCCGGATGACGGTCGCCCCAGCCCGGCCGCCACCACGTCACCCGCATCTCGATGCCCCCGAATGATTCCCGCGTTCCGGTCACCTGCGGAAGCGGCGTCACGTACGCGGCGACGTTCCGATCCCAGAGCGCGCTCGAGTAGATGTCGGCGACGAGGATCGCGCCCGATCCGACTGGCCGAATGAGGGGACGCCAGAGGATCGCGATCGCGACGACCAAGAGGGCGAGCGCGACCCGTCGCCGCATTCGCGGCGACTCTACCTAAGTCGCGGCCGCGAGGCGGCGGTGGCGGACGCGGTCTTCGATCTCCTGCCAGAGCGAGATGATCTGGCTCGCGTTGAAGATCGACGAGTAGGTCCCGGAGATGATGCCGATGAGGAGTGCCAGCGCGAAGTTGCGGACCGAGAACCCGCCGAAGAGGAAGAGCGCGAGCAGCGTGAACACGACGGTCAACGAGGTGATCACGGATCGCGCGAGCGTCTGCATGATCGAGTAATTGATCACCGGGTTGAGCGCCTCGCCTGGATTCAAACGGAGGTTCTCGCGGATGCGGTCGAAGACCACGATCGTGTCGTGGACCGAGAAGCCGATGATCGTGAGTACCGCGGTCACGAAGAGGCTGTCGACCTCGACCTTGAGGAAGAAGCCGAGGATCGCGAAGATGCCGAGCACGACCGCCGCGTCATGGAGAAGGGCGACGATGGCCGCGATGCCGTAGCGGAACGCGGCCCACCCGAAATTCCGGAAAGCCCACGCGATGAGCAGCACGATGAGGAGGCTCGCCAGAGCGATCGACTTGATCGCGTTCTGGATCAGCTCGACCGAGAACGACGGGCTCACGACCGACGAGTTCGTAATTTTCGTATCGGGGCCGAAAGTCGCCTTCAGGTCCTGCTCAGTCGTCGTCAGCTCCGACGGGAGCATCTCCGTGGTACGGACCTCGACGCCGCCACCCGCCACACCTTGCACTGTCGCCTCGGCATGGCCGTGCGCGCTGAAGAATGACTGCACCGCGGTGTCCTCAGGTCGCGTGGCGAAAGAGATCTCGAGGAGCGTGCCGCCCTTGAACTCGATGCCGGGCCGCAGGCCGCCGATCGCGAGGAAGAACACACCCGGCACGATCAGCAGCGCCGAGAAGAGGAAGTACCACCATTTGCGTTCGACGAAGTGAAAGAGCATTTGGGAAAAGCCTAACCAATCTTTCGAAGGGGAGTGGCCCAGCCGGTTTTGGACTAGCGAAGCGTCACGGTGGCGAGGAAGCCTTCGCTCGCGGGCTCGATGATCGTGACCGTCCCAGTGGCGAGCTCGTGCAGCTCCCACGTATCCGTGACGCCCGACCGCGGAACGATCACCCCCGTGCCGTCCGGCCGCGTGAGCTGACCGCCGAGCGACCCGCCGTCCGCCACCGCGAACAGGACCGTGCGGCGCCCCGTCGCGGGATCCCAGCGCTCGACGCGTTTGTTGTGGAACTGCCCGTTCACCGCGCCGATCATGTAAACGATCTCGGACGAGCGTGGCCACCAGTGCGCCGTCGCGATCTTGTTCGGAGGAGACGCGAGGGTCGTCTTCGAGTCGAAGTCGTCCGTCGGCCAGACCTTCACGGCATCCTCGAAGATCCAGGTGCCGAGGACGTGGCTCCCATCCGGGGACATCTCCATCCCGGTGATCTCGAAGGGCGTGTCGTAGCGCTGGGCGGCGGCGCTTCCGCGCACCACTGTGTAGCCGAAGTTGTAGCCACCAGGCCCTGTCTCGAACGCGGCAGCGAGGTCGCTGGAGCGTTGCCAGCCGAGCGGAATCAGCACCGGTCCGTTCAGAGGTCTCCGGTAGCGCTCGCGGAAAACGCCGGTGGCGAGGTCGATCGTAAACAGAACGGACATCGGTCCCGCCGTCTCACTTTGGGCGCTCGCGGTGACGACGAAGCCGCCGTCGTCGCTCGCCCACATGATCCCGCCCGTTAGAAGCCCTTCCGGCAGCCGCCCGACAACCCGGTCGTTGCCGCCGAGCACGTCACGCACGTGGAGCTCTGAGACGCTGCCAACGGTCGTCCAGAATGCGATCCGCCGGTGTTCGGAGTCGAGGACGAAGGTCGGTACGGTGCCCAGACTCCGCGGGTCGTTCTCTGAGCGGACGATGAGGTCTGGCACGCGCCGGGTGATGAGGCCGTAGATCTCGCCAACGACGACGGTGAACGTCGCCGACTGGCCCGATGCGCTGATGGTGTTGTTCGCCGCGTCCTGCACGTTGCTCGCGGTGACCATGTACTGAGCACCGACGGTCAGCGGATTGCTCAGCGCGAGGGATGCCTGCGTGCATGAGGGATTTGGCGTGGCGGTGATCGTTTCGGCAACCGCGCTCCCGGTGGAGGTTGCGATCGCATAGTTCGTGCCGGTTGCGATGCTCGCGGTCGACCCGTCCGTCGAACACTTCATGGCTTCGCTGAAGCTCACGAGCACGGATGACGCGCTCACGGTTATGGCACGCGAGATCGAGGGCGGGATCGTGTCCGGCACGGTGATCTGCCAGAAGATCCCGTAGTCCTCCATCCACTGCGCGCCCTCGATCAGCGGGCGGATGTAGAAGCGATATGTGCCCGGTGTCGTCGGCGCGCGCACCGCGAACTGGAACCAGGCGATCTGGTTCGGCCCCACATAAGCGGCAGGCTGCACCCCGACTCGGTTGTAGCGCGGCCAGCCCGTGTTCGGCGAGCCCGTGCCATCCCCGCCGAAGACGCTCGGCTGGTCTTGACCCGGGCTCGGGTTCCACGTGCCGAGGTAGGCGACCTGGCCCGGCACGCCGCTCACCCATCCTCGCGATCCGGAGTTGTACATGGCGACGGTAGCGGTCGAGGTATCGCCCGGACAGAGCGTCATGTATCCGCTCTGTCCGTACCAGGCGGCGTGGAAGCCCGGGGTCCCCGAGGGAACGCTCGCGGGTGGAGGAATGCCGGGACCGACGCTCGAAGTGCACGGCGCAGCGGTGAGCGATTGTTGGCTCGCGCGCACGGGAACGCCGAGGGTCAGGGCGCACACCACGAGCGCGACGCTCGCCAACACGCCGCCGACCCGAGTCCTCATCCGAGCGATCGCCACCCAGCACGCGGTGTGCCTGGGCGCACTGGACGACCGTCCACCAGTGTTATCTAGAGCCTCCCGACAACGAGTCGGTGGCATTCCCACAATCGGAAAAACGTTGAGCCCGGGAATAGCGGGATCCTCGACGGCAGGTCGACCGCCACCGAGTTGCACGCGCGATTCTGAACGGCCGGCACGTACCCGACGGACGCTGGAATGGAGACAATCGTCGAAGCCGACGAAGGCGGCTCACCCATCTGAGAACCGAACCCAGCCACACCCAATAGAACGAGGGTCAGGGCGACCGCGCGACTCATCGCGCGAGAGTTCCGATACCGGTCCAATGCGCACCGCCATCAAGAGTCCGTTGAGTAGATCCCCGGACGGTCGCGTATCCCACGGTTGCGTTCGCGAACACCACTAGTGGCGCGACGCCCGCTGCCTGGGAGTAATCGGAGGCGAACGGATGCCAGGCCGCTCCAGCATCCGTCGTCTCCTGGGAACGATCCTGCAACGCGATCTGAAGCCACCGCGAAGCAGTCACAAAGCTGAAGGCGCCTTCTCTGGGGATCTCGCTCACAAAACGCCATGACGTTCCGCCATCTGTTGAGCGGAACACATAGCCGTGTACGAACTCGCCGATCTGTCCAAACGCCTCGACGAGAAGCGTTGGGCCAAAGTCGCGGACCGCTCCCACACCGAGCGTGACCCCGGCACCTCTCGTCGTAAACCCCGGAGGATCGGGAAGCGGACGCGATGCCAGCCAACTTCTGCCACCGTCGTCGGTCCGGTAGATCACGGGTGCGTGGTTTGGATCGTGCCCCGAAACGTAGCCGCGGGCTCGGTCGACGAACGTGAGGCCGCCTTTGCATTGAGCGTCGAGACCGCTTGGCGTGATCTGTTCCCATGCGGCCCCAGCGTCGACCGTATGAAACAGGAGGACGCCCTGAAAGGTGCATTGAGTGCCTGCCGGGCCGATCAAATCCAGCCAGCCCTCGTGGTCATCGATGAACGTGATTTCGGGACTTACGAGCGGCCGCGCGGGAAGGGGTCGCTCCGCCCACGTGTCGCCTCGATCGAGGGAGCGAAAGAGATGCGTCTCGGCCACGAGCGCCCAGAGCGCATTCGTTCCGGTCGGGCCGATCCGAACGGATGTTGGGAAAGGAATTAGCGTCGGCGAAGCAAGGGACGCCTGCTTCGCGAGTGCGGTAACGCCGTTGCGACAGCCGCTGTCTTGGAGCGAGAGGGCGATGGTATCGCCGTTGGCGAGGCCGGCTATGACCAGGTACGACGATGCTTTGTCCTCGAAACTGCGCTCGAGCGCGGATTCGATGGCGATCCACGCGGCGTTGTGCAGCCCACTTGCCCGGACGCGGTCCAGACACGTGTCCTGGCCCAAGGCTGCAGGTGCCGCGGTAGGAACGCTGACGACGAGACCGCCGTCCGGTCCAATGATGCGAAGGGCAGTTGCGGGCCCGTCATAGAAAAGCTCGAACGCGAACGGCTCTGCAGATCCAGAAAGAGCATCAACCGCCCACTTGACAACTGTCGGCGTCTGGCTGGTCGCGGGCTTCACGGGCGGCGACCTCGGAGCCTGGGTCGGGGTCGACTCGGTCGTGCTGTTGTCAGGCAACGCTGTTGGCGTCACGCATGACACGGCACCCCCCGCCAGCAAGACCCACACGACGATCGGCCGTGGTCGCATCCAAAGAAGGATGTCCGGGAAGACGGAGAAGGTCGTCCGAGTTGCAATCGGTAACGCTTACGGTGCTCTGTGCCCGCTCCCCCATCGGGAGACTGCTCGAGGTCGAGCTACTCCGGAGCTAGACCGCCGGCGCCGGGCGTGGCGCGTGGCGCTCGGGCGTTTCCACGGCGCGCTCCTCGACCCCGTAGAGCCAGCGCCGCCGCAGCGAGGAAAACTCAATCGCCCCGTGCAGCAGCATCTGCGTTACCACGACGGCGGTGAAGAAGCTGACCGCAACACCGATCCCCAGCGTGAGCGCGAAGCCCTTCACCGTGCCCGTGCCGAACTCGAAGAGGATCGCGGCGGTGAGCACCGTGGCCAGGTTCGAGTAGAAGATCGACGGGAACGCGCGCTTGCGGCCTTCCTCGACGGCGACGCGGAGCGACTTGCCCGAGCGCAGCTCTTCCTTGAGACGCTCGAAGGTAAGCACGTTCGCGTCGACCGCCATACCGATCGACAAAATGAATCCGGCGATGCCGGCGAGCGTGAGCGTCACGGGGATCAGTCGGAAGATCGCGTACGTCAGCGTCGTGTAGAAGACGAGCGCCATCACCGCGAGGACTCCCGGCACGCGGTAGTACGCGATCATGAAGAACGCGACAAGAAGGAGGCCCATCGCGCCCGCGATGAGGCTGCGATCGACCGACTGGCGGCCGAGCGTCGGCTCAACACGCGACGACTGGATCACGGTGAGCGAAACGGGCAGCGCACCGGAGTTGATGAGGCTCGACAGATCCTTCGCCGTGGCGACGGTGAAGTTACCGGAGATCTGCCCGGACCCGGAGGTGAACACGTTCTGGATCACCGGCGCCGAGATCTGCTTGCCGTCGAGGGTGATCTGAACGGCCTGTTGCAAGAAGTCTTTGGAAAGCTGCTGCCAACGATTGGCGTCATCCCCGGTGAACTCAAAGTGCACGACCGGCTGGTTGCTGCTGTCGAAAGCGACGTAGGTCGGATTCAGATGCTCGCCGGTGAGTGGCGGCGTGAGCGACTTGAACTGCCCGGGGTTCGCCGCGTCGGGGATCTTGATCTCGAGCTTCGCCTGCTGCGTGGCGAGGTCGTTCGCCTTCTGAAGGTCATCGATGCCGGGCAGCTGGAGGAGGATCTTGTCGTCGCCGACCGCCTGGATCACCGGCTCCGAGACGCCGAGGCCGTTGATGCGACGGTCGATGACGCGCCGCGCGCGGTCGTTGTAGTCGGCGACGCTCTGCCCCGCCGGGATCTCGCCGGTGTTCATTTGGAGCAGCAGCTGGGTCCCGCCCTGGAGGTCAAGCCCGAGGTGAGTCTTGATCTCCTGGTTGACCTGGATCGGGCCCAGGTTGAGGCAGATGCCGGGACAGCTCGGAGGAAACGGGAACGAGAACTGGTGCTTCGGGATGTCGAGGAAGACCGACAGCACGAAGACCACGAAGACGAGCCAGGGGAAGGCGCGGTTCACAAGAAAAAGTCTAGAGGGTAATCACGCGTCGCGCTGGGCCTTCAGGCGCTCGCGTGCCTCGCGCATCTCGCGGTCGAACGGCGTTTCGCCCTCGATCGGGGGCGCGGTCCCGTTCGTTGGCAGGGCCGCAGGGATCGACGCTACGGGCGCGGCTGGGGCCGCGGCATCCGCGGCCTTGTCTAGCAGCTTGTCGGCGTTCAGGAACTCCTCGCGGAGCTGATCGGACGTCCGCCGGAGATCGCCGACCACGCGGCCGATGTCGCGTGCAACTTTGGGCATGCGCTCAGGACCGAGGACGATGAGCGCGATGATCAGGATGAGGACGAGCTCCTCCGGTCCGACGCCGAACATCAGCGGCCACCCGCCGTCGCGGCCGCGCGCGCCGCGTTCGCCGCGTCGCGCAACGTCCGTGCGGCTTGGCCCGCCGCCTTCTCGAAATCGTCGCCTCGGCTCGCATAAAGCACCGACCGCGACGCCGAAGGCAGCACGCCGCCGCCGTTGGCATCGAGCCCGGCGCGGAGCGCGAGACCGATCTCTCCGCCCTGCGATCCGATCCCGGGCATGAGGAACAGCCGGTCGGGCGCGAGGGCGCGAAGGCGTCGCGCCTCGTCGGGATAGGTCGCGCCGACGACGAACCCGCAGTGGTCCGCCGCAAAGCGCTCGACGCAGCGCTCGACGACGCGCTCGTAGAGCGGACGCCCTGCGACCTCGAGGTCCTGGAAGTCGCCTGCACCGGGGTTGCTCGTTCGTGCCAGCACGAGGGCATACCGGCCCTCTCGCGTGAACGGCTCGATCGAGTCGAGTCCGACGTACGGAGCAACCGTCGCCGCGTCGGCGCGGAACGAATCGAAGAGCGCGTCGGCGTACGCGGCCGATGTGTTCGGGACGTCGCCTCGCTTCGCATCGAGGATCACCGGAATGTCGGCCGGGATCGCCTGCAACGTGAGCGCGAGGACGTCCATCGCCGCACTCCCGTACCGCTCGTAGAACGCGAGGTTGGGCTTATACGCACATACGTGCGGGGACGTCGCGCGGACGATGCGCCGAAGAAACCGCACGGCCGCCTGCGGTCCACGGCCGAGCGACTCCGGGATCGAGGCGGGTTCGGGATCGAGGCCAACACAGAGGATGCTGTCGTGCGCGCGTTGCGCCGCACTGAGCTTTGCGAGAAAGGTCAACTCAGCCGCATATGATAGGGACGCGCTCACAAGCAGGGAGGGGATTCATGGTCAGCACTTTGCGCGGCCCGCTGGGGTGGGCATTGGCCGCGGGACTGGCGATCGCCGCGTGCGGCGGCGCCGGGACAGGCGGGACATCGCCGACCGCAGCCGGGCCAAAGCTCGGTTCGGCGGAACGTCCGATCCAGCTCGCGATCACTCCATCGGCCGAGGTCCAACGGCTTACCGCGACAGGGAACGTAATCGCGGCGGCACTCGGAAAATCGACAGGCCTCACTTGGAAGGTCTCCGTGCCGACAAGCTACGCCGCGCAGATCGACGCCATCTGCGCCGGCCAGGTGGACGTTGCCTTCATCGCTCCGTTGCAGATGACGCTCGCGCTCGACAAAGGTTGCGTAACACCTATAGCTGCGGCGCTGCGTAAAAATGCGGAAGGCAAGCTCACCACGACGTACGAATCGCAGATCCTCGTGCGTAAGGACAGCGGGATCAAGACGCTTGCCGACCTCAAGGGGAAGAGGTTTGCTTTCACCGACACGATCTCAGCCTCGGGCTATCTTTTCCCGTCGCTTCTGATCAAGCAGAAGACAGGTCAGGACCCAAAGACCTTCTTCGGCGGCGCGAACAACATCACGTTCATTGGCGGTCACCCGCAGGCCGCGCTTGCTGTCTACAACCGGCAGGTCGACGGCGGTTCCATGTTCATCGATGCACGCGTGAAGGATCTTCAGACCAAGGAGCTCGCGGCGGGCATGCCCTCCGACATCCTTGATGTCACCGAGGTGATCGACAAGGCGGGTCCGATCCCGAACGACGGGATCGCGATCCGGAAAGACGTGCCGACAGACATTGCGGGGCAGATCAAGAAGGCGCTCCTCGACTACGGATCGACCGACGACGGCAAGAAGAACTACAAAGACCTCTTCGGGTGGGACGGAATGCAGGAGGTCCAGGCGAATTTCTTCGACCCGGTGCGTGAGGCCGCGAAGCTCGCGGGGATCGACGTGGCCGGGGAGGCTGCGAAGACGCCTCGACCCCCGGCGACCGTCGCGCCGTCGCCAAGCAAGTCGCCCTAAACAGTTCCGGACGGCGAATTCTCGAGAAGACCGCCGGACGGCCGGCGGTCTTCTTGTCTCTATCCTGAGCGCGTGCCGGCGCTCCTTGAGATCCGTGACCTTGTAAAAATCTATTCGCGAGACACGCGGGCGCTCGACGGCATTTCTCTCGACATCCGCCGCGGCGAGTTCGTGGTGCTTATCGGTCTCTCAGGGTCGGGAAAGTCGACGTTGCTCCGCTGCATCAACCGGCTCGTGGAGCCGACGAGCGGACAGGTGATCTTCGAGGGCAATGACGTGACGCACGCGAGGGGCCTCCATCTGCGGCGCATCCGCAGGCGGATCGGAATGATCTTCCAGCAGTTCAACCTCGTGAAGCGCTCGTCGGTGTTCGCGAATGTCCTCGCCGGCCGCCTCGGATATCGATCGCCCTGGCGGACGATCGCATCGCGCCCGTCGCGCGAAGATGTGGCGCTTGCCTTCGAGAACCTGGAGCGTGTGAGCATTCTCGAAAAGGCGTATGTCCGCGCCGACGCGCTCTCCGGAGGGCAGCAGCAGCGAGTCGGCATCGCCCGGGCGCTGATGCAGCAGCCCCAGCTCATGCTTGCCGACGAGCCGGTGGCCAGCCTCGACCCGGCCACGAGCCATTCGGTCCTCCGCTATCTCGAAGAGATAAACAAGACCGACGGGATCACCGTCATTTGCTCGCTCCACTTTCTCTCGCTCGCTCGCCGCTACGGGACGCGCGTGATCGCGTTGAAGGCCGGGCGCGTCGCTTTCGATGGCAAGCCGGCGGAGATCGACGAGCGCCGCTTCAAAGAGATCTACGGAGAGGACGCCGTCGAGGTGGAGATCGGCGTGGCCCGCACCGCGGAGGAGCAACGGGCGGACGAGGCTCGGAAGCTCCTGGATCCGCGTGCGCTTTCGGACGCGGCGACGGACGCGGCCGTTGTCGAGCGCCTCGGACCGGGCGCCGACCGCTAGTTGAACCTCAGCTAGTGGCCGAGTACTTCGTCGCGCGCGGTCTTCCTGTGCCGCCGGAGCTGCGGCGGACGCCGCTGACCGACTGGCGGCGCTGGTCAGCGATCGGAGTGACGCTCGCCGTCCTGTACGTCGGCGTCCGCCTGCTGGACATCGACCTTTCCCGTGCGAACCCGCAGTACGCGGGCACAAGGATCATCAGCCTTCTCCAGTGGGATATCTCGATCCTCACGCCACAAAACGAATTCGAGACTTTCTGGGACACCGCGGGTGGCCTCATGATCGTCACGATCTTTCTCGGGGTCGTCGCGACCGCCATCTCGATCGTGTTCGCGCTTCCGCTCGCGTTCCTCGGCGCACGCAACATCATGACGGGGAACCCAGTCGCGTCGGCGATCTACGGAGTGGCCCGGGTGCTTTTCACGGTGATGCGTTCGATCGACGTGCTCATCGTGGTGATCATCTTTTCAGTCATCTTCGGTCTCGGGAGCGCGGCCGGCGTCTTCGGCCTCGCTTTCCACAACATCGGGGTCCTGGGAAAGCTCTACTCCGAAGCGATCGAGGGAATCGATCCGGGTCCGCCGGAAGCAATCACCGCGACCGGTGCCACGCGTTTCCAGGTGGTCTGGGCCGCGGTGCTGCCCCAGATCGTGAATCCATTCATCTCGTTCTCGATCTATCGACTCGACGCAAACGTTCGGCTCGCGCCGGTGCTCGGGTTCGTCGGTGGCGGTGGTATCGGCCAGTACCTCTTCCAGACGATCAACCTGTTCCAGTACAACAAAGCGGGTCTGATCATCTTCATGATCGTGATAACGGTGGCCGCGATGGACTTTGCCTCGGCACAGATACGTCGGAGGCTGCTCTAGCGGTTCGCACGCGCCTGATACGGGTTCGGCCGACGCCACTCATAGGATCGCCGCGTGTTTGCGAGCCAGTTCACCGGCTATTGGCGCGACGGCAAGCGTGTCGCGATGGACCGCAACGCCGTCCTGCCCGATCGCTGCTTCAAATGCAATGAGCCAGCGGACGGCTACCGGCGAACCGTGAAGCTGACCCACGTTCCGCTCGGCACCGAGATGATGGTCGGCGCGATCGCCTATGCCTTCGCGAAACAGGCGAAAGTCGAGGTCGGACTGTGCGAGCGCCACCGCCGCTCGCGGGCGATCAATATCGCGCTCGTCTCTCTCGCGGTCCTCGGCGCCTCGATCTTCGTTTTCACGCAGGTGCAAGCGACGGACGTCGTCCTTCCGCTCCTCGCGACGGCAGGCCTCATCGGGGGCGTCATCGGCCTGCTCTACGCGGCGGTCGGGACGCGCCTGGTGCGCGCAACTCAGATCACCGATACGCACGTGTGGCTGAAGGGCGCGGGCGAGCCTTTCCTCGCGTCGTTGCCAGATGCGCCCGCCGTGGGCGCCGGCGGGACGCTTCCGACCCTCGACGTGGCGACCGCCACGCCCCCCGATCCGGCGGTCGCGGCCAATGCCGCGTTCCGCGACGCGCGGAACGGCGCGCTCGCGTTTCTCGTCGGGTGCATCGTGACCTTCGGGAGCTACGCGCTCCTACCCAGCAGGTACGTGATCGCATGGGGCGCCGTGATCTATGGGCTCATTCGGCTCGTCCGCGGCGTCGGCGCATACCTGAAGGCGCCGGCGGAGCATCGGAAGATGGGCCAGGCGGTGATGCTCGTAGCGATCGTGGGCGCGGGCATATTCGCCGGCGGGTGGGTCGTGACGAACGAAGTCACGGCCGTGACGCAGGCGAACGAGTTCGATAGCGCGCTGACCACTGCTGGGGATTTCCAGATTCAGGGCGCCAGGCTCTTTCGCGACGTCATGAACCGAGATGGCTGGAGCGCCCAAGACTCCGCGGACATGCGCCAGGTCGCTTCGTCCTACGGCAAAGCCGCCGACGTGCTCGCGGCTTCGAGCGCGCCGGCCGAGTACGCGTGGTACCGCGACGGGCTCGTACGCAACTACCGCGAGGCGGTGGACATAGCGATGCTGTTTTCCAATCTGACCAGCGCGTCCAGCCAGAGCACCTTCGACGCTCTCATCGCGCGCTGGAGTACGCGCGTGAAGGACCTGTCGCAGTTACAGACCAAACTGGATGCGCAGCCGACGCCTACGCGCTAAATATGTCAGGCGCCCCAGGCCGGCCGGCTCGCGCCGTCGATCCCCTCCCCGCGCGTCAGCTTCACGGCGTTCTTCGCGAATCCCCCGGTCAACGCTTCGCCGAGGTCCATCGAGTAAAGATCGATGACCCCGTCCTTCTCTCGGAGGAATGCCATCTGCTTTCCGTCCGGCGAGAAGACTCCGTTCCACGATTTGCCGTCACTGGTCAGCTCCACATCCTTATGGATTCCGCTCATCTGGATCGCGTGCAGGTCGTTCTTTCCCTCGTGGCGAAGCGTGTACACGAGCCACGAACCGTCGGGCGAATACGAGGCGCGGTACGGCTCGCCGTCCGGAGTCGTGAGCGGAACGGATGCGCGGCCATCGACGGGCACGAGCAGAAGTCGCGGCGTCCCGAGCGTGTATGAGGTGACGGCGATCGTCTTTCCGTCGGGCGACCACGACGGGTCGGCCAGGTTCGACCCCTTCGAAAGAGGAAGTGGCTGCTTTCCGGTCTGCGCGTCGTAGAGGACCAGGTCCGAGTAGCCCTGGCCGTCATCGGCGACGACCGCGATCCGCTTTCCGTCCGGCGAGACCGCCGGGCTGTCGAACCAGGTCACGAGGTGAAAACCGCTGTCGGCCTTGACGAGGCCGTCGATGAGCACGGTCTGTGTGCCGCCACTCGCGCTCGCCGACACAACGTTCGAGAAGCGCAGATGGGCGGGGACGACCTGTCCATCGACCATCCGCTTGCCATCGATCTCCTCGACCCGGGCGAAGAACACCGTGCGGCCGTCGCTCGTGATGCCCGGTTCGTGGGAGCGGCCGTCGGACGTGAGGGGCGCGTAACCCTTGCCCGACAGCACATAGACGTCACCGCGGAGAGCGAACGCGATCGTGCCGCTCACGCTCGCGTCCGCCCCGGGCGGCAGAGTGACGAGCGTGACCGGCTTCGTCGGTGTCGGCGTGGGGCTCGATGGCGGGAAGAACGCCGGACCGACCCGTATACCGATGCCGAGATACAGGACGACGAGCACGGCCGCGATCCCAGCGAAGACGAGCTCGCGCGATCGCCCCATTACGAGGCCCGCTCGACCGCGGCGACGATCCGATCGATCTCGCCCGCCAGGTCGGCTCCGTTTGTGAGCTCAAGGAATCCCTCAGCTGGTGGTTCGAACGGTTGCCTGCGCATGCGCTCATAGATGGGCTCGTCCGCCTCGGAGTGGTCCCCGTCCGCGCGACCGGCCCGCCGGGACAGGAGGCGCGCGCGAGCGTCCTCGTCTGATGACGTGACGCGCACATACGTCACCGGGATTCCCCGGCGGCGCGCGACGCCGATCGTGCCGGCGCGGTTTCGCGCCACGAGATTCGTGGCATCCACGACGACGCGATGGCCCTCGCCGAGCAGGCCATCGACGAGCGCGGTCACCGCGGCGAAGACCGCGCGGTTCTCCTCGTCAGCGTAGGACGCCGCGATGAAGAGGCGGCTGCGGACCTCGTCGCTTGCCACGTGCGCAGCGCCGAGCCGGGCGCAGAGGAGCCGCGCGCAGTGCGACTTCCCCACGCCGGGAAGACCCATGACGACGACGAGCGCCGGCCGCCCGTGCGGCGTCGCCGGCACCGTGGCGATCTCCGTGCGGAGCTGGGGCGCGAGGATATCGGCGCGCATCGCGTACGCGCGCGTCTGCGCCGCAGTTGCGGCGCCTGACCGGCGGGGCAGCTTCGTCACGTCCCGAACCCGAGCACCTTGAGCGCCTCGCGCGCGGCGCTGGCTTCGTCGTACGGCCGCTTCTCCTCTCCGACGATGATCGACTCCTCGTGACCCTTGCCGGCGAGGACCACGGTGTCCTCGGGCGCGGCTCGGCGGATGGCCTCGCTGACCGCCTCGCGGCGATCGTCGATGACGGCGTAGTCGGTGCCTTTGCGCTTGCCCGCGCCGATCGCGCCCCTCTCGATCTCCTCGAGGATCTTCGCCGGCTCCTCGAGGCGCGGGTCCTCCTGCGTGATCACGAAGAAGTCCGCGTGCTTCGCGGCCACCTCCGCGAGCGCGGGCCGCTTCGCGCGGTCGCGCTCGCCGGCACTACCGAAGACCACGATGAGCTTTCCCTTCGTGAGTGGGCGGAGGAGGCCGAGGACCTTGTCGAGCGACTCCGGCGTATGTGCGTAGTCGACGATCACGCTGAAGGGCTGCCCGCTTTCGACACGCTCCATGCGCCCGCGTACCGCGCGCGCCCGGGAGAGTGCCTCGCGCGCGTGCTGCAACGTCGCGCCCGCCGCGAGACCGGCCGCGGCCGCGGCCAGCGCGTTATGGACATTGAACCGTCCTACGAGCGGAAGGGCCAGCTCGACCGATTGCCCGGACGCCGTGATCTTGATGCGCGAGCCCGAGGCGTCGGACGAGAGGATCGCGCCCTGCACGTCGCAGAGCGCCTCGACCCCGTAGGTAAGGACCTTGACGCCCTCGGCGCGGTCTGCGAGATAGCGCCAGTGGCTGTCGTCACCGTTCAGGACGGCGGTCTTGGGTACGCCTTTGTCGGTGGAGCTGTTGAGGATCGCGAAGAGCTCGCCCTTGGCCTCGAGGTACTTCTGAAGAGTGCCGTGGAAGTCGAGATGCTCCGGCGTGAGATTGGTGAAGACCGCGACGTCGACCTCAGTGCCGCGCAGCTTCCGCAGCGCCAGTGCGTGGCTGGTCGCCTCGAGCACGCCCCAGGTCCCGCCCGCGACGAGAAGCTCGGCGAAGAACTCCTGCACCTCGACCGCTTCCTGCGTGCTCTGACGGGTGTCGTTCTTCCACTCGTGATCCGCGACCTTGAAGTCCACCGTCGTCGCGAATCCCGTCTTGGCGCCCGACGCCTCGAGAACGTCGGAGACCAGATGAACGGTCGTGGTCTTGCCGTCGGTGCCGGTGACGGCCGCGAGCTTGAGCTTGCGGGTCGGGTGGTCGAAGAACTCGGCCGCAATGTCGGCGAGCGCGGCTCGCGCGTCCGGGACGATCGCGACCGGGACGCGGACGTCGATCGCATGTTCCGCCACAACGGCAACGGCGCCGCGCGCGACGGCCTCCTCCGCGAAGACGTGTCCATCGCGATGAAAGCCCGGGATCGCGACGAAGAGCGCGGCCTCTTTGGTCTTGCGCGAGTCGTAGGCGATCTGCCGCACGTCGACGGCCGCCGCGCCGTCGGGGACGGCGATCTTCGTCGCTTCCAGAAGGGCGCCGAGCTTCATCGGCGGAGGCGGTCTAAGAGTCGCAACGCGGATTGGTATTGCGGCCCGAGCCGGGAGTAAATCTTGTATAGGCCCTCATGGGAGACGGCGTCGTATGCACCGACAAACCGCCGGGGCACACCGCCGAACCCTTTCTTGAATTGGTACGGACCGTACATCGGGTCGTCCTTTCGGCTGACGTCCACGGGTATGCCGCCGAAATCAAATCGGCGTGCGCCCCCTTTGCGTGCTTCGATGATGCACCGCCAGAGGAGCGCGTAGGCCGAATAGGCGGAGCGGCCGGCATCATTCGTCGCAGCGGTCTGGTAGACCTCACGCTCGCCACATCGCCAGGTGAGCGCACCCGCCACAGGTTGGCCGTCTCGCTCCGCGAGGCGAATACGCGCGTGGCCAGCCGCGATTACCGCGCCCCACATACGTCGGTAGTAATCCCAAGGCCGGGTAATGAACCGAGCTCGCCGACCCGTCTCGGCATAGAGGGCATAGAAGGCACGAAGGTCATCCTCCCCACTTGCCTCTCGAACACTGACACCTCTCTTCTCCGCCTGCCGCACGCTCCAGCGGGTGTCCTTCTCTAGACCCGCGAAGAGGGCATCCTCGTCCGGTTCCAGGTTGAGTTCCAGTGTGGCGAGCACCGGCTGAATGTCTTCAGCGCGGCGGAATCCGGCGCGGTGCAAAGGTCGCTCCGCGACGTCCGGGTCCAGCTCAAAGTCCACCTTGACGAATACAGCACGCCGCTCGCGCGCCAACGCGGCGATCCTTTCAAGCGCGCCGAGAACTTGCGCGTCATCGCCGATGATCGGACCGCGCGGGACATAGCCAAACCGACGGCGCGTAAGCAATGGACGCCAAAGAATTAGGGCTACCGGCAGCGGGGAACCGAGCTGACAGAACTCAACCTCCCAACCTTGGGCCTGACGAATCTTCGCCCAGGCGGCGGACTGCAGGACATGGCCGCCCGGTGAACGGACCGCCGCATCGTCCCAGCCCGGTGGGGCCTCTGCGCCTGCCTCGCTCACGCGCTCGCTGCCGCGAGCCGCCGCCGCGCGCCAAACCTCCAGAGCGGGAACAGGAACGCCGTGACCGGCGTCTCGAGCGCGCCGATCCATGGCGTTACCTCGCCACCGAAGCCGAGCTTGAAGTTCTCCACGCCGGAAAGCTCGTCGCCCTCGGCCAGACCCCACATGTCGTAGCGGCGAACGCCGAGCTCTTTCATCTGCATCAGCGAGTGCCACTTGAGCAGATAGAAGGGCCGCTTCTCGCTGTGCGCGCCGCTCCATCCGCCGAAGAGCTCCCACGCGCGATCGCCGAAGCGGATGACGAGCAGCGCGCCCACGTCCTCACCCTCCACCCGTGCCATGCGGAGGTGCAGGGCATCCCCGAACGCCTCGACGAGCGACGCGAAGTACCCGAGGTCGTGGATCCCGAATTGATCGCGCTCGGCGACGGTGCGCAACACGCGGTGAAACCTCGCGAGGTCCGTGGTCTTCTCGGTCACGACGCCGTCGCGTTCGGCTTTGTGGATGTACTGCCGCGTCTTCTTGCGCATCGCGGCGAGCATGGTCTCTGCATCCTGCGTGAGATCCATGAGCAGCGTCCGACGCGGCTGCACGTACACCGGTGATCGGCGGATGCCCTCGGCTTCGAGCGCTTTCGCGAGGATGTCGCTCTCGGCGGCTTCGGGATCGCAGAGCAGACTCACGGTCATGCCCCGGCCAATCGCTTTGCGAAGTGCGACGATCGCTCCGGGGAGCCGCTCGTCCTCGACGAGCGGACCGCGCGGCGCGTAAGCCATATCGAGTCCGCCGACGAGACGCTTGCGGAGGACCTGAACGCAGCCGACGCGAGCGGCTCCGTCCTCGAAGACGAAGCGCTCCGCACGCCAGCCGGTCGCCGACTTCACCTCAGCCCACCCGGTGGATTGAAGAAGGTGCGGGCGCGCCGTCTCACGCATGAGGCGGTCCCACTCGCGCGTCTCGTCCGCTGTCGCCGGCCGCGCCCTCATTAAGGGCAAAGCCTATGCGGCGTCTTTACCTGGGGTCGCGTCGGCCACCGGGAGCTCGCGTGCCGTGAACGTGCACTCCGGGTAGCGCTCGCATCCATAGAACATCGAACGACCCCTTCCGCGGCGCCGGACGAGCTCGCCTTTGCCACATTCGGGGCACACGACGCCGGTCTTCTGCTGGGTCTTCTTGATGTACTTGCAGTCCGGGTAGCCGGTGCAGCCGACGAACGGCCCGAACCGGCCGCGGCGCCGTGCGAGCGGCTTGCCGCACTCGGGGCAGATCTCGCCTTCGAGGATCTCCAGCTGCGGCTCCTTCTGCCCTTCGAGCGGCTCGGAGTAGTCGCAGGCACCCTCAGGGAGCGGCTCGCCCTTCTTGCCCTTCTTGAATCCGGTGCACGAGTAGAAGCGCCCGTACCGACCGAGCTTGATCACGACTGGACGGCCGCACTTCGGGCAGATGCGGTCGGTCGCCTCCTCGGTGACGTCCGACTTCTTCACGCTCTTCGTCTTCTCTTCGACGAGCTTGCTGAACGGCTCGAAGAAGTCGCGCACGACGGGGACCCACTCGACCTCGCCCGCGGCGATCCGGTCGAGATCCTCCTCCATGCGCACGGTGAAGCCGGTGTCGACGATCTCGGGGAAGTGCTCGTGCAGGAAGTCGGTCACGACGAAGCCGACGTCCTCGGGGAACAAAGCCCTGCCGTCCTTGCGGACGTACTTTCGATCGACGAGCGTCGAGATCGTCGGCGCGTACGTCGACGGTCGGCCGATCCCGAACTCCTCGAGCGTCTTGACGAGCGACGCTTCGGTGAAGCGCGGAGGCGGCTGCGTAAAGTGCTGCGATGCGTCGAGTCCGAGCAGCTTCAGCGCCTCGCCGGGCTGGACCTCGGGCAGCGGCGCGATCTCCTTCTCAGGCTCGTCGCTCGACTCGAAGTACGCCCGGAGGAACCCATCGAAGAGGACGCGACGGCCGTTCGCGCGGAGCAGGTACTGGCCGGCCTCGATGTCGAGGCGCGTGTTCTCAAAGCGCGCGGCCGCCATCTGCGAGGCGATCGTGCGCTGCCAGATGAGCGTGTAGAGCTTGAGCTGGTCCGGTTTGAGGTACCGCTTCATGCGGTCCGGCGTGCGCGAGAGATCCGTCGGGCGGATCGCCTCATGTGCTTCCTGCGCGCCCTTCGAGCGCGTCTTGTAATGACGCGGCTTCTCGAGCGCGTACGGGGTCCCGAATTCCTTCGTGATGACCTCACGCGCCTGGTGGAGCGCGCTCTCGGCCACGTGAAGCGAGTCGGTACGCATATAGGTGATGAGACCGACCGGTGCGCCGTCGCCGACGGCGATGCCTTCATAGAGCTGTTGCGCGAGGACCATCGTCCGCTTCACGGAATATCCGAGCTTGCGCGATGCCTCCTGCTGGATGGTCGAGGTCGTGAACGGCGGAGCCGCGTTGCGGCCGCTCTCACGCTTCTCGACGCTCTTGACCGCGTAGCTCGCCTCGGCGAGTGCCGCGCGATGCTTATCGGCAGCCTCGCCGTCATGGATCTCGAGCTTGTGGCCCTTTTGCTGGATGACCTCGGCACTGAACGTTTCGCCCGCGTGGTTCGCGAGCGCGGCCTCGAGAGTCCAGTACTCCTGTGGCTTGAACGCTTGGATCTCGCGCTCGCGGTCGACGACGAGCCGGAGCGCGACCGATTGGACGCGGCCCGCTGAGAGGCCGTACCGGATCTTCTTCCAGAGAAGCGGCGACATCGTGTAGCCGACCAGGCGGTCGACGACCCGTCGCGCCTGCTGGGCGTTCACGAGGTCCTGGTCAATCTCCCGCGGATGCTTGAAGGCTTCGTCGATGGCGGCGGGGGTGATCTCGTGGAAGGTGACCCGGCGGAGCTTGGACTTGGGGACTTTGATGATGTCGGCGAGATGCCACGCGATGGCCTCGCCTTCGCGGTCGAGGTCGGTCGCCAGCCAGACGTGCTCAGCGGCCTTCGCCTCGCGGCGGAGCGTCCGGGCGTGTTTCTCCGAATCGTCCGGGACGATGTACTCCGGGACGAAGGTCTTGAGGTTGACGCCCATCTTCGACTTCGGGAGATCCCGGATATGGCCGAAGGAAGCCTCGACTTTGTAGTCGGGACCGAGCATCCGTTCTAGAGTTCGCGCCTTGGTCGGGCTCTCCACCACGACCAAGTTCTTTGCCGTTACCGCCACTTCGTACCTTTCACTTCACAAAAAGAGGGCACCCCATGGGCGCCCTCCCCACACCACTCTAACGTCGGCGTCCACCTGCCGACAGACAGACAGGCGTCGCCAACCGCCTGAATAGGGCCAAAACGTTAGGGAATACGGGCGCTCGTCCCAGCCCGCTGCCACCGCCGAAACCCTCTCTTCGCGCCGGGGTCCTCCCGGCCTCGGACGCCTCGGCCGGCTCCCTGGGGGCAGGGGCCCCCAGGCGCGTAGCGACCGCGCGGCGGCCCTCGGCGGTGCCAGCGGGCGTTCGGGCTAGAGCAAGTCCTCCCGGTCGTCCCTTTTCAGGCGGTCGACGATTGTTTTCACATCTTCGGAGCCCTCTTTGGTGGTGATCAGGAGGGCGTCCGGGGTGTCGACAATGACAAGCCCTTCGACGCCTATCAGCGCAACGGTCTTCTGGGGAGCCCAGACGTAGTTGCTGTGGGAGTCTTCGGCGACCAGGTCCCCAGAGGCCCAGTTATCCGCCTTGGAGACGATCTCGGCGAGGCGGGCCCACGAGCCGACGTCCTGCCACCCGATGTCCGCGGGCACCACCGCGACGTTGTCGGCCTTCTCGGCGATCCCGTAGTCCAGCGTGGTGCGGTCGGTCTCCTCCCAGACCTCAGCGAGCACGGACTCGTAGCGCGGCGTGCCGATGGCATCGCGCAGCGCGGCAATGGCCGCGGCCGTCTTCGGGAGGTGCTTCTCGTAGGCGCGGAGGATCTCCTCGACCCGCCAGACGAACATCCCGGCGTTCCAGTAATGCCCGCCCGCGGCGACCATCCGCTCGGCAGCCTCGCGCTTGGGCTTCTCGACGAACCGTTTGACCGCGCGCACTTCGACAGGAGCCTCGATGTCGAGCTTGTCGGCGGCCTCGATGTAGCCAAAGCCGGTGTCAGGCCGTTCTGGCGTGATTCCCAAGGTCACAAGATGGCCGCGTTCAGCCGCGGCGGTCGCTGCGATAAGGACCTTGCGGAACTGGGCGCGATCGCCGACAACGTGGTCCGACGGAAGAACGGCGACGACGGCGTCGGGGTCGAAGGCCGCGAGAGCCGCCATCGCGAGCCCGACCGCCGCCGCATTCCCCCGCGGATACGGCTCGACGACGAGGTGGTCCGACGGAAGTTCGGGCAGCTGCTCGTGAATGAGCGCGCGGTGCTCGGGCGGCGCGACGACGAAGATCCGTTCCCGCGGAACGAACTCCGAGACGCGGTCGACCGTGTCCTGCAGCAGGCTTCGCTCGCCCAGAAGCTGGAGGAACTGCTTCGGCCGATCGCGCCGCGAGAGCGGCCAGAGGCGCGTCCCGGCCCCGCCGGAGAGCACGAGCACGTAGAGCCGCGGCACCGCCGGGCCTAGCGCCCGAAGTAGTCGAGTCGCATGGCCTGGCGCACCTCGTGGAGCGTCGCCGCCGCTTCGCGCCGCGCGCGCTCGCTGCCCGCGGCGAGGATCTCGTCGACGAGGCGAGGCTTGGCCTCGAGCTCGGCGCGTCGCTCGCGGATCGGCGCGAGGAATCGCTCGAGTGCCGAGAGCAGGAGGCGCTTCACCTCGACGTCGGCGACCTGCCCCGCGCGGTAGCGGGTCTTCAGTTCGTCGACCTGCGCCTTGTCCGGATTGAAGGTGTCGTGGTAGACGAACACCGGGTTCCCCTCGACTCGGCCAGGGGTGTCGGCGCGGACGCGATTGGGATCGGTGTACATGCGCATGACCTTGCGCTCGACGGTCTTCGGGTCGTCCGCGAGGAAGATCGCGTTGTCCAGGCTCTTCCCCATCTTGTCCCGGCCATCGGTGCCCGGAAGGAGACCCATCTCGGGGATCAACGATTCGGGTACCGGGAAGATCGGCGCGAACAGCTCGTTGAAGCGACGCGCGATCTCGCGCGTGAGCTCGACGTGCGATTCCTGATCGCGCCCCACGGGGACGAGATCACCCTTCACGATGAGGATGTCGGCCGCCTGCAGCACCGGGTATCCGAGAAGGCCGTAGGTGGGCTGCGCGAGGCCGTGATCGCGCAGCTGATCCTTCAGCGTTGGGATGCGCTGGACCCGGGGGACCGAGATGAGCATCGAGAACAGAAGATGCAGCTCCGGGATCTGCGGCACGAGAGATTGCAGGAAGTAGTTGACCTTCTCCGGATCGACGCCGACCGCGAGGTTGTCGATTACGTCGTCCCGGATGTTCTGCTCGATCTCGCTCAGGCGATCGAGACGCGTCGTGAGCATGTGGTGGTCGGCGACGAGCAGGAACGTGTCGTAGGAGTCCTGCAGCTTCACGCGGTTCGCGAGCGTGCCGACGTAGTTCCCGACGTGGAGCTTTCCGGTCGGGCGATCGCCCGTGAGGATCCGCTTCCGCGTCTTCTTCGCGGAAGTCGATGGCTGCCCGACAGCAGTGGCCTGAGCGCTCATGGGAGATGCGATGGTACAGGCAGCACGCGTGCCAGCTCATCCGCGACGAGCGTCCCTACCTCGTCGCGTTTGCCGACGAAGAAGTGGTCGACGTCGCTCACCGTCGCGATGCGCGCGTGCGGGACCGCAGCGCGGAGCTCCTCCGCGGTGCCGAACTGATCGTTCTCCGCCGCGACGATGAACGTGCCGTCAGGAATCGTCGGCAGCGCGCGGGGTGCGAAGGTCACGTCCTTCGTCCCGACGCCGACGAGCGCGACGGCGTCGACGCGTCCGCCGCGCGCGAGGAACGCGAGGGCCTGAAAGGCGCCGAAGCTGTATCCCACCAGGCCCAGCGGCAGCCCCGGCGCCACCGTTCGCGCGTAGTCGACGGCGGCCTGGACGTCGTCGGTCTCGTACCGGCCGCCGGTCCACTCGCCGGCGCTCGCGCCAACACCGCGGAAGTTGAAGCGCAGCGCGTACCACCCGCGCTCTGCGCATGCGCGCGCGATCGCGGCCATGATCGGAGTCCGCATCGTGCCGCCGTGCGTCGGAAGGGCGTGCGCGATCACCACGATCGCGGTCGGCTCGACATCGGGTATGCGCAGCGTCGCCTCGAGCCGCTCGTCGATGCGCCGCGCCTCCTCGCGCATGAATGAAGTCTGCGGGAACCGACACGACGGGGCCGCTGTATAGGCTTGCGTCATGCGGCCGCTCGTCGCCCGGCTCGGCGTGCTCGCTCTGATCGCCGCGGTCGCTTGCCAGGCCGCTCAAGCTCCTGGACCGTCGGCGGGCCCGGGTACGAGCGCCGTCGCCGTAAGCGCGTCGGCGAGTCCCGCGCCGTCGCCGACCGTGAGCTACCCGGTACGCGAGGGAACGTGTGCGATGCGCGTGGCCGAAAGCTTCACCCTCGCGAACGACCTCACCTGCGCGGGCGATGGCATGGTCATCGTCTCGGACAACGTGACGGTCGATCTCGGGGGGCATACCCTCACCGGACCGGGTATGGGCCCGCAGACCTGGCCGCTTCCCCAGCTCGATACCGTCGGGGTTCGCGTCGGCGGCCACACCGGGGTCACGATCCGCAACGGTAAGACGACTGCGTTCTCGACCGGGATCTACTTCATCGACATGGTGTCGAGCTCGATCGAGAGCGTGACCACGCTGCGGAACCGCTTCGGCTTCTACATTCACGCATCGCAGAAGATCACCGTCAAGGACTCGGACGTCGAGTTCAACATCTACGGACTGCACCTGCAGAGCTCCGACGACTGCGTGCTTGTGAACAACCTCCTGGCCCGGCAGACGTACAACAGCCCCGGCGGTTACGGGCTGTACCTCTACGCGAGCTCCCGCAACCGCATCACCGACAACACCATCGACTCGAACATCAACTGGGGCATCTGGTTCAGCGACGCGAAAGAGAACGTGATCTTCCACAACAACGTCGTCGGCAACAACCCGCCGGTCAGCGACAACACCGAGGGCTCCAACGTCTGGTACGACAAGCAGACGAAGGAAGGCAACTGGTGGGCGGACTACAAAGGAAAGGACGCCGACAACGACAGCATCGGCGACACGCCCTATCCGATCCTTGGACCGGGCGGGATGGTCGATCCGTACCCATTCGTCGCGAAGGACGGCTGGAAGACCAAGCGGCGATCGACGATCGACCACTACGAACCGGCCGCGGCGCGCCCGCCGCGCGGGGTCACGATCGTCGCGCTCGTCGGTGGCGCGGTGCAGTCGATGCGCCCCGGCGATACCCGGGCGAGCGCCATGCTGGCGGCGGACTCCAAGAACGTGCGTCAGATCGCACTCGGGACGGACGAACGGACGGTCTACTCGTCCGTCGACAGAGTGGTGGTGGCGCAGGACGTCGTCACCGGCGAGACAAAGACGAAACAGGGCGTGACCGTGGACGGCGTCGTAGCTGCAAACCGCGACGGGCACTCCGTGATGGTCGTCGGCAAGACCGGTGCGGAGCAGATCGATCTCACAACCGGTCAGGCGGAGTATTTCGACTACCACGGATCGGCCGAGTCGCTGGCCCCCAGCTATAAGCACAACCACGTCTTCGTGGCGACGGAAAATGGGATCGACCTTCTCTACCTGAATCTTGGCGGACGCACCCCCTACACGATCCCGCTCGACGGAGAGCCGGCCGCGATGGTCATGGCCGGGTCCGGCACGCGCATCTACGCGGCCATCGCCGGCCGGCGTCTGGTCGATGTCGTGGACACCGAGCAGTACGCCGTCGTCGACCGCATCGCGACCGACGTCTTCCCCACGTCGCTCGCGATCTCGCCGCGCGAGGACACCCTCTACGTCGGCTCGGCGAACGGGGCCGAGGCGGTGACGATCCGCGATCGCTCGGTCGTCTCCTCGGCGGCGTTCCTCGGGTCGGTCGTCGATCTGGCGGTATCCCCGAATGGTGACCAGCTCTACGTCGCCCTCGCCGGGCTCTCCCACGCGATAGCGGTGCTCGACGCGCCGCACCTGCGTGTCGCCCATGTCATAGAGCTCGACAACGACCCGAGTCGCATCCTGGTGGCGAGCTACTGACAGCCCCGCATCGCGAGACGCCTCGCATGCGTTAGACCGGCGCAGTGGGGCGGACGGCGGCAGCCACCGTAGCGCGCGAGCGCGCCCACCTGCTCATCCGTCTGGCAGCGATCGCCCTCGGCGGAACCCTCGTCCTGCTCGCCGGAGTCGGCGCAACCTCGCTCGCCGCCCTCGTCCTGGTGCTCTATCTCGCGGCCGCGGTCAGCGTGCGGTACTACCCCCCACTTCAAAGGGTCCCCTTCGTCGTACCCGTACTCGACCTCGCCGCGGTGACCGGACTCGTCTTCGCGTTGCCGCTCGCACTCGGCTCGTGGATCCTCTACGCCTTCGCCATCGGCGTCGCGGCCCTTCGTTCCGGGCCCCTGGGTGCCGTCGCGGCGACGGCCCTGGCGGTCGTCGGTTATGACGCGATGCTCGTCGCGCGTGGAGAGCAGGCGCGTGCGACCGACCTCTGGCCGGTGCAGGCCCTCATCGCGATCGGACTCGTGATCGCCGAGATCGTCTGGGCCCTCGGGCGCGAGGACGTCGACACGCTCTGGTCCCGCATCCACGTTCGTGCGCTCAGCGGATTGACCCGCCAGCGCGAGCCCGACGAAGTGCTTCGCGCGCTCGTCCACGAGCTCGCTCGTCTGCAGAGCGTGCGCGGTGCCTGGGTATGGGCCCTCGGGCCTGACCAACGCGTGCACACAACGGTCACGACCGGCGCCGCGCCGGCGGCAGAGATGGTCGTCTCGGCGGAATCCCTCCGAGCGCTGCGGTCTCCGTCGGCGCTCGAGCGCATCGTCCCGGAACTGGCCGGTCTGTCGATCCCGATCTCGGTCGAGCCGGCGCTGACGGTCGGCGTCGCGCTCGACGCGATTCACGAGGAGGACCGCGCGATGACCGCCGGCGCGATACACGACCTGGTCGGCGACGCCGCCTCGCTCCTTTCGGCGGCGTTCGAGCGCACGCGACGTGAAGCCGAGCTGCGCGCACTCGATGACGCCGCGCGAGCGATCGCGGAGATCGACGGTGAGCGCACGCAGGCCGGCGTTCTCGCATCGACCGTGCTCGGCGCGGGGCGCATCGCGAGCGGACGGGCGGCGATCGTCCGACCGTCGGATGGAATGGTCGTCGTCGGCGATCTCCCGGGCGGTCCGCTCGCGGAGCTCGCCCGCGATCGCCGCCTACCGGCGATCGTCAGCGCAAGCGTCGCGCCCCTCGCATCGCAGACCCTGGGTTCCGATACGACGGTCGCGCTCGTGAACCTCTCCGAAGGCCGGGTCCTCGCTGCGCTGGGTTCACCGGAGGTGTTGACCGCGCGCCTCGCGCCGCTCGAGAGCGTTGCCCGCGCCGCACGTGACCGCCTCGCGCTCCTCGCCGAGCGGGACGCGCTGCAGCTCGCCGCGACCGAGCTCGGCCGCGACGTCCAAAGCCTCGGTGGGGCGCTCCGCGCGAAGGAGGACGCCCTGACCACTGCCGTGCACGAGCTTCGTAACCCGCTCACCGCGGTGCATGGCTACGCGACCCTCATGTCACGGAACCTGCAGGCGGTACAGGGCCAGCTCACTCAGCTCGAGCGCCTGATGGCCGACCTTTTGAGCACGGAGCAGCAGCCGGGTGACGAGGGGCCGGTGGATGCCGCGGCCCAAGCGCGGCAGGCCATCGCCCGCGCGCGTATTCGTGGTGCTCGGATCGACCTCGATGGACCGGTCGAGCCGGTGCGCGTCGCGATCGGGGAGGCGCGGTTCGCGCAGCTTCTCGACAACCTGATCTCCAATGCGATCAAGTACTCGCCAACGGGCGAGCCGATCCTCCTGTCGATCACAGTCGACCAGAACGTGGGCGGAGAGCGAGGGCGCCGGCCACGGGAGCACGTTCGCGTTCACCCTGCCGCTTGCCGTGGGAGCAGCCACGACCTAGAGGTGTAAGCAGCGCCGGGGTCTTCTTCGCTCGGCCCCGGTGGGATCGCGGTCTGCACCGACGGGCAGCGCCGGGGTCTTCTTCGCTCGGCCCCGGTGGGATCGCGATGGACCGCCGCCTGGGGGCGGCTCGCTCAGAAGACCCCGACGCTGCTCGATACGCTTCGGGCCCGCTCAAGCCGCTGTGCCCGTATGTTTTTTGGAGACGCGCACGACGATCCGAGAAGCCATGACGTTCGGGTCGATACGTGAGCGCTTAGGGATGCAGGGGACTGTGCTCCCGATGACCGACGACGCACGCCGTCGTCTGCGCGAGATGTTGGAACGCTTCGTTCGAGGGGACGACCAATCTCTACGGTTCACTAATGAGATCGAGATCCTTGTGAGGACTCAGTTCAAGGGCGCGGAGTTCTACGAGGAGTTGTCCTACGACCTGGCGACCTACTCACCTGGCGGCGGGGATCACCTCATTGACGAGAAGAAGCTAGCCAGAGAGTTCAGTTTTATCCTTGCAGGTCCACTTGCTGATCCCCCCGAAGACCCGCCAAATTGAAAACCGCCTACGACCGCGGGCTGCAGGGAAGTGCGGGGTGAGGAGCGTCGGGGTCGTCTGAGCGAGCGGCCCCTAACGGACGGTCCATCGCGATCCCACCGGGGCCGAGCGAAGAGGACCCCGGCGCTCCTCACGCCACGGGGAACGGACCCATGTGCTTCTCGAAGAACCGCACGACTTTCGGCCACGCGTCCGCGCGGTTCTTCGCTTTGGCGAGACCGTGGCCCTCGTCCTCGTACCGGAGGTAATCCACCTCGCGACCGCGCGAGCGGAGGGTCGAGACGATCTGCTCGGCCTCCTGCACGGGGACGCGCGGATCGTTGGCGCCGTGGATCACCATGAGCGGCGCCTGGATACGGTCGATGAAGTTGATGGGTGAGATCGATTCGAGGAAGTCCGCGTCTTTCTCCGGATCGCCGTACTCCGCGGCGCGGAGCGGCCTCCGCCACGCCGCCGTCCGCGCGAAGAACGTCCTAAAGCTCGCGATGCCCACGATGTCCACCGCGGCGGCCCACTTTCGCTCCGCGCAGAACGTGATGGCCGCGAGCGTCATGAATCCGCCGTACGAGCCGCCGATCACGCCGATCCGATCTGCCGGCGCGACACCGGATTCCGCGAGCCACCCGGCCGCCGCGTCAAGGTCGCGCACCGAGTCCATACGCAGGCGCACGTCGTCGAGTGACATGTATCCGCGGCCGTATCCGCTCGAGCCGCGGACGTTCGGCTGGAGCACGTTGAATCCGGCGCCGACGAGCGCCACCGTGAGCGGGTTCCAGAGCGGGCGCGCCTGACCCTCGGGACCACCGTGCACCTGGACCACGGTTGGGCGTGCACCCTTCGGGGCGCCACGCGGACGCAGCAGGAATCCTGGGATCGTCCGCCCGTCGAACGACCGCCATGACACGAGCTCCTCTTCGGGGAGTCCCTCCGCTGAAAGGCCCGCCATCTGTGGCGGCACTACGACCTTCGCCGGGCGGCCGGGCGCCGCGACGTAGACGGCGGAGGGCTGGTCGAATCGGGCCCACGCGACCGCGACCGTGCCATCCGGCGCGACCGCGAGGCTGTTGCCGATGAGGTCGGTCGCGAGGTCGCCGGGCGGCAGGCCGCCGACCGGCGCGTCCGTCCCGTTCAAGAGAAGCCGGACCTCGGAGCGGCCATCGATGTTCAGCGCGTAGGCGACTCGCTCGCCGGCGACCTCGAGCTCGTCGACGACGCGGTCCGGCGCAACGAGATAGCTGAAGGATCCGTTCAGGCCGATGCTCGCGATCGACGCCATGTCGCGATCGCGGTCGGAGAGCGCGAGGATTCCGTCCGCGAAGGGGTGCGCCGACTCGTGCATCGCGATCGGCGTTTCGGGCGTGAGCCGCTTGATCGAACCGTCGCGCTCGACTAGCGACAAGTGGTTCTGATCGCCGCGCGCGCGGTTGGTGGTGACCACGACACGGCCGTCACCGAGGGCGGCCGCTCCAAAGCCGGTCCCGTCATGACGGAATCGCAGTTTCGGCGTACCACCTCCGGCAGGGAATTCGTGCAGATCGAAGAACCGCTCGTCGCGCAGATTGGCGAACACGAGCACGCCGCGGCCGTCCGGGGTCCACGCGACGACGTGGTGGATCCGATCGCGCACGGTCGACAGCCGGCGCGCCTCGGTCCCGTCCGCGTTCATCACCCAGAGTGCCCACCGTTCGTCGCCGCCTTCGTCGGCACCGTACGCGATCTTTGTCCCATCGGGCGACAGGCTGTACGCGCCGACGCGGTCGGCCTCATACGAGAGGCGTTGCGGGACGCCGCCGGCGACCGGAACGCTCCAGAGCTGCATCGTTCCGGTGAGATCGCTGACGTAGTAGAGGGTCCCCGCATCGGGGGAGAGCGCGAGGCGCGAAGCGCCCCGCGCGTCGAGGATCCGTATCAGAGAAGGGGGCATCGCCCGAGTCTGGCACGGCGTCGTGGAGAATGGGCCGCGGTGGGTGGTCGCGGGCTCGCGGCAACGATGGTCTTCGGGCTCCTTGCGGGCGCGTGCGCGTCGGGCGGCGGGATCCTCGTCCCGTCAAGTCAGCCGGCAGGCCCGGCGTTCACCGAGACCGTGATCCAGTCAGGACTCATCGTCCCATGGGAGGTCGCGGTCGCGGGCGACGGACGCATGTTCGTCACGGAGCGGCCCGGGACGATCAGTGTGTTCGAGAGCACCGCGGCGATGGCCAAGCGCACCGCATCGGCACAGGTCTCAGGGGTTCGCGCGATGGGCGAAGCCGGCCTCCTCGGCCTGGCGCTCGACCCGGACTTTTCGCGGAATCAGCTCTTCTATGTCTGCGCGTCGCGTCTCGACCAGGGCGAATGGCGAAACCAGGTCCTGCGCTACCGCGCGTCGGCGAATGAGCTCACGGTCGACACGACCATCCTGCGTGCGGGGATCGTCGCCAGCGGCCTTCACGATGTCTGCCGCATGCGTTTCGGACCCGATGGGAAGCTCTGGATCGCTACGGGCGACGGCGGACAGCCTGCGCGCGCGCAGGACGCCACCTCGCTCAACGGCAAGGTGCTTCGGATCAACTCGGACGGCACGGTCCCGAGCGACAACCCGACGCTCAAAGGCCAGTCGTCGCCGACCGCCGTCTACGCGCTGGGACTCCGCAATCCGGGCGGCCTCACGTTCCAGCCGACAACCGGAACCTGTTTCGTCGTCGATGCCGGCGACCAGACGCAGGACGAGATCGACGAGGTCTCGGCGGGGGCGAACTTCGGCTGGCCCACCGTCCTCGGTCCGGCGGCCGGATCGAACCGTGGTTTCGCGGATCCAGCCTGGAGCTCGGGCACGTCGTCGCTCGGCGTCGCCGGTGCGGATTTCCTTTCAGGTCCGGGATGGGGTACGTGGACGGGGTCGCTCATCGTCGCGACCCTCAAAGAGCAGGATCTCCGCCGGTTCAGCATCGCGGAGACGCATGCGACCGAGCACGAGATCTTTCTCGATCAGAAATACGGACGCCTTCGCGCGGTCACGTCGACCCCCGACGGTTCGCTCCTCGTGACGACTAGCAGTGGCAGTGGGGACCGGATCGTGAAGATCACGCCGTCGCGCTAACGGCGCACGAACCGTCCATCGGGAGTCGCTGCGATGACTCCGCGGATGACAAGACGCGCGAGATGCGATGACAAGGGACCGGCGTTCACACCGACACGTCGCGCCAGCGCGTCGGGTCCCGCGGGCGAGCTCGCGAGCGCATCGAGGATCCGCGAGTCGAGGTCATCGCCATCCGGCGCACGGACTCGCGCCGAGGCGCCGAGCGCAGCGAGCAACATGGCGGGGTCCGTCAGCGCCTTCGCCGCGCCCGTCGCGATCAGCGCGTTCGCACCGGCCGACGCGGCAACGCCGATGGGCCCCGGTACCGCATACACCGGACGACAAAGTCGGCGCGCCTCTTTGACGGTGATAAGCGCTCCGGACCCAATTGGTGCTTCGACCACAACGGTGAGCTCGCCGAGCGCCGCGATAGTCGAGTCGCGCTGCGCGAAGGTCCAAATCTGCGGTGGTGCCTCCGGAGGAAATTCCGAAACGAGAGCGCCGCTCGCGCGAATCGCGTGCGCGAGAGTTCGCCGCCGTCCCCGCGCCTCGCGGAGATACGAGGGGATCCCCGCGCCGAGCACCGCAATGGTCTTGCCCCGGGCATCGAGCGCGCCGTGGTGCGCGGCGCTGTCGACCCCCTGCGCCAGCCCAGAGACAACGACGACCCCCGCCTCCGCGCACGCCGACGCCAGCTCGCGCGCGACCCGCGCGCCGTACGGCGTCATGCGACGCGTGCCGACGATGCTCACCGCGCGCGATGCGAGCGGCGCCGTCTCGCCGTCCACCCATAACGGGTCGGGAGGACAGCGGAGATCGAGAAGGCCCGGCGGGTAGCGCGAATCGGCCGGACCGATACCGATCACGGATCGGAGCGGAGCAGCAGCGCGAGCCCGACGTCCTCGGCGCGCAGTGAGTCGCTGCCGGCGAGATCCGCCGCGGTGCGCGCTACACGGAGAACGCGGTGATATCCGCGCGCGGAGAGCCGCCGCGCCGAGACTGCCTCAGCAAGAAGGTGTTCGGTCTCGAAGTCGACGGAGCAGAACCGCTTCACCTCGGACACGGTGAGATCGGCGTTCACGCGACGGCCGGTCGCCGCGAGGCGCACGCGCATGCGCTCGCGGGCTGCGAGGACGCGCTCGCGCACATCCGCGGAACGTTCGGGGCCGTCGTGCCGCAATCGCTCGAAGGGAACACGCGGAACATGTACCCGCAGGTCCACACGATCGAGCAGTGGACCCGAAAGCTTCCCGCGATAGCGCTCGATCTGCTCCGGGAGACAGGTGCACTCGCGGTCGGCATCCCCCCAGAAGCCGCAGGGACATGGGTTCATCGCGGCGACGAGGACGAACCGCGCCGGGTATGTCGCGGCGCCGCCCGCGCGGGAGATGGTGACGGCGTGCTCCTCGAGTGGCTCGCGCAGCGTGTCCAGCACGCTTCGCGAGAACTCGGCGATCTCGTCCAGGAAAAGTGCTCCGCAATGCGCCAAGCTGACTTCGCCCGGACGTGGCGGCGATCCTCCGCCGACGAGCGAGAGGTGCGACGCGGTGTGATGCGGCGCGCGGAAAGGGCGCGCGGTCAGGACGGGATGGCGCGGATCGATGAGCCCGGCCACGCTGTGGACCGCGCTTGCCGCGATCGCCTCGGCGTCGTCAAGCGGCGGGAGGATCGATTCGAGAGCTCGCGCGAGCATCGTCTTCCCGCTCCCGGGTGGGCCGACGAAGAGCAGATTGTGCCCGCCGGCCGCGGCGATCTCGAGCGCGCGCTTCGGCGTCTCCTGCCCTGCAATGTGCGCGAGATCGACCGGGTGCGGTGGCGCCGCGGCTCGCGGGGGCACCGGCGTCGATGCCACGCGCACGCGGCCTTCCAGGTGATCGACGACCTCGCGAAGCGACGCGAAGCCGAACGCCTCGACCCCGCACGCGGCGGCCTCGCCCGCGTTCGCACTCGCAGCAAAAACCTCGCGGACGCCGTGCGTCGCGGCGTGACGCACGCGTGGCATCGTCCCGCGCACCGGGCGCAGCGCCCCGTCGAGCGCGAGCTCGCCGAGACAGAGAGCGGTCACGTCCACGCGCAGCTGCCCGCTCGCGCGGAGGATTCCGAGGGCGATCGCGAGCTCGAACCCGGTTCCTTCCTTGCGGCGCTCCGCCGGCGCGAGGTTCACGGTAACTCGACGGAGCGGGAACTCGAACCCGGAGTTCCGCACCGCGGCGCGAACGCGCTCGCGTGCTTCCTGCACCGCCGCGTCCGGTAGCCCGACCACGACGAGGGCCGGCAGGCCGTTC
>VBDV01000113.1 GCA_005882765.1 Chloroflexota bacterium | reverse complement strand
CCGGACCGACGACGGTGTCCGTGCCGACCATCTGGTCGTACGTCCGATAGATCACACGCCGACTCGCGATCGCCGGCGACGCGAGCAGATCGAGAAGCTCGAGGCCGATCTTGGCGGTCATCGCTTGCGGTTCGGGCGAGGGGGCCGGCGCCCGCAGGGGGACCCGAGACCCTACGTGGTCGAGGGAGGGCCCCCCGAGGACGACGGACCCCTCGCCCGAAGCCGCGAACGCGTCAGCCAACGATGCGACGTCGTACTCAGGCGCATCGTCTGCTAGCGATCGCGGCGGGAGCGACGCAACGGGATTATCGCCGTCGTAGATCAGAAGGGTTGGCTCGGCGGTGACTTCGCCGATGCGGCTGCCATGCAATTCCCATTTCTTGAAGATCCGCTCGACATCGCGCTCGCGGCCGGGGCGCGCGATGACGAGCATTCGCTCCTGCGACTCACTGAGCATCACTTCGTATGGAGTCATGGCCTGCGCTCGGCGCGGCACGAGCGCGACGTCGATCCGCATGCCGACCCTGCTTTTTGCCGCGACTTCGCTGACGGCGCACGTCAGTCCGGCGGCGCCGAGGTCTTGCACCGCCTCGATCGCGTCGGCGTCGACCAATTCGAGCGTGGCCTCGAGCAGCAGCTTTTCAAGGAACGGATTACCCACCTGGACCGACGGACGCTTGGCATCCGACCCGGAGCCGAGCTCGAACGACGCGAGCAGCGACGCGCCAGCGATCCCGTCGCGGCCGGTGTCGCTACCGACCAGGTACACCGCGCTGCCCGGTCGCGCGCCGCTCGCCTTGCGGAGATCTTCGGAGCGTGCGAAACCGACACACATCGCGTTGACCAGCGGGTTATCGGCGTAGCACGGCTCGAACGAGATGTGCCCGGCGACGTCGGGGATGCCGACGCAGTTTCCGTAAAAGGAGATGCCGCCGGTCACGCCCGAGATCGTGCGGCGGACGGCGGGATCGGCCGGATCGCCGAAGAAGAGCGCGTTCAGCACCGCGGTCGGGCGCGCGCCCATCGCGAAGACGTCGCGCAGGATCCCGCCGACACCGGTGGCAGCTCCCTGGAACGGTTCGATGGCGGACGGATGGTTGTGGCTCTCGACTTTGAAGACACAGAGAAGACCGCCGCCGAGATCGACGGCTCCGGCGTTCTCGCCGGGACCGACGGCAACTGACGCTCCACGTGAAGGCAGCGTGCGCAAGAGCTTCTTGGAGTGCTTGTATGCGCAGTGCTCGCTCCACATGGCCCCGAACATCGCCCACTCGAGCCCGTTCGGTTCGCGGCCGATCTGCTCGCGCACGAGGGCAGCCTCGTATTCGGTGAGGCCCGCGTCTTGTGGAATCTGGTTAGGCTGCGCCGTTTTCGTCGTCCCCAGGGCTGGGGACGCACTCACGACCGGGAAATCGCTCCGTGGGACGCCATCAGTTGAAAGAGTAGCGCCTCGCCGCCGCGGACGGGAGCCCTAAGCGGTCGTCACCGCGGGTGCGCCGGCGATCGAACGCGCGACGATCGCCGCGTCCTCGCCGATGCCCAGGAAGATCGACGACTTCCGCTTGCGCAGAAAGTGAACCCCGCAAAAGTAGAGTCCTCGTACGACGGTGCTTTGCCCGTCCTGCGTGATCGGGAAACCAAGAGCGTCGAAGGCATCGTCGGCGTGGATCCAAGAGCGGTAATCCGGACGAAAACCAGACGTGAAGATGATCGCTCCAAATCCCGCCAGATCAACGCTCTCGGCTGCGGCCGCGGTGAACGCGCTCGGTGGCGGCAGATCCGGCGGCGCCACGCCGCGGCTCTCGCAGGTCCTCCGAATGAGCAGGCATAGATCGACATAGCGCGCGTCGCCGAACGCGACGGATTCCGCGAGATCGTCCGCGAACTGGAGCCGCGTCGAGTCGGCGCCGACGAAGTGCCCTACAAGGTTCACACCGAGCCGCTGCAGGGTGCGGTAGTGGAGGTCACGGCCGCCGCCGTGTCCGGTCGCCTGGGGGTTGGCGATGAGGCGCGCCTCCGGTGACGGGAGATCGCGAAGGGCGAAGTCGAAGAATGGCGTCTCGGACAGCCACGCCAGAAAGTCACGGCCACCGAGCCGACGGGTGATCCACGGGGCGCGCCCGCAGGCGAGGAACACGTCTCGTCCTGCCTCGTGGAGCTCATCGGCAATCTGGCACCCTGTCTGTCCGCTGCCGACGATCAGAATCTTTCCGGCCGGAAGTGCCTCAGCGTTGCGGTAGCGTTCGGCGTCGATCGCGTACAGGCCGCGCGGCAAGGACGCGGCGGCCGCAGGACGATGTGCCTTCTGGTACGCGCCAGTCGTGACGACGACCGTTTTTGGACGCAGCTCGCCTTCGGACGTGTTGACGACGAATCCGTCGGCGATCGGACGGAGCGCGGTCACGGCTACGCGCTCGCGGACAGGCGCCTTGAACGAGCGCGCGTATGACTCGAGGTGCGCGACGATCGCGTCGCGCGGCATGAATCCGTCCGGATCGTCGCCCGCATATGCGCCGCCCGGAAGTCGAACCGTCCAGTTCGGCGTGACGAGGCAGAAGGTGTCCCAGCGTCCACGCCAGGTCTCGCCGACGCGTCCGCGCTCCAGGACAACATGGTCCACGCCGGCGGCCGACAGCTCGTGGCTCACGGAGAGACCGGCCTGCCCGGCGCCGATCACGACGACATCTGGTTTGGTCACTGGCTGGACGCTATGGTCGGCTCGCCGGACGCGTCGCGCTAGGAGAGGTCTCCGGTACCCACGAATTTCTCGACCTGATCGGCGAATGCGACGAGGTCCGGAATCCGCGTCTGGATCTGGCCGTAGACGTCATCGATGTCGGTCTGCTCGCGGTCGTATGCGAGGAGGTTTCTCAGATTCGCGAGGTGCTCGAGCCGGTACGCGAGCGCTCGCTCAATCACGGCATGGCCCGCGAGCGCGTCAAGGATGTCGTGGTATGCCTCGGGCTTCGGCAGCGCCAGCGCCGTTACGAGGTAGGCGCCGGTGCCAAGGAGTAGCTCGACCGCCTGCTGAAGATGCCACTGCGCGAGGCCGTAGAGCTTCGGGTCCGCCTTGAACTTGGTGTGCTCGATCTGGCGAAGGTCCGCGAGAAGCGTCGTGTACTCGCGCAGGCGGGCGATGCGGGCGCGGACGTACGCGGAGTCGATGGCGAACCGCTCGCCACGCGTTCGCTCGGCGAGTGCCTTCGACTGCACGTCGTCGTACTTCTTGAACTCGAGGTACTCCATCACCGAGCGCGCCTCGAAGTGCACCCGCCGCTTCTGATCGCGCTGGTAGAGGAGGCTCCAGCTACGGATGATCTGAGCGCGCTGGAGCAACGAAGCCTGGTTGAGGATGACCACGTCGAGGCCTTCGATCTCGAGCGTCTTGGAGAGCTCGCTGACGAAATACACCTGGTAGTCGAAGAACTCGCTCGCGTTCACGCGCTGAAGCAACAGCAAGGCGACGTCGAGATCCTGGTACTTCCCCGCGATGCGCCTACCGGTGGGGGTGCCCTGTGCGTAGGCCGCGTCGACCGGCGAGGTCTGGAAGAGACTCTGCAGCTGGGCCTGTTTTTCGAAGAGGTCCATAGCTATCTATATAGGGCAGGCGCCGTGCCGTGCCGTGCGCCGACCAGGTTTGCGAGCATCCGATACCCATCCGTACCCCCAAGGATGGCTTCCACGCACCGTTCGGGGTGCGGCATGAGCCCGACGACGTTGCCGGTTTCATTCGCTACCCCGGCGATGTTTGCGAGGGAGCCGTTCGGATTCGCGTCGGCCGTCACGACGCCGCGCTCGTCGACGTAGCGCACGACGACGCGGCCCGCGGCTTCGACGCGGGCGTGCGTCTCGGGGTCCGCGACCCAGCAGCCCTCGCCGTTGCCGATCGGCATGCGCAGCACCGCTCCGCGAAGTCCTCTCGTGAACGGGGTCTCTTCACTCTCCACGCGTATGCGGACCCAGTCGGAGCGATAGGCGAGATCGGAGTTGCGGATGAGGGCGCCGGGAAGAAGACCGGCCTCGCAGAGGATCTGAAATCCGTTGCAGCTCCCGAGGATCGCGCCACCCTCGGACGCGAAGCGACGAAGCTCCTTCGTGCCGGGCGAGAGCTTCGCGATCGCACCGGCCCGCAGGTAATCGCCGTAACTGAACCCTCCCGGAACGATTGCGGCGTCGAAGCCGCGCAGATCGGCGTTCTCGTGCCACTGGATCTCTGCGTCGACGCCCTCGATGAGGGAGAGCGCGTGCGCGAAATCGCGCTCGCTCCAGGTCCCCGGATACCGAAGAATCGCGACTCTCGTCATCACCACCAGTTTGATGCATGCGCGCGAGAAGATGGGAAGTAATTTCGGGTGGTGAAGGCCGCAGCGCTCGCGTTCGCGCTCATCTTTACGTCGTCATGCGGATTGATCGGCAGCTTGCGCCCCGCTCCCACGATCGCGCCACTCATTTCTGCGGCGTTCCTGAGCGTCCATCTCTTCGTCGGCGACCAGGGGGACGCGCAGGAGCGCTCGCGCCTACCTGACCTCCGCGACGCGCTAGCGGCCGCGCTGCCGAACGCCTGGGCGACGGCAACGGCCGGGCGTGGGCAGCTCTCGCTTCGCACCGACGGCGACATCGATGTGGAGCTCGACGGTACGAACGGCACCTCGGCGCTCACGCAGCACTCGAGCGGCGGCAAGGTGACCTCGCGGAAGATCGCCGTCCACACCGTCGATGGGAGTCGGCACCTCGCCGTGCCCGAGCTCATGGCGACCGTCCTCCACGAGCTGGGCCACATCTGGTGCTGCTTCGGACCGGGAACGAAGGACGGCCACTGGGCGGAGACGCCCACCGACTTCTCGAGCGTGGGCCTCATGTACTCGCCCATGAACTGCCGCGCCAGCAGAGGAAGCGACCCGATCTGTCCGAGCGTGTTCAGCGAGCGCGAGCTCGCCGAGATGCGACTCAACGGGCCTTAGCGGCCTCGCGAGCGACCTCCACGGCGTAGCTCTCGATCACCGGGTTCGCGAGCAGCTGATCCCCCATGCGCTCGGCGGCGGTGCGCGCGGACTCCTCGTCCGCTGCGTCGAAGGTGACGAGAATCTCTTTGCCGGTACGCACCTCGGAGACGTCATGGCCGAGCGAGCGGAGCGCCGCGAATACGGCCTCGCCCTGCGGGTCGCGGACCTCGGCCTTCGGCCGCACGAGGACGCGCGCGACGAATCTCACGACAGCGCCTTCCCGACGATGCGCTTGTACGCCTCGCGATACCGCTCGCTCGTGCCCTTCACCACGTCCGGGGGAAGCGCCGGCGCAGGCGGCTCCTTGTTCCAGCCGCTTTGCACGAGGAAGTCGCGCACGTATTGCTTGTCGAACGAGGCGGGCGAGGTTCCGGGCTTGTAGGACTCCGCGTCCCAGTAGCGGGACGAGTCCGGGGTCAGGATCTCGTCGATGAGCGTGATCCGGCCGTCGAACATTCCGAACTCGAACTTCGTGTCGGCGAGGATGAGACCCTTCGACGCGGCGTAGTCGTGGGCGAACCGGTAGAGCGCGAGCGTGAGGCGTTCGAGCTCCCGGGCGAGCTCGGTGCCGATCATGCCCGCGAGCTGTGAGCGGCTGATGTTCTGGTCGTGGCCCGACTCGGCCTTCGTGGCCGGCGTGAAGATCGGCTCGGCGAGCTGCTCCGACTCGATGAGCGCCTTCGGAAGCTCGTCGCCTGCGACCGTTCCGAGCGCCTTGTACTCCGTCCAGGCGGAGCCCGAGATGTAGCCGCGCGCGACGCACTCGATGTCGATCCGTTCGCAGTGCTGCACGAGCACCGCCCGCCCGGCGAGCGACTTCGCGTCTTTGAAGGCTCTGGGGAAACGGCGAAGGTCGGTGGAGACAAGGTGGTTGGGCACGATCTTCTCGGTCTTGCGGAACCAGAAGTTCGAGAGCTGGGTCAGGACGCGGCCCTTGTCGGGAATCGGCGTCGGCAGGACGGCATCGAATGCCGAGAGCCGATCGCTCGCGACGATGACCAGCTTGTCGCCGCCTGCCTCGTAGACATCGCGGACCTTGCCGCGGCGGAAGAGGGTGGCGCCGTCGACCCGCGATTCGAGGAGGACGCTCACTCGGGGAGGATGCCCTTGAGCCGCTCGCGCCAGGCCGACGCGATCTCGCGCGCGACCTCCGGTGCGAGACCGCGGTACTCGTCGGGACGCTCGAGGATGCGCCTTTCGTCGGGAGTGAACTTCACAAGATAGGGGCGAAGATCGCCATCGAGCGTCGCCACCTCGAGGAGCGAGCGCGAACCGCGCTCGGCCTCGAGGGTGAGCCGGCGCACCGCCTCGTGAGCGTCGGGATGACCGTATTTCGCGAGGAGGACGTAGAGCGGCTCGGCCGCGATCGCGCCGCGCGACATCGCGAGGTTCGCTTTCAGGCGCTCGCGGTCGACGCGCATGCCGTCGAGCGACGCCGCGAGGCGGCCCGCGGCGTACGTCGTGGCCGCGAGTATTTCCCCGAGGAAGCGCTGCGACGCCGAGTTCGTGAGATCGCGCTGGTGCTCGCTGATCTGGTCCATGTAGGTCGTGAGCATGCGCGGCGCGATCGCCTTCCAGATCGACTTCACGTTCTCGAAGGAGACCGGGTTGCGCTTGTGCGGCATGGTCGACGATCCCACCTGCTCCGCGGCGAACGACTCCGCCACCTCGCCGATCTCGCTCCGTTGCAGCTGCCGCATGTCGTCGGCGAGGTTGGCCATGACGCCGAGCGCGCTCACGCAGGCGTGCGCGAGGTCGGTCCAGCCCTCGGGCGGCACGATCTGGGTGGACACCGGAGCGGGATGGAGCTGCAGGCTCCCCAGGAACCTGCGCTCCAGCGCGCGCGGATCCGAGGCTAAGAGCGCGAGCGCGTTGTACGCGCCGACCGCACCGGACAGCTTGCCGGGAAGCCGCCTGGCGGAGAGCCGAAGCTGCTCGAGTCGATCGCCGAGGCGCGAGACGTACTCGGCCATCGCGAAGCCGAACGTCACGGGCTCGGCGTGGCGGCCGTGGGTGCGGCCGATCTGCGCGGTGTCGGCCTCCGCCTCGGCGATGGAGATGCACTTGGCGATGAGCACCGCGAGGGTGGGCACAACGACACGATCGATGCACTCCCGATAGCGGAGCGCGTTTGCCGTGTCGACGATGTCGTAACTCGTCGCGCCGAGATGGACGAAGCGCTTGGCCTCGTCGGGAACCTGCGCGCGGATGACGTTCACAAGTGCGCGCACGTCGTGACGCGTGCGCGACTCCTCGTCCGCCACCTCCTGCGCGGTGATGCGGTCGGCTGCGCTGGCGATCGCGTTCGCGACGCTCTTGTCGGTAATGCCGACGTCCGCGAGTGCAAGCGCCAAAGCTCCTTCGACCCGCGCCATGTACTTGATAGCGGCCGCCGCCGAAAGATATGGATGGAGCGCCTTGTACAGAGCGGGATCGCCGCCATAAAAACGAGAGTCCAGCGGGGACACGGTGTCAAAGCGATTGGTGATCGTCATTGCATTTGCGCCGCGGGTGGCACGGGGGAGCGGGGTTGCCCGCGAGCGTCCATCCGGCGGCGTCGCGCGGATCGGTTGGTCTCGCGGATGAAGCCGACCGGTAGCGAGCGGGCAACCCCCGACCCAAGGGGCAGGGGCCCCTGACCGCGAAGCGGGACAGGACCCGCGGCACTATCCAACGCGACGATCATCCCGACACGATCTTCGCCGCATTGCGCCTACGCATCTCTTTGATGCGGCCGCCCAGCAGCTCGTCGCTGGTCGCGAGTATCTCAGCGGCGAGGATGCCCGCGTTCACCGCACCCGCGTCACCGACGGCGACGGTCGCGACCGGAATGCCTCGCGGCATCTGGACCGTCGAGAGGAGCGCGTCGAGCCCGCCGGCGATCGCGTTCGGCGCGACGAGTGGCACGCCGATCACCGGAAGCGTGGTGAGCGCCGCGACCGCACCGGCGAGGTGCGCCGCACCGCCGGCGCCACAGATCACGACGCGGACGCCACGTCCTTCGAGTCCGTCGACCCAGTCACGGAGCGCCTCGGGGGTGCGATGCGCCGAGAGTACCCGCGTCTCGCTGTCCACGCCGAGGCTCTCGAGAGTCTCGGAGGCAAAGCGCATCGTGGTCTGGTCGGACGTGGAGCCCATGACGATCGCGACCTTCGATGTCGTCAAGCGACCGCCACCTCCTGCTGCGCGATGTCCGAACGATAGAACTTGCCCTCGAAGCTCACGCGCTCCGCGCCGGCGTACGCCCGATCGCGCGCTTCCGCGATGCTGTCGCCGCTCGCAACGATATGCATGACGCGGCCGCCACCCACGACGACGTCGCCGGTCGCGTTCCGTTTGGTCGCGCCGTGAAATGCAAGCACGTTCTCGGGTAGACGATCGAGTCCCACGATGGGCATGCCGGTTTTCGGCGGCCCCGGATAGTTCTCGGCGCAGAGCACCACGTCGACGTAGTGGCGCTTGCTGAACCGGATCGGCTCCGCGGCGATGTACTCCGCGAGGCGGCCTTCGCCGAGAGCGAACAGGAGCTTCGCGAAGTCGCCTTCGATCCGCGGGAGCGTGACCTCGGCCTCGGGATCGCCGAAGCGAGCGTTGTACTCGAGCACCCTCCAGCCGGCCGCGGTCTTCATGAGCCCCGCGTAGAGGACACCGCGATAGGGCGTCCCGCGCTTTGCGAGCGCGGCCGCGATCGGCGCGATCAGCTCCTCGGCGACGGCCTGCGCCTGGTCGTCGGGCAAGACCACCGTCGGCGAGAACGCACCCATGCCACCGGTGTTCGGCCCGGTGTCCCCGTCGTGGGCGCGCTTGTGATCGCGCGCCGGCGGGAGCGCGACGACCACTTCGCCGTCGACGAGTGCCTGCAGCGACGCTTCTTCCCCCTCGAGCAGCTCTTCCAGAAGGACGCGGCCGCTATTCGCGGGCGGCGTCGCGAGGGCCTCTGCCGCCTCCTCGAGCGTCCGCGCGACGGTCACGCCCTTGCCGAGCGCGAGACCGTCGGCTTTCACCACGACCGGCGCTCGCCAGTGCGCGAGGGCCTCCTTTGCGGCGCCGGCGTCGGCGAACGACTCGGACCTCGAGGTGGGAATGCCGGCCTCCGCCATGAGCTCCTTGGCGAACGATTTGGACCACTCGACCTTCGATGCGTCTTTGGACGGTCCGACCACGGAGATGCCCGAGCGGCGCAGCGCGTCGCCGATCCCCGCGGCGACGAGCTCGTCGGTGCCGACGATCGCGAGGTCGATGAACGACGCGAGGACGTGCTCGTCGAGCCAGCTCACGTTGTCGGGGGACTGGTCGATCACGCGCGTGAAAAGCGACAGGCCGGCGTTCCCCGGGACGGCGTCGATGGTCGTCACGCTGTTGCAGTTCGCGAGGCGCCAGGCGATGGCGTACTCGCGCCCGCCCCCGCCGAGCACGAGACAGTTGAGACCGGGCGCGCCCGCCGATCGGCGCGGGCTGCGCTGCTTGCGCTGCTCCCAGATCTTCTTGTAGACGGCCTCGCCGCCAAACAGGCCCTTCACCCGGACATCTTCGTCGTGAAAGCGAACGTGAATTCAGCGCGCCGGACCACGACATCGCCGACGGGGGCGGGCAATCGCGTCGGCCTCGCGAGCACATGCAGATTTTCGAGTCTTGCCGTGCGGAGGCGCTCGATCGCGTCGAACAGTCGAGACTCGGCAGCTTCTGAACCAAACGAGACAACGAGGCTGAAAGGACCGGCGATCGAATCCCGCGACAGATCGACGAGAGCCAAGCTTCCGGCCGGATCGAGGATGCCGACCGTGAGCCCGAGCCGGCCTCTCTTGCTCACGCTGATGTTGGCCCCGAACAGCGCCAGTAAGGTCATGACCTCCCAACGGAGGGGCGGCGCGATCAGACGCCGTGGGGGTTCCCGCATCAGCGCGGCGATTTTCTCGTTCGCGACACCGACGAGCTCATCGCTGAGCTCGATATCGAACACGCCGACCGTGCGTATGCGGGGCGGCGCGCCGCCGTGGCCGCGCAGTCTCATAAACGCGCCGGGAGTTAGGCCGGTGCTCACAAGGTCGGTGCCTTGCTTCCGGAGTGCCATGACCGTCTGCATCCCGGCCGGCAGCACGAACGGAAACACAATTGTGCCGCCGTCGGCGAGCTGCGCGACCCAGGCCGGCGAGAGATCGGAGACGCCCGCAGTCACCTCGACTCGATCGAAGGAAATGCTGTCGGCGGTTCCCGCCCATCCGTCACCCGCAATGACTGCGACACGATGAAAGCTCGCGGCCGCGAGGTTCTGTCGTGCTTGTGCGGCGATCTCGGGATCGAGATCAACAGTCGTGACGGCGCCTCGGTCACCGGAAAGCTGCGAAAGAACGGCGGCGTTGTAGCCGGTTCCCGCGCCAATCTCCAAGATCCGGTGACCGGGCGCGACATTGAGCAGCTCGGCCATGTCGATCATGATTCCGACTTCGCTCGAAGAGCTAATGGGCCGGCCTTCGCCATCCTGCTTCGTGACGATGGCGTCGCCGCTATAGACGCGATCGAGGCCGACGCCGGGCAGGAACGCTTCGCGCGGGACGCTGCGAAATGCCTCTTCTATCCGCGGACGTAACCGAACGCCGCGCTTCTTCAGCGCGTCCACCATCGCCCCGCGAAGCTCACGCGCGTCCGCGGTCGCCACGGCGCTCATTCCCACTCGATCGTCGCTGGTGGCTTCGACGAGACGTCGTAGACGACACGATTCACGCCGGGCACCTCATTCACGATGCGCGCGGAGACGCGCTCGAGCAGGTCGTATGGAAGCCGCGCCCAGTCCGCCGTCATGAAGTCTTCGGTCGTCACCGCGCGAAGCGCGACAAGTGCCCCGTACGTCCGGTAGTCGCCCTGCACACCGACGCTGCGCACCGGGGTGAGGACCGCGAACGCCTGCGCGACGGTGCGGTACAGATCCGCGGCACGCAGCTCTTCGAGGAAGATCGCGTCCGCGCGCCGGAGCGTCTCGAGGCTTTCGCGATCGACGGATCCGATCACGCGCACCGCGAGACCAGGCCCGGGGAACGGATGTCGCCAGAGGATGTCCTCAGGGATACCGAGCTCGGCGCCGACGCGGCGGACCTCATCCTTGAAGAGGCGCCGGAGTGGCTCGACGACTTCGAGCGCCATGACCTCGGGAAGGCCCCCGACGTTGTGATGCGTCTTGATGCGAGCGCTCGTCTTCGAGTCCCGCGATCGCGATTCGATGACGTCCGGGTAGATCGTGCCCTGCACAAGTAGGTCCACGTGCCCCACCCGCTCGGCCTGCTCCTCGAAGCAGCGCACGAACTCTTCGCCAATAAGCGCCCGCTTCCGCTCCGGCTCCGCGACGTCCTTCAGCTTCTCGAGAAACCGATCGGCCGCGTCGAGATGGATGAGCCGCAGCCGCGGGCCGAACGCCGCGACGACCTCCTCCGCCTCATTTGCACGCAGCAGACCGGTGTCGACGAAGACGCAGGTGAGGCGATCGCCGATCGCGCGCGCGACGAGCGCAGCGGCCACGGCGGAGTCGACCCCGCCGGAAAGCGCGCAGATCGCGCGACGGTCGCCGATCCTGTCGCGGATCTCGGCGACGGCCTCCTCCACGAACGCCGCGGGGGTCCAATCGCCGGTCGCGCCGCAGACGCGGTAGAGGAAGTTGCGAAGGATCTCCGCGCCGTGCGGCGTGTGGGCGACCTCCGGATGGAACTGCACCGCATAGCGGGTCTTACCGTCGGTAATAGCGGCGATAGGCACGCTGGTCGTGCGCGCGACGACTGAAAATCCGTCCGGTGGTCGGCGGACGGTGTCGCCGTGGCTGACCCAGGCGCGCTCCTGCGCCGAGAGTCCCTCGAAGATGCCGGCGCGGTCTGCGATTTCGACTGTGGCGGGTCCGTACTCGCGTTTTCCCTCGGCGACCACGTCCCCGCCCAAGAGGTGCGCCATGAGCTGCATGCCGTAGCAGATGCCGAGGACCGGAAAGTCCCCGTTGATGACGCGCGGGTCGACGCTCGGCGCGCCCTCGTCGTAGACGCTGGCCGGACCGCCGGAAAGGATCACGCCGATGACGTTCTTCGCGCGAAGCTCGGCCGGCGTGATGTCGTGCGGGAAGATCTCGCAGTACACGCGTGATTCGCGCACGCGACGAGCGATGAGCTGCGTGTACTGAGATCCAAAGTCGAGGATCGCGATCGTTGCGCGTGCGGACGGACCGGTTTTCGCCCCGGCGTCGGGGCGGTCGATCTGTGAGCGGCTCACTGACTAGGCCCGGACCCGATAGTTCGGTGGTTCCGACATGATGCGGATGTCATGCGGGTGGGATTCGCGAAGGCCCGCACCGGATATGCGAACGAATCGCGCGCGGGCGCGAAGATCGTCGATCGTCGCCGCGCCGACGTAGCCCATGCCCGCGCGGAGTCCACCGACGAGCTGATGCACGACCGCCGCGAGCGGACCGAGCGCGCGAACACGACCCTCGACGCCCTCGGGGACGAGCTTGGAGAACTCGCCGACGTCGGCCTGTCCGTAGCGGTCGCGCGAACGCCGCGCCTCCATCGCGCCAAGCGAGCCCATCCCGCGATACGACTTGAACGCGCCGTCCTCGGTTTCCACGACATCGCCGGGCGATTCGTCCACGCCCGCGAAAAGTCCACCGAGCATCACGGTCCACGCACCGGCGCCGATCGCTTTCGCGATGTCGCCGGAATGCTGGATCCCACCGTCGGCGCACACGGGAATGCCGTGCCGGTCCGCCGCCTCCGCGCAGTCGAAGACCGCCGTGATCTGCGGCATTCCAGCTCCCGCGACGATCCGCGTGGTGCAGATCGCCCCCGGGCCCATACCTACCTTGACGCAGTCGGCGCCGGCCGCGATCAGCTCCTCGGTACCCTCGGCCGTGGCCACATTTCCAGCGATGACGTCGACACGATGCCGCGCCTTCACCTTTTCGACCATCCGCACGACGGCCGCGGAGTGGCCATGCGCGGTGTCGACCACGATCACGTCGACACCCGCCCCTACGAGCGCCGCCGCGCGCTCATCCGCGTCGCCGGAGACGCCGACCGCTGCGCCGACGATCACGTCAGCGTCCTTCGCCCGCCGCACCTCTCCGACCTGCTCCGCCACGGTCAGATTCCGATGGATGACACCGAGACCGCCGAGGCGACCAAGCGCGATGGCGAGCCGCGCGTCCGTGACCGTATCCATGGCGGCGGAGAGGATGGGAATGTCGAGGCGGATCTCGTTCGTGAGGCGCGTCTCGGTGGAGACCTGGGTCGGGAGGATGTCGCTACGGGCAGGGATCAGGAGGACGTCGTCGAAGGTCAGACCTTCCTTGGCGAACTTGTCCTCCCGGGTCAATCCGCCGCCCTCACCCGGGCAAGTGTATCGGTCAGAGCGAACTAGTCGCGCTTTTGCGCGAGCTGCTGTCCGAAGGTGGTGCCGCCACGAGCCCACGCCTCGAGCGTTTCGACGCGGTGCTTGCTCCACGAGCGCGCGCGCCACCAGAAGACGGCGGACGCAGCGAGGCTGATGAGGCAGGCGGTCGGGAACACGATCGGCTGCAGGTCCCACCAGAGCTGAAGCTGGCGTGCCGCGATCGCCACCCCGACGAACGCGAGAATCTCGACCTCCATGAACAGCACCAGAAAGGTAAACGCGAACGAGGCGGCGCCGTACGAGCGCCTTCGGCGGTATGGAAAGGCGATGTCGATGATGCTGCTCACGCCGCCCGGATGTTAGAGGAGGGTCGCCGCCCTCTCGGGTCCAACGCCGATCATTCCGACGGGGGCGCCGACCGTTACCGCGATCCGATCCAGGTACGCGACGGCCCTCGCCGGTAGCGCTCGACGCTCAGTCACTCCCGTGATATCAGTCGACCAGCCCTCGAGGGTCTCGTAGCACGGACGAGCTTTCTCGAGCACAAGGGTCGTCGGCATGTCCGTCGTGCGCTTCCCGTCGAGCTCGTAGCTCGCGCAAAACGGTATGCGGTCGTAGACGTCCAGGACGTCGAGCTTCGTCACGGCGAGCTCGGTGAAGGCGTTGAGCCGGTGCGCATGCCGCGCCGCGACGGCATCGAACCAGCCGACGCGCCGCGGACGCCCGGTGGTCGCGCCGTATTCATGGGCACGCTCGCGGAGCGCGGTGGCCTCGTCGCCACGGAGCTCGGTCGGAAAGGGACCCTCGCCCACGGCGGTCGAATACGCCTTCACGACCCCGATGACGCGCGTGATCTTGCGCGGCGGGATCCCGGCCCCGACGCTCGCGCCGCCGGCGAGCGGATTCGAGCTGGTCACGTACGGGTAGATGCCCCAATCGAGATCGCGCATCGCGCCAAGCTGCCCTTCCAGCAGGACGCGCGCGTCTTTGGCAAGCGCGGATTCGACGAGGGGAAGCGTGTCGACAATGCGGTCACCGAGCTTCGCCGCGGCGGCGAGAACACCGTCGGCCACCTCCGTCGCATCAAGAGGGGCGTCACCGAACCGCTCGAGTATCGCGTTCTTCGTCTCGAGCTCTCGCTTCACGCGCGCGCGGAAGCTCTTCACATCGCGCACTTCGTATGCCTGGATGCCGTGACGGCCGACTTTGTCCGAGTACGCGGGCCCCACGCCCATCCCGGTCGTGCCGAGCTTCCTCCGGCCGCGCTCGCGCTCATCCAGACGGTCGAGCGCGATGTGCCACGGCATGACGAGATGCGCGCGGTCGCTTACGCGCAGGTTCGCGGTGGAGATCCCGCTCTTCTCGAGCTCAGCGAGCTCGCGACAGAGGAACGCGAGATCGACGACGCACCCGGGACCGAGAACGCAAACCGCATCGGGATTGAATATTCCACTCGGCACGAGATGAAGCTTGAAGGTGCCGTGCTGGTTGACGACGGTGTGGCCGGCATTGTTTCCGCCCTGGAATCGGATGACCACATCCGCCTCCTGCGCCAGGAGGTCAGTGATCTTCCCTTTGCCCTCGTCGCCCCACTGAGCACCGACGATGGCCGTCACCGGCACGTATTCGAATGCTATCCCGGGTGCTGCCCCGCGACCAGGGCTCCGAGCTTCGCGAGCTCGACAAGGGTCAGGCTGCGCGATGGTTCGCTGGTCCACCAGAGGTTCGCATCCCAATCCGGATCGTCCGCGGGATGATTTCGAAACGACAACCCGGCGCGGTCGAACTCGCGCTCGAACAGGAGAGCGGCCCGGCGCTGGTGATAAGGACTGGTGACAAGGATCGCCGAACGGAGGCCGGCGGTCTTCATGAGCTCGGCGACCCGCTGAGCGTTCTCCTCGGTCGTCGCCGACGAGCCCTCAACGATGATCGCGTTCGCCGGCACCCCCGCCGCGACCGCCGCCCGTTTCATCAGCTCGGCGGACGCGACTGATTCGGGGTCGCTGGAGCCGCCGGAGAAGATGAGGACCGGCGCATATCCCTGCTTCCAGAGCGCGATCGCGCTCTCGGCCCGCGCACCGGTGTCGCCGGAAATGGCGACGATGGCGTCGGCGTGCCCGAGGGGATCGCTCAGGTCAAGCCAGTGCCCCACCCCGACGAGGAGGGCGACGATCGAGAACGCGCCGAAAAGGAAGCCAAGAAGAAAGCGCCTCACAGAGGATGTGGATGCAGAAAAGGGACCGGTCGGTCAGTTCGCGGAGATAGGAACGGTCGCCGTGCGGCGCGCCTCGAAGCACTCGGAGCAGTACACGGGACGGTCGCTGCGCGGCGCGAATGGGACCTGGCCCGTGCGACCGCAGTTCGAGCACACGATGTCGTGCATGCTCTGCGCTCTGCTTGCTGCCCGCTCCGCCTTTGCGCGGCGACGGCATTCGGGGCAACGTTGCGGCTCATGAAGCAAGCCCTTCTGGGCATAGAACTCCTGCTCGCCGGCGGTCCATACGAAAGGATTCCCGCACTCCCGGCAGGTTAGGTCTTTGTCGGTCAACGCCATTGCCATTCGCGCGCTCCCCCGGGCGAAATCCTATGCCGGGGAGTCAAGCGTCCTGTCGGCATTGTGTCGTGGTCGGCCCGGCGGGGGCCGGCGGCGCGGCGATTGCCGCGCCGCCGCCCGGCTCAGGGTGCGGTGATCGAGCCCCGCAGGCCGCCGGACTCGTCGTTCGGACCGGCTGTGAAGAACAGGGTGTTGGTCGGACCGTTGTTCGGAGATCCGTGGCCGAATTGCAGGGCCCAGAGGCCGTCGATCGAGAGCGGCTTCCCGCCCGCGTCTCGCAGCTCTCCACGGTGCTCGAATCTTCCGTTCGACATTTCCTCGTAGGCGTTGATCTTGCCGTCGCCGAAGTTACCGACGAGCAGATCGCCGCTGAATCGACCGAAGTTCGCGGGTGCGAGCGCGAGTCCCCACGGTGCGTTGAGCTGGCCGTGTTGCGCGACACGCGCGAGCAGCGTGCCCGAGGTGTCATAGGCGTCCACGAACCCTCGTCCCTGTCCGTGGACCTCGTCGGTGGCCTCGGCGTCCTGTTTCGCGTAAGTCACGAACACGCGCGAGCCGATCGTCTGCACCCCGAACGGCGCGTAGCCGGAGGGCAGATCCGAGTCGACGAAGGCGCCATTGATCGTCACGAGATTGAAGTTCGCATCGAAGACATCGACGCGGGCGTTGTGGAAGTCGGTCGCGTAAAACCGGTCGCCCGTCGCCGTCGTTGCGAGCGCGAGTCCCTTGTAGATCGCGCCGACCGCGGAACGGTCTGCGAGGACGATTGTCTGATTTCCTTGCGCCGGGAGCCAGCCGCGAATCTGACCGGCTTCTGTATCGAAGACGAACCTAGCTCGGATGCCGGTCCCCCAGAAGACCGCGCCGGTCGGGTGCACCGGGACGTGCACGACGAGCGGGACGATCGACCCATCGGCGCGATAGAGGGTCGAGAGGTCCGTGCCGTTGTCGGCGACCCACCATGGCGACGTCGCTGAAGCGGTAAGACCCCAGGCGTTCACGAGATTGGCGTCCGTCGTCGGCGCAGTGCCGGCGACGTTGGATACGAGTGGGTGGACGGTGTACGCGTTGTCGGCCGCCGCCAACGTCGGCGCGGCGGGGACTCCCATCAGCAGGACCATCGCGACGGGCAGCGAAAAGTGCCGCAGCCAAGCGAGCTTCATGAAAAGCCTCCATTTCTCCCTCTGTACTTCGGGCACAGGAGGAAATGGATCACGGCTTTACGCCAACAAGACTCCTTCAGCGGCCGCCGTGCGCCGGAGTCCTTCGGCCAGCGCGGTCGTTGGACGCCAGAGTCCCTCCCGCGCCGCTTTCGTCGGGTTCACACAGGCACGCAACACCTCGGCTGGACGCGCTGGCGCCTGGCGCACGCTGGGTGGGGGTCCGAGGATCATGCTGAACGCCGAGACGAGCTCATTCACGCTCGTCGCAATGCCGGTGCCGATGTTGAAGATGCCCGCGTATGTCCCGGCAAGCGCCGCGAGTACGGCCTCGACGACGTCCGCGACATACACGAAGTCACGCTCGTAGCTGCCATCGCCGAACAGGGTGATCGGCTCGCCCCGTTTCCAGCAGCCGAGGAAGATGGCGATCACGCCGCCCTCGAGATCGGTGCGCTGGCGTGGACCGTAGATGTTCGCAAGCCGAAGGGTCACCGCCCGAAGGTCGGACAGTTCGACGAGCTTTTCCGCCGCAGCCTTGAATCTGCCGTAGTTCGATTGCGGATCGACCGGGACGTTCTCGTCGGCACAGATTGGCGTTTCGCCGTAGATCGCCCCACCGGTGGAGATATTCACGACGATCGACGCGCCGAGCCGTCGCGTGGTCTCGATCACGTTCCGCGTCCCGCCGACGATCACGCGCTCGTAGAGGTCCTTCTTCGTCATCGATTCGACGACCTTGGTCTTCGCAGCGCAATGCACGACCGCATCGATCCGTCGGCTGCCGAGCTCGCGCTGAAGCGCCGAGAGGTCGGCGATATCGGCGATGCGCAGTTCGGCGCGCGGATCGAGATTCGCGCGATCTCCCGTCGAGAGATCGTCCACCACCACGACGTCGTCGCCGGCCTTGAGGAGCGCATCGACCACATGGCTGCCGAGGAATCCCGCGCCGCCGGTCACAAGAACATGCAAGACAGTGCCGAGACTACGCAATGAAGATCCGCTTCGTTGTCCACGTTCGCGAAAACTGGTGGAGCAATCGTGGATGAGTTGGTGGAGAAGATGGTGGACGAATTGCTAGCCGTCATGCCCAATGTCAGCTAAAGAGGAATTGTCGGGCGAGCTTCCGCCGGGCAGCCAGTTCGGATGTGACTCATGCCGACAGAACAGCGTTCTAGTGGTCTACCGGCCTTTCACGGCCTGCGCGCGTACGCTCTTCGGCCATTAGAACGCGTGTTCTAGACTTCCCGCATGACCGTCGAGACTCGCGCGCCCGACCGGCAGGTCCCGTTCGACGAGAGCGCGGAACAGCAGGTACTCGGAAGCCTCCTCATCGACCGTGATGCCATCTTCAAGGTCGCGGACCTGCTCCGCGTCGATGATTTTTACATCGCGCGGCACCAGCGGATCTACGACGCGGCCCAGGCCCTTCTCGAACGGCGTGAGCGGATCGATCCGCTCACCATCCAGATGGAGCTCTCCCGGCGCGAGGAGCTCGACCGAGCGGGCGGCCAGGCCTACCTCCGCGCACTCGCGGATGGCGTTCCGACAGCGGCCGAGATCGACCGCTACGGCCACATCGTCCGCGACCGGGCGATCTTGCGGCGCCTGCTCGGTGCGGCCACGTCGATCGCGGCGGATGCGTACGACGAACCGACCGACATCGCCCTCGCGCTCGACCGCGCCGAGCAGCGACTCTTCGCGCTTCGAGACGAGTCGGCAAATGCACAGCTCCGTCACATCACCGCCTCGCTGCAGTCCAACTACGAGCACCTCACCGACCGCATGGAGCGCCCGTTCGAGGTGAGCGGGATCCCGTCAGGGTTCCGCGAGGTCGACTACTACACCGAAGGGTTCACCGTCGGCGACCTCATCGTCCTCGCCGCCCGGCCGTCCGTCGGCAAGACGAGCCTCGCGCTCGGGATGAGCTTCAACGTCGCACGCCGCGGCCACCCGGTGTTGCTCTTCTCGCTGGAAATGGACGCGAAGCAGATCGTCTCGCGCTACCTCGCGCTGAACTCGCGCATGGACCTGCTCGCGCTCCGGACCGGGAACATCATCGACACGGATGCCGCCGCGGCCCTGCACGGCTTGCCCGTGTTCATCGACGACACGCCGGGCATCTCGATCATGGAGCTGCGAACGAAGGCCCGCCGCGCGAGCACGCACGAGAAGATCGAAGTCATCATCGTCGACTACCTGCAACTCGTTCGAGGCGGCGGCGACGAGGAGAACCGCGTTCAAGAGATCGCGACGATCACGAGGAATCTGAAGTCATTGGCCCGCGAGCTCGGAGTGGTCATCATTGGTCTCTCGCAACTATCACGCGCCGCCGGAGACTCGGGCGGGGAGCCCAAGCTCTCCACCCTTCGCGAATGCGTGACCGGAGACACCATCGTTTGTCTCGCGGATGGACGCCGCGTGCCCATCTCCGAACTCGTCGGTACCTGCCCAGAGGTTCTCTCGGTCGAAAACGACCGCATCGTGACCGCGCGAACCGAGAAGATTTGGGCAGTCGGTCGACGGCCAGTTTTCAGAGTGCGTCTCACGAGCGGCCGATCCATCCGCGCTACAGCCGACCATCGGCTTCGGGCGTTCGCAGGATGGCGTCACGTTCGCGATCTGACGACCGGCGACCGACTTGCCATCGCGCGGCGACTCCCCGAACCCAAATCGATCACCGAGTGGCCAAGCGAAAGAGTCGGCCTTCTTGGCCAGATGATCGGAGACGGAAGCTACATCAAAGGCGCGCCGATGCGGTATACGACAAGTTCGGAGGAGAACAGCCGCTTCGTCGCCGCGGCTGCGATCAACGAGTTCGGCGCCAAAGTGACTCGCTATTTGGAGGTCGGCAATTGGCACCAACTACTCATTAGCGGAAATGGGAATCGCTGGCATCCCGCCGGCGTGAATGCATGGCTTCGCGATCTCGGCATTTTCGGCCAACGCTCATATCAGAAGCGTGTGCCATGCGATGCGTTCCGTCTGGCAAACAAGCAACTCGCAATCCTGCTGCGACACCTCTGGGCGACAGACGGATCGATTAGCGTCCACAAAGGTGGCGGGGGTCACAGCGTGTATTACGCGACGAACAGCATCGGACTCGCCGGCGACGTCGCAGCGCTGCTCCTGCGGTTCGACATTGTCACGAGAACGGTGCGGGTCGAAGAGGCGGGATATCTTCCCGGCTACCAAGTCCACGTTTCTGGGACCGAAGCTCAGAGACGATTCATCGAGCTCATCGGCACCTTCGGGCCTCGGGTGGAGCCCGCAGCCGCGGTGATGGCCGCGACAGCGGGCATCGCCCCGAACACGAATGTCGACACCATTCCGCGCGAGGTGTTTGCTCTTGTTCGCGGACGGATGCGTGACCGAGAGATCACAACTCGCGAAATGGCGCGCCTCCGCGGAACCTCACACAGCGGGAACGGGCACTTCACGTTCTCACCTTCGCGGCCGCATCTAGCGACGTACGCGGTGCTCCTCGAAGATTCCGCGCTGATGGGTCTTGCCACAAACGATCTCTTCTGGGACGAGGTGATCGACGTTGTAGCTGATGGCGAGCAACTCGTGTACGACCTTACCGTCCCCGACACCTCGTGCTGGCTGGCGGACGGAATCGTGAGCCACAACTCGGGCGCGCTGGAGCAGGATGCCGACATCGTGATCATGCTGTGGCGCGACCGCGAGGAGACGCCGGCGGGCGCGCCGCGGCTCATCAACGGTTCCGTCGCGAAGAACCGCAATGGTCCGACCGGCGGATTCCAGCTCCTCTTCGAGAGCGAGCAGGCGAAGTTCTTCTCCAAAGCCTCCGACGAGGGCGGCCCGCCGGCATGACGGTGCAGACCGACCGCGGCGTCAAGCCGCCGCCAGAGAAGCCCGAGGCCGAGGCATCGCTCCTCGGCGCGATGCTCATGGACGGCGCCCTCTACAACGAGGTCGCGCGCGGACGCCTCGGGCCTGCGGACCTGTCACGCGAGCAGCATCGGATCGTGCTCGCGGCCATCGCCCGCGTCGCCGAGCGCAGCGAGCAAGTGGGGTTCGCCAACGTGCAGTCGGACCTCGTCGCGCACGCTGAGCTCGATGCGATCGGGGGCTCGCAGTTCCTGGTCGGCCTCATGCAGAACGTGCCGACGGTCGCGCACGCGTCGAGCTACGCGGCGATCGTCGAACGCACCGCGCTCCTTCGTCGGCTGATCGGGGTGGCCAACGAGATCGCCCGTCTCGCGCTGACCCGCGAGGAATCGGCCGCCGCGGTGTCGGACGCGCAGGAGCTGCTGTTCGCGGTGAGCGAATCGACGCTCCATCGGGACATCGTCCCTCTGGACGTCGCGCTCCGCCGCTACGCCGAGCAAATCGACGCGCGTGGCGACATGCGCCTCGGGATTCGGACGGGCATCGAGTCGGTCGACAAGAAGACCGGTGGACTCCAGGCCTCTGATCTCATCCTCATCGCGGGCCGTCCGGGTCTCGGCAAGACGAGCCTCGCGCTGAACGTCGTCGAGCATGCGGCGGTCGTGCAGCGGAAGACATGCGCGTTCTTCTCGATGGAGATGAGCGAGATGCAGGTGGTCCAGCGCCTTGTGTCGATGCTCGCGGAGATCGACGGCAACCGCATGCGCCGCGGTCGCCTCTCCACGCAGGAGTTCACCGCGATCTCCGCGGCGTCGAGCGAGCTACAGCAGGCGCCGATCTTCGTGGAGGAGTCGAGCCGCCTGACGGTCACCGACATCCTCGCGAAATCGCGCCGCCTCCAGGCCGAGCGCGGCCTGGACCTGGTCGTGATCGACTACCTGCAGCTCATCGAAGGCGTGGGGAACGAAGAGAGTCGCGTCCTGGAGGTCGCCCGTATCAGCCGCGCGCTGAAGGCGATCGCGCGCGAGCTCGAGGTCCCGGTGATCGCGATCTCGCAGCTCTCGCGGCAGATCGAGCAGCGTGGGACCGAGCCGATGCTCTCTGACCTCAGAGAGAGCGGCGCCCTCGAGGCGGACGCCGATCTCGTCCTGTTCCTTTGGCAAAAGGACCGGAAGGACCGCGAAGAGAGTGTCGTCCGCCTCAAGCTCGCGAAACATCGCAACGGACCGACCGGCGACTTCGACCTTCACTTCCAGTCCGACCTCACCCGGTTCCGCGACCTCGGCGAGACGCGCGAAGTCGTCTAAGCCGGCTCGGCCGTGACCAGGCGGCGATCCGCCAAGAGCCGGACGCGTGAACCCGCGAGATACGCCGCCACGTAGAGAGCGGCGATGATGATCAGGAGCGCCTGGTAACCCGTGACGAGCGCGGCGTACTCGAGGACGCCGCCGATCATCGCGCCGATGAGATTCGAGGCGAACGCCATGTCGGCGGTCCGCGTTTCTCGGAACGACGCCGTGAACACGAGGTTCGCGAAGAACACCGGGGCAAAAGCGATAACCGCCGCCGCGAGGTAGCGGAGCCACGCCGGATCGAAGAGCAGCGCCGACGGTGGGAGCACATACGCGATGACGAGCGTGACCCCAAGACCCGAGTAGAGCACCGCGCGCGGCGGCTTCGTCATCGCGTTCACGCCGATCGCGAGCAGCACGCTGGTAAGGATCGCCGCGAAGGCCATCGCGTTGACCGTCCAGGTCGTGCCGAACAGAAGGCTGAACATGGTGAGGCTCCGGGTTTCGAGGAGTAGGAACGCCGCGCCGAGGAGGAAGAAGTGCGGACTGAACGCCGCAATCGGTGCGGACACGAGGCGCGCGGCGAGCACGGTCGCTATGCCGGCGACCAGAAGGACGAAGATGAGCGCAAGGATGTAGTAGGGCGCGATCACACGATCGCGTAGATAGAGGAAGGGCCAGTCATCCGTCGCGGCGGCAGGTCGGTCGTTCGCGATCGCCGCGCTCAGGAGCGCCGCCTGACCCGACACCTGAAGGTCGCCGGGGCTCGCCGCGAGCACCGCCGCGGAACCAATCGGAGCGTCGTACTCGCGCACCAGCGGCTCGGTCCCAAAGACGTCCGTCAGCATTCCCTCGATCTTCGCGAGGAGCCACGGCTGCCGGTAGTAGTTGTAGAGGACGAACACGCCGTTCGGCGCGAGGTGGTCGCGCGCGCTCGCGAACGCCTCGCGCGTAAAGAGAAAGGACTCCAGGCGGACGTTCGCGCTCGTGCTCACGAGCGTCAGCGAGTCGGGAAGGGCGAACACGATCAGGTCGTAGCGATCCCCGCTGGACCGAAGGAATGCGCGCCCGTCGTCGACGTACTCGCGGACGCGCGGGTCGGAGTACGGATGATTGGGATGCTCGCGCTCGCCAAGCTCCAGGATGCGCGGGTCGATCTCCACGGCGTCGATGGCCTGGACCTTGTTGGCGAGGGCATACGCCGTGTCCGTCCCGCTTCCGGCGCCGACGACGAGCGCGTGCCCGAAGCTCCGGCCCGGAAACCACTGGTAGATCTGATCGTAGAAGGGCTCGGCCGCGGGCGGGTCGATGTCTACCGCATGCATCGCCTGGTGCGGGATCCCGTTCACCGAGATCGTCGCATCCGATCCCGCCGGGCGCTGCACGCTGATCCGGTAGTAGGGAGACCAGAGATCGCCACTGGCCGTCGCGCCGATCACGAGTCCGCAGGTCGCGATGACGAATGCGCCGTTGACGATGGAGAAGCGGCTCAGCGGATACGCGAGCGCGCGGCCGGCCAGCAGGGCTCCGAGGACGCCGAACCAGACCGGCGGCTGCAAGCTCAGGACGGAGAGGCCCACAAAGAGCGCGATGCCGCCGATCGACCCTGCGATATCGAGGGCGTACGCGCGGAGAGGGGGCATCGAGCGGAGGAGCGAGCCGAGCGGCAGCGCGAGCGCGCCCATCACCGCGGCGACGAGGACGAAGACGAGCGGGAGCACCAGGAAGTTCGTGTCGGCCGCGTGGCTCTCCGCGAGTCCGAAGAAGATCTCGTCGCTCGCGCGGATCTGCACGTCCAGCTTCGCGCCGAGGATCAGGGCGACGACGAGCAGAAGCAGCAACGGGAAGGGTGACCACGCGGCGTTCGCGAGACGCCGTCCGAAGAGGATCCCGACGCCGATACCGAGGAAGCTCGCCATCAAGAGGAAGTTGGAGAAGAAACCGATGTACGTCACGTTGGCTGGGATCCAGCGCAGGAGCACCAGCTCGACAAAGAGCAGCGTCGCGCTGGTCAGGACGAGGCGCACCCCCGGCCGGCGAAGCGCTTGGGCCACGGCCTAGGCCGGCTCGATCGCGATCGTCACGTCAGCTCGGACGTCCGCCAGGAGACGCACCTCGACCTTGTGGATACCGAGCGACCGGAGCGGCTCGTGGAGGACGATCTTGGTCTTGTCGATCTCGGCCTTCGCCTCTTTCTTCAGAGCCTCGGCCACCTCCTTTGCGGTCACGCTACCGAACGTCTTTCCGTGCTCCCCCGCCTTGAGCCGGAACACAAGCGTGACCTCGGCGAGACGACTCGCGAGCTCCTCGGCGTCCTGATGCGCGCGATCCTTCTTCGTTCGCTCGGCTTGGCGTTCCTGGGCGAGATGCTTGAGCTCCCCGCCGGTCGCCTCGATGGCAAGGCCCTTCGGCAGCAGGTAGTTGCGGGCATAGCCGTCGGCGACATCCTTGATGTCACCGGTCCGGCCGAGACCGGGGACTTCCGCTTTGAGGATGACGCGCACGCGAAGCTAGGAGGAGGTGGACGCCTCGTCGAGCGCCGTGTCCTGCTCGCTGCGCCGCAGCTCCATTTCCCAGGCGAGCACCGACGCCGCGACGGCGAGGACGCCCATGACCGTGAGAGCGCCGACGATCGCGAGCAGCGCCTCGATGACGCCGAAGAAACCGGGACCGGAGTCGCGGTCGCTCATGTGCTCTCCCTCTTCTTCCGACCCGCCGCCTTACGACCCTGGGGCCCCTGCCCCATCGGGGGCCCCTCCCCCCGGGTGCGGAATTTGTCCACAGTATCGCGGACGTCGCCGAGACGGTCTCCGAGGAGCCGCTCGGCCGTGGCGATGTCGCGGCTGAGCTGATCCTTGTCCTGCGAGATCTTCGCCAGGTGCTCCTCCACGATGTCCGGCGGCGCGCTGCGGATGAAGAGGTCGAGGCCGAGCAGTACCACGGCGAGGTCGTCCAGCTGGCCGAGGACGGGGACGAAATCCGGGATGAGATCGATCGGAAAGAAGAGATAAGCGCCGATCCCCGCGAGGATGAGCTTTTGCTGTGCGGGGACGCGGCCATCACGGAGCAGCGCCCACACCAGACGGATGTACGTCGGCAGGCGCCGGACGATGTCCACCACCTCGGTCATGTCCTTCGGAACGCGTATGCGGTTAGCCAACGTGGACCTCTCCCTGCGGGAACCGTGCCCGAAGCGCGCGCAGGGCGGGAGCGAGGGCCGCATCGCGATTGGCAGCCCAGAACGAAACGACGTACTGAGCTTTGCCGTCGGAAACGCTGCGCAGCTCGACCGATGGCGGCGGCTCGGGCGACACCCCCTCGGCTTTCTGCAGCGCCGCGCGAACGTCCTCGGCGGTGACGGCCTTCTCGTCCGCGGGGAGGACGAGCCATGCCGAGGCTCTTCGGGTCGGGAAGCGGGTGAGATTGACGACCGCGGACGTCATGAACGTGCCGTTCGGCACGATGACCTCGCGACCGTCGTCGGTGCGCAGCTGCGTCGTGCGGAAGGAGATCTCCTCAACCGAGCCGCTGTATCCGGCGACCTCTATCGCGTCCCCGATCCGGAACGGCCGCTCGACCAGGACCCATACGCCGGCGAAGAAGTTCTTGAGGATGTCCTGTAGCGAGAGGCCGATGACCAGACCAACGACGCTGAACGAGGTGAGGATCCAGCCGAAGGCGTCGCGGGTGTAGATCGCGACGATCGCGAGGATGCCGACGGTGATGATGACGAGCTGCGCGAGGTTGCCGAGAAGGATCGTGACGTTCGCCTGGGCGCGATTGCGGGCGAGCATGCGCATCGTCGCGCCGCGGACGCCCCGCGCGATAAGTAGGGTGATCGCGGCCACGATGAGGGCCCAGAAGGTCCGCGCGCCGTAGTCCAAGAGGTTGTCCCGGATAACGACCGGATCGAGCGGCATCGGGCGGAGAATACGGGCGCGCTTGACAACTGAACATCCGTTCGGTTACCCTCAGGAACAAGCGTGACAAAGCAAGACCAGCAGCGGGCGGACCGCATCCTGGCGTTTATCCGCGAGGCCGTCGCCGAAAGGGGATATCCCCCGAGCGTGCGCGAGATCGCGGAGGCGGTGGGGCTCGCCTCGACATCGGCCGTTCATCACCACCTCACCAAGCTCGAGAAGGACGGGCGCCTCAACAAGGAGGCCACTCGGTCACGAGCCCTCAGTCTCCCTGGCATGAACGGCGGTCGGGTGGTGCAGGCTCCGGTCGTCGGCGAGATCGCCGCAGGTCAGCCAATCCACGCCTACGAGGACCGCTCCGAAACCATCGGACTCCCGAGCGAGCTCGCGGCGGGGCGCGGACGCGAGACCTTCGTGCTGAAAGTTCGCGGTAAGTCGATGATCGAGGACCACATCGACGATGGCGACTTCGTCGTCGTGCAGGAGCAGAACACAGCGCGCGACGGCGACATCGTCGTCGCGGTGCTCGAGGACAATGTCGCGACGCTCAAGCGGTTCTACAAAGAGAAGGACCGTATCCGGCTGCAGCCCGCGAACGGCGCCATGTCCCCCATCTACGCGCGGGATGTGCAGATCCAAGGGAAGGTCATCGGCGTAATCCGCAAACTGTCCTAGCTTCGTCGATCGATGCCGCTACGCGTTCCCTCGCTCACCATTCGTGAGCTGAATCGCGCGCTCCTGGCGCGGCAGTTCCTGCTGAAACGCCAGAAGATCGATGTGGTCGACGCGGTCGAGCGTCTGGGCTGCCTTCAGGGTCAGTGGGCGCCGTCGCCGTATGTCGCGCTCTGGTCTCGTCTTGCGAGCTTCAAGCGCGACGAGCTCACGCGTGCTATCGACCGCGGGCAGGTCGTGAAAGCGACCCTGATGCGGGCGACGCTGCATCTTGTCTCGGCAGGCGAGTATCCGGCGTACTCGCTCGCGACGATGGAAGGCCGCTTCGGCGCGTGGCGCCCGCCGGGCGGCCCCGCACTGGCTGATCTCGAGGGGCTGCATAAGAAGGTCATGACGTTCGCGGCCAAGACCCCCCGAACCCGCACCGAGATCGAGGAATTCAGCGCGGCCCACCTTCCGCCGAGTGCCGCAAGGAACCCCAGGCTCCGGAACTGGTTCACGTGGGCCGCGGTCGCGACAAGCGGACTCATTTGGGACGCTACGGGAGCGCATTTCGACCACCGGCAACTGGCCCGGCACGTCGCGCCGCGTGCAAAGCTCAGGAAGGCCCCCAAGCCTGATGCCGCGTATGACCTCGTGGTGCGGCGGCATCTCGGCGCCTTCGGCCCGGCGACTGTTGCCGACATCGCGACATGGAGCAGCGTTCGCGTTCCGAACATCCGCGCGGCCCTCGCGCGGATGACGGACCTGCGACATTTCACCGACGAGCGCGGACGCGACCTGATCGACCTCGCCAGCGCCCCGCGACCGGCCGCCGACGTGCCTGCACCGGTGCGATTCCTCGCACGGTTCGACGCGGCGCTACTCGGCCACGCCGCGCCGGAGCGGACGCGCATCCTCCCCGAGGCTTTCCGCAAGCAGGTCATCTTCTCGGCCGAGGTGTGGACCACGTTCGTCGTCGATGGCTTCGTCGCCGGCCGGTGGACGATCGCCGTTCGGCCGAAGGAGGCGGTACTCGAGCTCCGGCCCTTCAAACCGCTCGCGCGGGCCGATCGCGCTGCTCTGGCCGAGGAGGGCGAAAAGCTCGTCCGTTTCTACGCGCCGCAGTCCAAAACGCACGGAGTGCGCGGATGACGAAGACGTCTACCGCTCATGCCGTTCTCACGCTCCGCGAGCTCAACCGCGCGATGCTCGCGCGACAGCTCCTCCTCGAGCGGGCGGACATCGGCGTGGTGCCCGCGATCGAGCGACTCGCGGCACTGCAGGCACAATCGTCGCCCTCTCCATACATCGCACTCTGGTCGCGCCTGGCGGGCTTCCGACGCGAGAAGCTCTGGTCGGCGATCGAGCGGCACGACGTGGTCCGCGCGAGACTCATGCGGGGCACGCTTCATCTCGTCTCGGCCCGGGACTTCTATGCCTACGCGGTCGCGACGCAGGACCTCCAGCGTGGCGCGTGGAATCGCTTGCAGATCGGCAGGGGCGTGGACCCGAAGAAGGTGGCCGCACTGGCGATCGCCTTCGCCCGCACGCCCCGTCCAAAGGAGGATGTGCTCGAACACATCCGGGAGCGGCTCGGAGGAGCGCTCGGCGGTCCCTTCAACTGGCTCGTCTGGCGCTTCGTGAGCGCCCATGCCGATCTGGTGACCGCACCACCCGGCGGACATTGGGAATACGGCGGAACCGACGCTCCCTATGTGGCCGCGCGCCACTGGATCTCACGGGGCAAACGACCATCTGAGCAAGACGCGCTCGAGATCCTCGTGCGTCGGTGCGTCTCCGCGTTCGGCCCAGTCACACTCGCTGACGTCGCGAAGTTCGCGGGCCAAGCGCCGCCGCGAGTGCGGCCCGCGCTCGAGGGCACGGCCTCGAAGCTTCTGATCTTCAAGGACGAAACGGGGCGCATCCTTTACGACATGCCGCGCGCGATCCGTCCCAGCTCCGCGGTAAAGGCGCCGGTGCGCTTCCTTCCGCGCTACGACGAGCTGCTCATCGCCTACCAGCATCGGGATCGCCTGATCGCGCCGGCGCATCGGCCTGCGATTTACGCCAAAAACGGCATCGTCGAGGCCGTGGTTCTGGTGGATGGATTCGCTGCCGCGACGTGGGGCCTCATCCGCGCGAAGGGCGAGGCAGTCCTGCGCGTCGCCCCGTTCGCTCGGCTCCCGCCACGGGAACTCGTTGCCGTCGAGGCGGAGGGCCACGACCTTCTGCGCTTCCTGGCGCCGGACGCGACGACGGTGGGGGTGCGGTTCGCATGACGCGCGCCATCCTGCACTGCGACCTGGACGCCTTCTACGCGTCGGTCGAGCAGCGCGACCATCCCGAGTACCGCGGCAAACCGGTGATCGTCGGCGGCGACGGCCCGAACGAACGCGGCGTGGTGATGGCCGCGTCCTACGAGGCACGCGCCTTCGGCGTCCGGTCCGCGATGCCGCTCGCGATCGCTGGACGGCTCTGCCCGGACGGGATCTACGTGCCGGGTAACTTCGATCGCTACGTCGAAGCGTCGGACGCGGTCATGGCGATATTCGAGGAGCAGACACCGCTGGTCGAACCGATCTCCCTCGACGAGGCCTTCCTCGACGTCACCGCGACCGAACATCTATTCGGCGGCGCTGTCGCGATGGCCACGCAGATCAAGCGGGCGGTCCGGGAGCGCTGCGGACTGGTCGTCTCGGTCGGCGTCGCCACGAACAAGCTCTGCGCGAAAGTCGGTTCCGACCTCCGGAAGCCGGACGGCCTTGTCATCGTGCCCGCCGGTGGCGAGGGGGCGTTCCTCGCGCCACTCCCCCTCGAGCGGCTTTGGGGCGTCGGCCCGCGGACGCGGGAAGTGCTCGCGGGGTGGGATCTCCGGACGATCGGCCAGCTCGCCGCCTTCGACCGGTCGGTCTTGGAGACGCGCCTGGGGGAGCACGGAACGGACATCTGGCAGCGCGCGAACGGGATCGACGAGGGCGAGGTCCAGAGCGAGCACACGCCGAAATCCGTTGGACATTCGCATACGTTCGATGCGAACACGCTCGACACGGCGAAGATCGAGTCGACGCTTCTCCGCCTTGCGGAAGGAGTCGGTCGCCGCCTGCGCGATCACACCCTCCGTGGGCGGACGATCACCATGACGCTCCGCGTCGCGCCGTTCGAAACCCGCACGCGTCAACGCACGCTTCGTGAACCAACCGATGACGACGTCACGATCTATCGAACCGCGCGTCAGCTCCTTCGCGACGCCCTTGCGCAGGATCGCGAAGGCGGTCGAACCAGCCCTGTCCGGCTCATCGGCGTTTCGGTCTCGGGCGTGACCGCGGGCGAGCAGCTCGGATTATTCGACGCCGCCCGTCACGCGCGGCTCAACGCCGCGTTAGATGCAGTTCGCTCGCGTTTCGGCGACGGCGCGCTCGATCGCGCGAGTGCACGCGAGGTAAAAGAGCGGCGTCGCTTCAGCGGACACCGGTCGCGATGACTATCACATCTGTGGATATCTCGGTGGACCGCCGCACGCGAGCGTGTGGAGAAGTCTGTGGAGAAGTTGGTGGACAGATCGTCTTGTTCGCGGACGACCACCTGACGATCATGCGCGAGGCCGACAAGGCAAAGGGGAAGGAAGGGGTGCCCGAAGATCGGATCGCTCAGGTGGCGATCGATTTCATCTCGTTTTGCTTGTCACGACGGGCAGTCGATTGGCCGTTCCTGTACGACGAGATGTGCTACGTGGCCTCGAACAAGCTCTATCGAGGGCTCGGATATGAGGAGCTTCGCGAGGTCGGTCTCGACCTCGCGCTCAGCGGCCTCGTAAAGACGAGCCGGATCGCGAACGAGGTCGTGCGGCAGGTGCGCATTGGGGGAACGCCGTTGCGGGAGGGACTCCTCGCGGCGAGCTAGCGATCAGTTTGGCCACACCGGCGGGGCGGCGAGTGAAAGGAAGCGCACTCGCCGCCTCTTTTTCTTCATAATGGTCTGAGGGGAGAGCGCAAAAGCGCGCTTTTTCTGTTCGGTCCCGTGGTGCAGCGGCCTAGCATACGTCCCTGTCAAGGACGAGATCGCCGGTTCGAATCCGGTCGGGACCGCCAGACCGAAGGAACGCCAGGCTTGCGATCCGGCGTCGTCGAACTCAGCGGCGAGGCGATTGTGATCGGACCGGAGCCGATGATGAGAACCTTTCATCGGCCGCGTCTTGCGGCCCCGCGCCTTGACAGAAGGTGCTGCTCCTGGTCGCTCGGATAGAAAGGTCCGTCGCCCCGCTGGTATCGATGCGCGCGTCGGAGCACATCAGCGATCCGCCAATTGCGCACGTCGGGCTGCCTCGCGCCGTCGATCCAGTGCGCGGCGATCCGCCGTGCGGATGGCGTGAGCGCGCGCCACGCGCGCGCATCCGCGGCGGAGGACGAAAGACGCGCACGCAGGTCGGCGGGCGTACGCAGCCGCGTCGCTCGCTTGGTCAACAGCGCGACGCCATATTTAGCGCGTCGAGCCTGCCCAGCAAGTCGTTGATGCCCTCCACTTCGATGCCTAAGAGTTCAGTGTGGCGGATCCAACCCCGATCGGGACCGCGATCTAGCGACCTTTCATCGCCTACGCGCGGGGCTGTGCCTTTGAGAACCTCACGGCGGCAATTCGTTCGGCGGTACTCCGCTCCGACGCCGTCATCCCGCGCTGTTCCCTGAAGGTCGCGAGGATTGACGGCCAGTAGAAGACAAACTCCTCGAACCCCATCTCCGCATAGGACCCCACGAATTCATCGAATGCTTCGAGTGACGAGAGCGGATCGACGTGCCTGCGGTACGCAAGGACGATGCGGCGGATCTCTCGCGGATCGCGTCCAATCTCGCGACAGTCGGACTCGAGCATCCCTACCCGCTCCCGTGTCGTCCGGAGACCCTCCGCCTCGCTGATGGTCGGCACACCGCGCTCCGGCGTCTGAGGCTGACCGCCCAGCGTTACCCAGGCATCAGCGTGACGGGCGACCAGACGGAGACTCTTTCTTCCTTCTGCGGCGACGACGAGAGGCGGTCGTGGCCGTTGCACCGGTTCCGGCAGGTGAGCCCCCGTCACCGAATAGTGCCGGCCCGTGCTCGTCACAGATCGTCCGCGCAGAAGCGCGTCTAGCAGTTGAAGCTGATCCTCCAGACGTTCCACACGTTCACCGGCTGACCACTGCGCCGTCCCGAAGATGCCACTGTCCGTCGGTACGTCTCCCGCGCCGATCCCGAGCTCGACCCGACCCTTCGAGACTTGGTCCACGGTGAGCACATGCCCAGCCAACAGCGTTGGGTGCCGCGGCACGAGCAGGGCGACCAAGGTACCGAGCCGCAAGGTGCTGGTCGCGCGTGCGAGCGCCGAAAGAATCGTCCACGGCTCCAGATACGAACGATTGGACATCGTCCACGTCTCCGGAATCCAGCCCTGGTCGAAGCCGAGCCGCTCCGCCCATTGCCATTCTCGCTCGATCGCGTCGTAGTCCGGCATGGGGAAGCTGAGGATGTCGAAGCGCTGGCCCCTCGGCACGGAGACGGAGGCTACTTCCTTGACCTACTCTCCGCGCCGTGACCCCGCGCCTCGCCCTCATGATCGGCGGCATCGCCGCTGTCGTCTTCGGGCTCGCGCTTTTCGTATCCCCCGAGTCGATGCTCGCTGGGTTCGGCGTCGTTGCCCCGGCGTCCACGAAGGTCCTCGCGCGCGACGTCGGGGCGACCCTCATCGGTCTCGGAGTGATCAACTGGATGGCGCGAAACGCCAGCGGCGAGGCCGTCCGCGCCCTCCTCGTCGGCAACGTGGTCGTCCAAGCCCTCGAGCTCGTCATCAACACGTACGAAATCGTTGCTGGCGATCTGCCTGGTCAAGCCGCACCAGGCCTTCTCATCCATCTAGTACTCGGGGCAGTCTTCATCTTCGCGATGCGCTCGACTTCTTCGCGCGCATAGGGCGTCGCTCGCTCGCTCGCTCGGGTAACAAATTCGTTCGATACCTCATGACCATTTCGCATTGGCCGATCCGCACCTTTAATCAGTTGCGTGAGCAGGGGGAAGGGTCTCGCGTATTTCTTCATGCTCGCCCTCGCCCTCTCCGGGTGTGCGCAAGCTCCACGAGCAAGCGACACCGATTCCGACATCACTCTGCCCGACGATCGGCCACTTCGCGCGACGGCGCCCGTCGACATGCTGCGGTGCACCGACCGCACGACTATTCCCGCTCTCGACAACGTCACGAGCGTGGCGTGGTCCGCAGACTCAAGCGCGGTCGCCATGTCGCGAATCAACGTGATCCCCTCCCACACCACGATCACCGGCTACGAAGAGCAGCTCCAGCTCACCGTCTATTACGTTCGCAGCGGAAGGGTGCAGGAGATCGGACAGGGCAGCCGACCGCAGTGGTCCGGGTCGGGCGCCTATCTCTCCTACTGGCGCGACGATGGCTTGCTCTATATCTACCTAGACGGCACGATCGCGGGGACCATCGAAGCGTCCTCACCGGAAGTCCGCTGGAGCGGCGACGATCTGTATTTCTGGTATGACGACGAGATCCGCGTCTGGCGCGACGGGGTCGGAGAGACGGTCGCCCACGTCGACTCTGACCTCATCCCGCGGTATCCCCGCGACGACGCGTACTTCAGCGCGGACGCGAAGCGATTCACCGTCACGCGCTACCACCTCGACGGCACGACGGAGCGGTACATCGGCGTGACCGCGACCGGAGTGATGACGAGGCTCGAGGCCGAGGACGCGACCTTCACTGAATGGTCGCCGCGGGGCGAGACCCTGCTCGTGCGCTCGAACGACAAGCTCGCCGTGATGGACCCGAGCGGGACCGAGGAGTCGGCGCCCTTATCGAGCTTTCCGGGCCCAGTGCACGAGTGGACCGCCGACGGTCGTCTCCTGGTCGGCGCGGTCTCCGCGACGGTGCCGGGTGGCAACGTCTTCGATCGGATACCGGTGTGGGATCCGACCGACGAACAGGACCGAGCGATCGCGACGCTCCCCAATCTCTTCGGCACCCGCTCCTTCAGCCCGGATGGACGCTGGTTCACCGGCGTGAGCCGGACCGGCCTTTACGAGACGCAGCTCGAGCTCTACCGCTGCGGCGTCGCGAGCGGACAGGGCGTCGACCTGCGCGCCGACCCAGCCTCCCGCTCGCGCCTCGCGCGCATCGAGGGCGCCTCGCGCCGCTTCGTCCGTCCGGTCGCTGGCGCGGTCAGCCAATTCCTTCAGGGCAGTCACACCGGGATCGACCTCGCCGCTCCGTTCGGTTCGATCATCGTCGCCGCGGACGACGGTGTCGTCGACGCCGCGGGTTGGGTCCAGGTCGGCGGCCGGCGCGTCTGCGTCCAGCACGCCGAAGGCATCGAGAGCTGCTACTACCACACGTCCGCCGCGCTCGTGGCGATCGGCGACCGCGTTGCGCGCGGCCAACCCATCGCGCTCGTCGGCATGACCGGCGCCACCACCGGGCCGCACGTGCACTGGGAAGTGAAAGAGAACGGACGGATCATCGATCCTCTCTCCCATTAGCGTCTAGCGATGCGCGTCCTCGCCGCGCTCGTCGCGATCCTCGCCGCCGGGCTGATCGGAATGGCCGCGCTCGGGCAGTTCGCGCCCACAGCGTCGTCGGTCGTCCGCAGCACCGCTCGGCCGACGAGTTCGGCGACCGCAGCGGCGACGGCAAGACCGAGCGGACCGCGCACGATCACGGTCACGCTCACCGAACAGGAGCTCACCAAGGCCGCCCAGAGCTACACACCGCTCACGGTGAGCGGAATCACGGTGGCCGATCCTACGATCAAGCTCGAGCCGGGAAGGCTCACGCTTACCGCGACGGGCCGGGCGTTCATCCTCGCCGGTCCGATCGTGGTGGTGGCGTCCCCGCTCGTCAGCGACGGAAAGGCCGCTGCGAAGATCGAGTCGGCCACCTTCGCCGGTCTGGGGCTTCCCGACTCGACGAAGCAGGAGGTCGCCGACACGTTCGCGCGTGTCCTCGCCGCGAACATCCCATCGGGCGTACGCGTAACCTCGCTGACCGTGGTGGCCGGCGCGCTCGTCGTTGACGCCGTCTCGGCCTGAGGCCGCCGGTGGGCGTGAAATGCGATCATGCGAGCTACGTCACCTGGGGAGGAACACGTGGACTGGATCGAGGAGCTCTTTGGCCTTTCTCCTGACGCCGGCAGCGGAACACTCGAGGCCCTCATCGCCGGCTCATTGGTCGCGGTGATCCTCGCCGTGATCTTCACGGTCCGGGCGCGGAACGCGCGACCGACGGAGAAGCGCCGCTAGCGATCGCGGGTCGATGCCCGCTACCACGCAAGACACTCTTCGCATGACACTCGAGGCGGCGGCCGAGGCGATACGCACGCGCCGGGTGTCGCCCGTCTCGCTCGTCGAGTCGTGCCTCGCACGCATAGAGGCGGTCGAACCTCGGCTCAACGCGTTCATCACCGTCACAGCCGAGCTCGCGCTCGAGCAAGCGCGCCAGGCCGAGCGCGAGATCGAGACGGGTCGATACAAAGGCCCACTGCACGGGATGCCCGTCGCGGTGAAGGATCTGTTCGCGACAAAGGGGATCCGCACGACCGCGGGCTCGCGAATCCTCGCGGACTGGGTCCCAAATGAGGACGCGACGGTCGTGCGGAAGCTGCGACAAGCGGGCGCGGTGCTCCTCGGCAAGCTCGGAATGCACGAGTTCGCGTACGGCATCAGCTCTGTCAACCCGCATTTCGGAGACGTCCGCAATCCGTGGGACACGAAAAAGATCCCGGGCGGCTCCTCGGGCGGGTCCGCGGTGGCCGTCGTGGCGTGCGAGGCGTTCGCCGCGCTCGGAAGCGATACCGGGGGCAGCATCCGCATCCCCGCGGCGCTCTGCGGCTGCGTCGGCCTCAAGCCAACGTTCGGCCGCGCAAGCCTTTTCGGTGCCGTCCCGCTCTCCTGGTCGCTCGATCATCCGGGCCCGCTCGCGCGCACCACGCGAGACGTCGCCGTTGCGCTGATCGCGATCGCGGGATACGACCCGCGTGATCCGGTTTCGGCGGATCGCCCCGTCCCGGATCTTCTCGAAGGCATCGATCGGGGCGCGCAGCAGCTTCGCGTCGGTGTGCCCACCGATCACGTGTGGGACGACTGCGATCCGGCGATCGCAGCGGCCGTGCGCGATGCGATCGAGGCCCTCGCGCGCGCCGGCGCCGAGGTCCGCGAGATCCGCTGGGCTCGCGCGGCGGACTACGCGAAGGCGGCGAGCGCGATCCTCGGTGTCGAGGCCCGCGCATACCACGAGGGTGCGTTCCCCGGACGGTCGTCCGAGTACGGACCGCTGGTCCGAGCCCGTTTGGCGTCGCAGGGTGACGTCGATGCGGAAACGTACGCCCGGTCAATGAAGCTTCTCCTCGAAGCGCGCGCCGGAGGGGCTGATCGCGACCTTGAGGGCATCGACGTCCTCGCGATGCCGACCGTGCCGACGCGCGCGTGGACGATCGAGCAAGCGAAAGAGGTCGCGAGGCCGAGCGAGTGGACCCGGATCACGCGGATCTTCGACCTCACGGGCCAACCGGCGATCTCGGTCCCGTGCGGCATGGACGGGGATGGCCTGCCGATCGGTCTCCAGTTCGCCGCCCGAATGTGGGACGAGGCCGCGGCTCTACGCGCGGCGCGCGCGTACGAGCTCGTTCGCGGGCCGTTTCCGCTGCCATCGCTCGATGGCTAGCGCCAGGACGGCAAGCACTGCGACCGCCGTGTCGATCGGCTCGCCGGAATCGAACGAGCCGCGAATGAAGATGACGAGAAGCGCGACGACGCCGGCCACGAGCACGAGGCAACCGCAACCGGTCACCCGCCGACGGTAACGCCTTCGCTAGGATCGCGCGGGAGGTGTGGCGAATGACGCGCGATGAGGCCTGGGATCTTCTGTGCGAGCACACCAAGTCGGAGAGCCTGCGGAAGCACGGCCTCGCCGTGGAGGCCGCGATGCGCCGCTTCGCGCGCGAAAACGGCGAGAACGAGGAGACCTGGGCCATCACCGGCCTCCTGCACGACTTTGACTACGAGCGGGATCCCCAGGGACATCCCCAGAACGGGAAGCCGATCCTCGAGCAGGCCGGCGTACCAGGCCTGATCGTGCACGCGATCCAGAGCCACGGCGATCACACCGGCGTACCACGCGTCAGCGCGATGGAGAAGACCCTCTACGCGGTCGATGAGCTCTGCGGGTTCGTGACCGCGGTCGCGCTGGTCAAGCCGTCGAAGGCCGTGCGCGACGTCGATGCGAGCTCCGTCCGGAAGAAGATGAAGGACAAGGCCTTCGCACGCGCCGTGAGCCGCGACATGATGCTGAAGGGTGCCGAAGAGATGGGCGTACCGTTCGACGACCTCATCAACGAGGTCGTTCGCGCCTTGGATGACGCGGCAGAGCGCCTCGGCCTCGAGGGGACCACGACCACATGACCCGTGACGCGTGCGGCGGCGGCCGCACGGGTCGGCGCACGAAGGGTCGTCCGCGCGCGACGGATGTGAGTGTTCACGCTGGCCTCCGTGATTCCGAGAAGCAGAGCGATCTCCTTCGTCGATAGGCCGCCCGCGACGGCGCGCAGCACCTCGCGCTGACGGTCCGTCAGCGCGGCAACCGACCTGGCACGGCGCGCGAGGATACGTCGCGCCAGGACATAGCCGGCAATGACCCCGACCACCATGGAACCGGCGCGCTGCACCGTGAAGGTGAGCGGCCGCGCCTTGCGCTTAGCTCGCGCGCTTCAGGGCGCGACGCTCGTTGGTGCGGACGACCTCGTGCTCGAAACGCTCGAGAAAGAGCTGCCCACCACAGCGCGGGCACAGGGGCTGGTCGCCGTCATTCCAGACCGGCGCCTCGCGACCGCGGACGTTGTCGTAGGCGGTACGCAGTTGCTCAACGGTCGGCCGGCGGGCGCTCGTTGGGACAAGCACTTCACCCAGGCCGTGGCCGCAGAAATAGCAATAAAGCTCAGCTCGAAGGGCCATTTATCGCGAAACCTCCAGGGAAGGAAACGGCAAAGACCGATCCTTTGTTCCAATACCATCGATCGGCCATTTCGGTTTCCGTATCCCTAGATACGCATCACCGGGCGCTGCGGTTTTAGTTTGCCGCGGTTTCTTAGAGCCTCTTTAGCTGGCTTCGACGTCGAGGGAAACGAGTGGGCTCGACGTCTCGCGGAGATAGGTCAGCTGGCGGATGACGCCGCGAGGAATGATATGGAAGTCGTTGTGACGGTAGTCACGGCCCTCGTTGGTGATGTCGTAGTCGCCGACCACGACGACATACTCGGGGGTGTCTTTCCACAAGAGCCCGCAGGTGAGCTTTCGCAGACGGTATGGCTCAAAGTCCTCGGGGAGTGCGGTCCGCGAGTAGGCGGTGATGTCCTCCCACTCGACGGCCACGAGCGGTGCCGCGACCTGATCCACTGCCCTTCCCTCTACGACCTTCCTCATCGTTCGCTTCTCGGTACAAAGAGGGTCCAGAACGGAACCTCCGCGTACAGATCGCGACGATATAGAGCGCCCCATGCGTGTCAATGGGAAGCGACGGTGGATCGCGATCGGAATCGGATCATGCGGGTCTGAAGAGAGCCGCACCTCGGTTCCTCGCTCGCTCAGCGTGCCGTCGACGAAGGTCGTTATGTCGCCTGCCTGCCTCTTGCGATGAGCTCGGCGACTTTCTGTCCGCCCTTCTTGCCGATCTCCTCGAAATGCTCGTGTCCGTATTTCTCTGAGACGGTGTCGCCACCGATCTTTCCGATGCGTCCGTAGAAGCGTGGTCCGTAGAGCTCCTTCACCTTCTGCCCGCCCTGCTTTCCGATCTGCTCGTAGAAGTCGGAGCCATGACGCTGCGCGGTCGTCTTCCCGCCCTTCTTGCCGATCTGCTCGTAGAACTCCGGGCCGTGTCGCTGTGCCGTGGTCGCGCCTCCGCGGCGACCCGCCTCCGCGACCGTCATCGCTCCCTTGTTCCGCGTCATCGCGCACCCTTTCTCTCGCCCATGGAAGTTGGCCGTGTGCTGCCCGGGCTAGGTGGCAAAGGCAGGCTGCAAGTCGTATGCCAGCGCTCGGCAGCCCGGTGAGTATCCGGGCGGCTAGGCGGACGGTCGGGGGACACTCACGGCCCGATCCGCATCGAAAGCGTGCAGAGATCGGGACAGCCCATCGCGATGTGGGTGGCAGACGAAAGATCGAGCGTGCGCCCCGCGATGTAGGGCCCGCGGTCGATCACCGGCACGGTCAGGATCCGCCCGCGGTACTCGAGCACCACGAGTGTGCCGCAGGGCAGCGTGCGATGGGCGACGCCGACGATCTCGGGGGTGTAGGTCTGACCGCAGGCGGTGCGGTTTCCGTAGAAGCCCGGCCCGTACCAGGACGCGATGACAATGCCGGCGGTCGGCGGATCGGGAAGGGGCGGAAGAGTTGCGACAACAACAGGTGCGCGTGTCGGTGCGGGCGTCGGTACCGGTGTGGGCTCGGGCGTCGCGACCGGCTCCGGTTCCACCGTCGCGACGGGCGTCGCCTGCGCGCCGAGAACGACCTCAGCTCGCGCGACGTCGCGTACGCGTTCCGGCGTGGGCCCGGTGGACCCGACCGCGGCGGTCGCGAACGCGCGTGCAACCGATATTGAGTGCACCTCGCCGGCGAACGATGGGCGAAGGAACGGCACCAGGCAGGCGAAGAGAAACACGAATGCGCCCGCCCTCGCCAGCGCTCCCCGGAACACGGGCGCGACGCTTTGCAGGACCGATTCCACAATGTGTCGATTTCATGAACACGCTGCGGACCAATAAACAGCGCGTGCTCGACCTTGGTCTCTTGGCCGCTTGAGCTTTCTCGCGATACGAGATCGTTACGTCGAGGAAGCGAGCGCTACGCGGTCGTATGGGCGCTATGCCGGTGCGGCGATCACCACGAAGCGCGGATCGTCGCGATTCGGGCCGGTCGAAGTCTGAAGGGTGAGGCGCTCGTCGGCGGAGGGCTGGACCCAGCTCGTGTCGGCCGGGGGTACGCGAGGGTGGACCTCGGTGACCACAAATTTGAGTTCAGTGCCGGCCGGCGTCGTGATCGTGACCTGGTCGCCGACGCGAGCATTCCAAAGTGACAGGAACATCCCGCGGCGCGCGTGCGCGTAGAGATAGCTGTTCCCGAACGTTCCCGGGATCGCAGTGCCCGGGAGGTGGAAGGCGAAGTTCTCGGGCGTCTGCTGCACGACGACGTCGCGCTCGACGTCCCCTTCCGCGATCGGCAGATCGATCCCGAGACGCGGCATCTGGATGCGGTAGCCCTCTGGGATCGGCCCGATCGGCTGCGCCTCGGTGGTGGACGCCGGTGAAGCGATCGGAACTGCGGTCGCGGACGGACTCGGTAACGCGACCGGCGCTACGGACCCCGCGCGAGGAAGTCCACCGCCCGCGGTGAGCGCGACCCCAACCGCGAGGAGCAAGATTCCAGCGAGTGCGACGACCGGACGAGACATGCGGGCTATCCTCCGATGCAGAACGGATGCCGAGCGAACGAGCGAGCTTCGCTGACCGGCGGGCGCGCGCGGCGGCAAAGGTGCGCGAGCAGGACTTCGGCGCCCTCCTCCTGTCGCCCGGCGCGGACCTTCAATACCTCGCGGGCTATCAGCTCTTCACCAGCGAGCGGCTCACGTGCCTCGTACTTGATCGCGACGGCAAGGCGACTCTCGTCTGCCCGGCGTTTGAAGCGCCGCGGGCGGCGGTTGCGGCGCCGGATGTCGAGCGGATGACCTGGGGAGAAACCGACGATCCGTATGCGATCGTCGCTTCACTCGTCCCGGCCTCCGGGGGCATCGCGGTTGCGGATCAGATGTGGGCGGCGTTCTTCCTGCGGTTTGAGGAGGCGCTGCCGCGTCGCGAATTCCACGCCGCCTCAGTGATCACCCGGGGGCTGCGCATGCGCAAGGACGCCGCCGAGGTCGAGGCGCTGCGCGCCGTGTCCGAATCCGCGGATCGCGCTTACGCGCGCATCGTCGAGCGTCCGTTCGCGGGTCGCAGGGAGCGCGAGATCGGTGCGGATCTGGCCGAGATGCTCCGCGCGGAGGGACACGACGAGGTCGGGTTCACGATCGTGGGGTCGGGCCCCAACGGTGCCTCACCGCACCACGAGGCCGGCGATCGCCGAATCGCCGAGGGTGACACGGTCGTCCTCGATTTCGGCGGGGCGATGCGCGGCTATCGCTCCGATATCACGCGCACCGTTTATGTCGGCAAGACAGCGGGCCGCGAGGAGCTGAGGGTCCACGACGTGGTCCGGCGCGCGCAAGAGGCCGGCTACGCAGCCGCGCGAAAGGACGCATCCGCCGAGTCGGTCGATGCGGCGGCGCGGCGCGTGATCGACGACGCCGGTTACGGCGAGTTCTTCATCCATCGGACCGGGCACGGGATCGGTCTCGATGGTCACGAGCACCCGTACCTCGTCCACGGAAATCGGGAGCGCCTCGAGCCGGGCATGGCCTTCTCGATCGAGCCGGGCGTGTACCTTCCGGGCCGCTTCGGCGTCCGCATCGAGGACATCGCGGTCATCGACGCCGACGGATCGGCGCGGCCGTTGAACAAGGCGAACCACGCGTTCGCGTCCGTGGCCTAAACCATGCGTTTCGCGGTCGCCGTGCTCGGCGCCGGGATCGCTCAGGTCTTTCCGTACCTGCGCCTCGATCAATGGATCGGCGCCGGCGGTGCGCTCGCGCTCCTCTACATCGGATTCGCCGCCCTTGGCGCAGGTTTCTTCGCCGGACGTCGCGGCGCTGCCGCCGGAGCCCTCTCGGTTCTGGTTGGTGCGTTTCTGTACGCGGTCGTCGCGGGGCTCACGCAGCCAGGAGCAGACCCGGGAGCGTTCGCATCGTTCTTTCTCCGCATCCCCATCGCGGTGTTCCCGTTCATCCTCCTCGGTGCCTTCGCCGGATGGCTCGGAGGCGCGGCCCGTGCACGCGCGGTCACGGCGAGACCGTGAGCTGGCCGCGCGTGTTCGCGTCGGTCGCCGCGAGCGCGATCGGACTCGCGTTCTGGTGGGCATTGACCGAGCCGCTGCCGGTGCCGCCGGTGATCCTCCTGGGTGTTGCGGGCGCGATCCTCTTCTGCGCCGGCCTCATCGCTGGAAACGGCGGAGCGCTCGCGGCCCCCGTCGCGTTCCTCTTCTCGCTCTTCCTCGGCAGCCTCATCGCGACGCAGCTGCATCAGGCCTTCCGCCCGCAAACCGCGCCGGTCGATGAATTCAACGGGCTCATCTCGCTTCACTTTCCTGAGGTGGTGGCGCCGCTCGCGGTCTCGGTCCTGATCGGAGCGGTGGGTGGCTGGGTTGGCGAAAGACTCGTGCCGGCCGGGCGGTGGGAGGTCCCGCCTCGACGCTAGTGAACGAGAGGCTGCGCGGCATCCAAGGCCCATTGATAGATGGAGTTGGGCAGGATGCCGAGGACGATAACGGCGAATGAGGCGATCCCCAGGCTGAGCGAAAGGGTGCGTCCGCTCACGAGTCTTGGGACCTTTTCCGCGGGGTCGTACATGTACATGCGCACGACGACGCGCAGGTAATAGAACGCGGCGAGCACCGCGTTCAGCGCGATCACAACCGCGAGCCAGGCGAGCCCGGCGTCGAGGACCGGCTGGATCACCACGAACTTGGCCACGAAGCCGATCGTCGGCGGTATACCGGTGAGCGACACGAGAAAGATCGCGAACGCGAGGGCGCCGAGCGGCTGCCTGCGCCCGAAGCCGTTCAGCTCGTCAAGCGACGCGCCGCGCGTCCCCTCGAGATCGAAGTACAGAAGGCACGCGAAGGCGCCGAGGTTCATGAGTCCGTACGCGAACACGTAGAAGAGCACCGCCGCGCCGGCGCTCGGGCCCGCCTTCGCGGCGGCGACCGCGGCAAGGATGTAGCCGGTGTGCGCGATGCTCGAGTACGCCAGCATCCGCTTGGTATTGGTTTGGGCGAGAGCGACGATGTTCCCGCCGGTCATGGTGAGCGCCGCGAGGACCGCAAGGACCGCGCTCCAATCCACGCCCAGCGGACCGAGCGCGCCTAAGAGCACGCGAAGGATCGCGGCGAAGGCGGCGGCCTTCGGCCCGACGGACATGAAAGCGGTGGCCGGCGTCGGTGCACCGTCGTAGGCATCGGGTGTCCACTGGTGGAACGGAACGATCGCGGCCTTGAAGCCCAGACCCACCGTGACGAGGGCGAGCGCCACGATCGTGGGACCGTTTGCGATCCCCTGCGCCGTGAGGACGCTCGCGATCGTGACGAAGTCCGTCGCCTTCGTGATCCCGTACAGCCAGACGAACCCATAGAGCAAGAGGGCCGAGCTGAAGGCGCCGAGGAGGAAGTACTTGATCGCGGCCTCGTTCGCGAACCGGTCCGTCCGCTGGATCCCGGCGAGCACGTAGATCGGAATCGTCATCGTCTCGAGGCCGATGAAGAGCGTGATGAGATCGGAGGAGAGCGCGATGGTCATCGCGCCGACCGTCGAGAAGCAGATGATCGCGTAGTACTCACCTGCCGGCACCCGCCGACGCGCGAGATAGGCAGGCGAGATCGCCGCGGCGAAGATCGCAAGCAGGATGAACACCGCGCGGAAGAACGAGGTGAAGGCGTCGATCGTCACGAAGCCGCGGAAGTACTGCGCGGCCGGGACAACGTTGAAGACCGAAGCGAGGGCGACCACGAGCCCGGCGATCGTGAGCAGCGGCAAGGCCAGCGCCGCGCGACGTCGATCGACGACGGCGTCGGCGACGAGGACGATCAGGGCGACCGCGGTCACGATGATCTCGGGATAGACGGCGGCGATATCCGCTCCTGTCACTTGATCAATCTCCGGACTGCGGCCGGGAGACGCGCCGCAGACGCGAGGTTTCGCTCCTCACGGCGGAGCCGCTCGTCGCTCATTTTCATTTGAAGGCGACCACCACGAAGGACGGGTCCGTCGCGAGACGGATGAGGCGGTCGACCGACGGCTCGATGTACGCGATGAAGGGCTGCGGCACGACTCCCAGAATCACCGTGAGCAGCAGGAGCGGCAGTGCGCAGGCGATCTCAAGGCGGGAGAGGTCGGGCAGCGCGCGGTATGCCTCGCGCACCGGCCCGTACATCACGCGCTGGAACATCCAGAGCAGATAGACCGCGGCGAGGATCACGCCGATCGCGGCGAGCGGTCCCCAGAAGAGCCCGCCGAGCGGCACACCGCCGAACTTGAACGTGCCGAGCAACACGAGGAACTCGCCGATGAAACCGTTCAGTCCAGGCAGTCCCAACGAAGCCAGGACGAACACGCCGAAGAAGGTCGTGAAGAGCGGCCACATATTCGCAAGGCCACCGAGGTCCGCGATCATCCGGCGGTGCGTCTTCTCGTACTGGATACCGACGAATAGGAACAGCGCGCCGGTGACGAAGCCGTGGTTCAGCATCTGAAGCACCGCGCCAACGCCCCCTTGCAGGTTGAGAACGAAGATGCCGAGCGTGACGAAACCCATGTGCGCCACCGACGAGTAGGCAACGAGCTTCTTCAGGTCCTTCTGGACGGCAGAGACGATCGCCCCGTACAGGATCGCGATGACCGAGAGGACGATGAGGACCGGCAGCCAGGCCTGGACCCCGATAGGGAATAGGGGCAGCCCGAAGCGGAGGAAGCCGTAGCCGCCAGCCTTCAGAAGAACGCCCGCGAGGACGATCGAGCCGGCCGTCGGGGCCTCGACATGGGCGTCAGGGAGCCAGGTGTGGAACGGGACCATCGGCATCTTGATCGCGAAGGCGAGGGCGAAGGCGAGGAAGACCCAGAACTGGAAGTCCGCCGGAAACCGGCCGCGCAGCTCGATCAGGTCTGGGAGCGAGAGGGTCCGCGAGCCCGACGCATCCGCCGACTGGAGATACACGGCGACGATGCCCACGAGCATGAGGAGCGAGCCCGCGAGGGTGAAGATCACGAATTTGAGCGTGGCGTAGATCCGGCGTGGTCCGCCCCAGATGCCGATGATCAGGTACATCGGCACGAGCATCAGCTCGAAGAAGATGTAGAAGAGGAAGAGATCGAGCGCGATGAACACGCCGACCATGCCGATCTCGAGCAGAAGGAACGCGGTCATGTATTCGACGATCCGTGTCTTGATGGCCCCGCCGCTCGAATACAGGACGGCGATGAACGTCAGCAGCGTCGTCATGGGCACGAGAAGCACCGAGATCCCGTCGACGCCGACGAGGTAGCTGATGCCGAGGCTCGGCAGCCACTCAAGCTTCTCCACGAGCTGGAAACCGGGTTCCCCGATGACGAACTGCTTGACCATCCACAGCGACACGACGAGCTCGACGAACGTCGTCGTGATCGCGACCTGCTTCGCGGCGCGCTCGTCGCGGCGGAACAAGAACAGCGGGATCAGCCCGGCGAGCGGAATGACCACGAGGAGCGAGAGCACGTTCGTCATCGGCCCAGGATCCCAGCGGCGTAACCGCCATACGCGACGAGGATGAGGAGCAGCCCGGCGACGATCGTGAGGGCGTAGTTGCCGACGATGCCGGTCTGCGCCCGACGCAAGCCCTGGCCGCCCATCGCGAGCGCCCAGCCGAGCCGATTCGCGAGGCCGTCGATGATGTGAATGTCGAAGGCCCACGCCGCTCCCGCGAACGCGCGAGCTGCCTCGACGAAGCGGTGGTCATACAGCTCATCGACGTAGTACTTGTTCACGAGGACCCGATAGACCGGGCCGGCCGCTCTCGTCAGGGCCGCCGGGTCCGGCCGATGACGAACGTACATCGAGACACCGACCGCGATCCCGATCAGGCCCGCAACCATTGAAACAAAGGCCAAGACGACGATCGTTGCGAGCTCAGGTGTCCGCTCGGCCACGCCGGCGGCCTCGACGACCGGGGCCAGGAACCGATGGATGAAACCCCCTTCGGGCGGAAAGCCGATGACGATGCCGAGGACCGCCGAGCCGGCGGCGAGGGCCATGAGCGGGAGTGTCATCACGCGCGGGGACTCGTGCGCGTGGTCGTAGAGATGGTGATCCCGCGGCTCTCCGTAGAAGGTCATCCACAGGGCGCGCGTGACGTAGAACGCGGTGAGGATGGCGGTGACGATCCCGATCGCGTAGAGCACGAGCTGGCCGTTGGTGAACGCGGCGCCGAGTATCTCGTCCTTCGACCAGAACCCGGCAAGCGGCGGGAGCGCCGCGAGCGCGCCGCCGGCGATCAGCATCGTCCAGAACGTCACCGGCATCTTGCGGCGCAGACCACCCATCTTGCGCATGTCCTGCTCGCCGCCCAGGCCGTGGATCACCGACCCGGATCCGAGGAAGAGAAGTGCCTTGAAGAACGCGTGCGTCGCGAGGTGGAAGATCGCCGCGGCCGGCGCGCCCACACCAAGAGCGAGGAACATGTACCCGAGCTGGCTCACGGTCGAGTAGGCCATCACCCGTTTGATGTCGAATTGAACGAGCGCGATGGTCGCCGCGAAGACCGCTGTGATCGCCCCGACAATGCCGACGACCTGTAGCGAGGGGCCCGCCGCCTCGAAGAGCGGCATGGATCGGGCTACGAGGTACACACCAGAGGTGACCATCGTCGCGGCGTGGATGAGCGCCGATACCGGCGTCGGGCCCTCCATCGCATCCGGCAGCCACGAGTAGAGCGGCAGCTGCGCCGACTTGCCGGTCGCGCCGAAGAAGAGTGCGAGGCAGATGAGAGTGAGCGGGCCTTGCGCCATCGAGCTCGTCGCGAGCCGCGTAAACACGTCCAGAAAATTCATCGACCCGAAGACCAGAAAGATGGTGATGATTCCGATCGTGTAGCCCCAGTCCCCGATGCGGTTCATGACGAAAGCCTTCTTCGCCGCGTAATAGGGCTCGGGGCGCTCGAACCAGAAGCCGATGAGCAGGTAGCTGCACAGGCCGACGCCCTCCCACCCTACGAACATGAGCAGGTAGTTGTCCGCCATCACGAGGATCAACATGGCGAAGACGAAGAGCGAGAGCCAAGTGAAGAAGCGGTAGAACCCGGCGTCGTCCGCCATGTAGCCGTTTGCGTACACGAAGATCAAGAACGAGACGACCGTAACCACCAGGAGCATCGTCGACGACAGTGGGTCGACCAACGCCGACACGTTGATCGAGAAATCGCCGACCGCGATCCAGCGGTAGAGCGAGACGACGGTCGGGGTCTTTCCGCCGAGGACCTCGAGGAAGACCCCGATCGCGAGGAGGGCGGAGACGCCAACGGCCGCGGACGCGATGACGCCTGTGAGATGGCCCAGCCACCGTCGTCCGAACAGACCGGTGACGAGGAATGCGGTGAGCGGGAGCGCCGGGATGAGCCAGACGAGCGAGATCACGCTCAGCCCTTGCTCAATCTTCGGCTTCGCCGAGAGACGCGCTCAGGGCTGCCGGCCTCGTTCGTCGCTGCAAAGCCGCTCCTCACTCGCTCAGCCCCTCATCTGGTGGATCTCGTCCACGTTCACTACCGGCCGGTTGCGATAAGCCGACAGGATGATCCCGAGGCCAACGGCGACCTCGGCCGCAGCGATGACGAAGACGAAGATCACGAAGACGCTCCCACGCTCGTCGATCGAGCCGTACTTCCGCGAGAAGGCGACGAGAGCGAGGTTCGCGGCGTTGAGCATGAGCTCGACACACATGAGGATCACGACCGCGTTGCGGCGGACCAGCACCCCCGCGCACCCGATGAAGAAGAGCGCCGCCGACACGACGACGTACGCGCCGAGAGGAACGGTCACCGGCGTCGCCGCAGGGCGGCTTCGTCGGGGTCGTCCCGCTTGGTCAGCACGATCGCCCCGACCATCGCCGCGAGCAGGAGCACCGACGCGATCTCGAACGGAAAAGCGAAGTCGGTGAACACACTCGTCGCGAGCGCGATGAGATCACCGCCGCCGGGCCGCGGTGGCGCGCTTGTGAAGGAGAGCGCGATGATCGCCACAGGAATCGCGACCGCGGCGACGAAGACCGCCGCGAGCGGTGTCTGCCGCTGGAAGAACAGGGCGCGAGGGCCGTCGCTGAACTTGGTGAACATCACGCCGTACAGGATCAGGACGGTGATCGCACCGACGTAGATCAGGACCTGGAAGGCGGCGATCGTCTCGGCCCCCAGCAGGACGAACATCCCGGCCATGCAGAGGAAGGTGAAGGCCATGAGCAGCGCCGCGGCCGTTATCCGATTGAGCATCACAACGGCCACGCCGCCGGCGATCACCCCGATCGAGAGAAGGGCGAAGACAACGGGCTCGACGAAGTCAAACGTCACCAGACCGTCAGCTGGCCGCGCGGACCGCCGGCGCCGCCGCGGCGCGGGCGCGTGCGCGAAGCGTTCGGAGACGCCGCCGTTGCACGACAGGGATCCCGGTCACGAAGATGACGAGGAGCACCCAGCTCGCGATGGCGATCGGGATCTTCGTCGTCGGGAACGCGAGGGCGAGGACTGCCACGACCACGATGTTCACGAGGGCCATTGGAATGAGTCCCTTCCAACAGAAGCTCATGAGCTGGTCGATCCGAAGCCGAGGCAGCGTCGCCCGGATCCACATCATGACGAGGATGAACGCGTAGACCTTGAGCGTGAACCAGAGAACCCCGAGGAGTGGGATCGCGTCGACGCCCGGTCCCTGCCAGCCGCCGAACCAGAGGGTGGTCACGATCGCGCAGACCACGGTGACGTTGCCGTACTCGGAAAGGGCCAGCATCGTTCCCCAGCGCATGCCTGAGTACTCGGTAAGCCATCCGGCCACGAGCTCGGACTCGGCCTCGGGGAGATCGAACGGGGTGCGGTTCGTCTCGGCGAGCGCGGCGATGAAGTAGATCACGAATGAGAACGGCAGGATGAGCACGTTGACGAACGGACCGGCCTGCGAGCGCGTGATGTCGATCATGGAAAGGGACCCGACGACCAGCGCCACCGACACGAGGGCGAGGATCTGCGGAATTTCATACGAGATGAGCTGACCGGCTGAGCGCAGACCACCGACGAGCGCGTACTTGTTGTTCGAGGCCCACCCCGCGATGACGATGCCGAGAACCGTCATCGACCCGAGGGTCGTGAGGTACAGGAGGCCGATGTTGAGATTTGCGCCGACGATGTCCTGCGCGAACGGGAGCACCACCCACGAGGCGAGCATCGGGCAGAAGACGAGTGCCGGCGCCGCCACGAAGAACCAGCCGTCGGTGGCCTGCGCGCGCACGTCCTCCTTCGAGATGAGCTTCAAAGCGTCTGCGAACGTTTGAAGGAGCCCGAATGGGCCTACGTGATACGGGCCGAGGCGGTCCTGGATGATCGCCTGGATCTTTCGCTCCAGATAGATCTGCAGGAGCGCCCCGTTCAGCACAAGGAAGAGCGCGAGACCAACGGCTACGACGAGGCGCAGCGGCGCCCAGATGACTGGGTCGATGCCGAAAGGACCGACGGGCATCTTTAGCCGCCCCGCGCGTCGCTACGCGGTGGGAGGAAGGTCTTTCGCAGAGGGTGCCCGGGAAAGCTCTCCTCGAGGAAGATGCGACGTAGGTCCGGGTGCCCGTCGAACTCGATGCCGAACATGTCGTAGGTCTCCCGCTCGCACCAGTTCGCGCCCTCCCACACCGAGGTGAGCGTCGGAATGTGCGGGTCGAGCTCGGTGCATGAGGTCCGCAGCATGACCGAGACCTTCGTGCCCGTACCGCGAACGAAGGTTACCGAGCGGAGCTCGGCACCCGTGTCGACGCCGGCGTTCACGGAATACAGATCGCATCGAGTGCGCGGGTCATCGCGAACGAACGTCGCGACTTCCACGAGCCGGTCGCGCTCCACGTCGAGCACCAGCATGTCGTGCAGCGTCGATACGCGAGCCCTGTCAGCGAGCCGGGATGACACGTACGACCGAAGTCCGTCGAGATCGATCGTCGATCGTGGGGCGCTCAATACCAATTGAGGGCGTCCTTCTTCCAGGCGTAATAAAGTCCGACGACGAGGATCCCAATGAACACGATCACTTCGATGAGGCCTGCGACGCCGAGCGCGCGGAAGAGCACGGCCCACGGGAAAAGGAAGATCACTTCGACGTCGAACACGACGAAGAGGAGCGCGAACACATAGAAGTGCGTCGGATATCGTCCCCAGGCCTGACCGACGGGCTCTTCGCCCGACTCGTACGTGCGGAGCTTTTCCTTTGTGGCCTTCCGCGGAGCGACAAGGCGAGCGAGCGTTAGCAGGACGGTTACGAAGATTGCTCCGACCACGAAGAATGCGAAGACGTAAACGTACGAAAGGCTGTAGTCGGGCACCGAAAGAAGCCTACGTAGGGGTACTCATGCGAGCAAACCGGGGCCCGACACCGGATATCCACCAAGACCTCGCTTGGTGCTACCACGTTGCACGGTTGACACATTTGTTGGTCGAGAGGTACGGTGCAGACCTCCCACCACGTTAGTACGCAATTAGTACATGAGCGCGGCCGGGAGGGTCGGTCGACGCGGGCCGATCTGGTGAAACCGAATAACTGACGCACACCGGCCGAGCGCGGCCGCATTTAGAGAGTTGGGAGGGACCGCCGGGGTTGGGACAACACAGCCGACGTTCGCAGGCCACACCTAACCCAAAACGGTTCCTTCAGCGACAGGCGCGACTCCTCTCTCAAGGAGTCTCCGCGCTTGGTGCCCGTACACGGCACCTCTCGTATGTCGCTCTTGAGGGAAGTAGCAGCTATCTCGCGAGCATGGTGGGCGTCCGCGGCCTCCGCTTCGCGCTCAACACCTCGGTCGCGGTCCTTGTCCTCTCGCTCCCCTTCGCGGCGACCGCCGCGTCGCGCGCGAGCACCGTCAGCCCGAACGTCGCCGTGACGACGCTGACAGCGACGGACGCTTCTCGCGCCCAACCGGTGGCGCGCGGCGGCGCAATCGCCTCAAGCAGGAACCCGCTGACCGTCGCCGCCGAGGGCACACGGTCGGTCCAGGAAGTGACGATCCACGAGGGCGACACTCTGGCGACGATGGCGAACTACTACGACGTCTCGGTCGAGGCCATCGCGTTCGCGAATGCGATCACCGACGTGCACACGCTTCAGATGGGTCAGAAGCTTGTGATCCCGCCCGCTGAGGGTGCGCTCTACACGATGAAGGACGGCGACACCGTCGACTCGGTCGCGACCCAGTTCAAGGTGGATCCGGCCGTCATCCTCACCTTCAACCGCTGCTACTTCGAGCCCGAACGATGTGCAGCGGGTCAGGAGATCTTCGTGCGAGGGGCGGCGCTCCCCGCGCTCCAGGAGCCGGAGCGCGTGACGGTCTCTGTACTCCGCGGACCGAGCATCGGCGCAACGCCGCCCCGCACCGGCCGCCTCGCATGGCCGGTGGCCGGAGTCATCACCCAGTACTTCTGGGCGGGGCACACCGGCGTCGACCTCGCGGCACCGTACGGCACCGGGATCGGCGCGTCAGACGACGGCGTCGTCTCCGCGGCCGGATGGGTCGCCGTCGGCGGGATCCGCGTGTGCGTGCAACACGCCGGCGACCTGGAGACCTGCTACTACCACACGAGCGCTGTCTACGCGAGCGTGGGCCAGCAGGTCGCACGCGGTCAGATCATCGCGGCGATTGGGCTCACCGGGGTCACCACCGGGCCGCACGTCCACTGGGAGTGCAAGCTCGGAAACCGACTCGTGAACTGCCTCGACCTCTAGGTCGAGCGACGCCGGGCCCTCCGCGGCCCACCTATTCTCCGATCTGTGCTCAGCGCAGTTCACAGCGATCGTTCGGGGCGCCTCGTCGTCGCGGCCGATTACGCCGCCGCCATGTCGGACGGTGCGTCGGTCGGTCCGCTCGCACAGACGATCCGGCTCCCTGCCGGCACCGAGGTCGTCCAGCTACCGGGCAGGACCAGCGTCGGCCTCGACCGAACGGGGCGCGCCCGCGAGCTTGGGACGGGGCGGTTCGGTGTGGGGGCGATCGTCCCGATCGGCTATCTGCGCATGGCCCTTCCCGCATATGAGGAGGACCTCGCCGCACCACCCTTGAAGTCGCGCGCGTACGCAGCGGTCGGCGCCGACGCCGACGGTGAGCTCGTCGTCTCGGCGGTCGCGCTGGATCCGGACGCCGGCGCGGCCGACGGCAGGGCCACACCCGACCTTCTCGCGCGGATCACCGCCACGCAGCGCGACCACCCATCGAGCCGAGTGCTCCGGCAGCTCGCACGCTGCGCGAAGGACTATCGCTGCCGCGCCGCCGCGAACGCGTTCCTGGGTCGTCACGATTGCGCGCTGCCGGTCGCCGCGTCCAGGAACGAGCGACCGCCGGAGGTGCTCGTGCTGAGCGACGATGCCGACGCGTCGCCGACCGAACCAGCCGCCTTCAGACCGGCTCCGGAGGAGTTGGCCGAGGCGGGGGCACGCCATCTTGAAGGCGGAGGAACCGTCGTCGCGTTCGGGCGCGCGTGCGAGGGGGAGCCGCTCCTCGCTGTTCGTCTCATCGAAGCCGCGATCTCCGCCATCCGTCAGCGCACGCGAGTCGGATCGATCCACCTCGAGACGAACGGTTCGGTGCCGACCGCGCTCCGCCGGCTCTGCGACGCCGGCCTTGATTCGGTGGCGGTCCGTCTCGCTTCCGCGCGGGCCGAAACGTACGAGGTCCTTCATCGTCCGGAGGGCTTCCGCTTCGCGGACGTCCGCGCGTCGATCGCCGTTTCGATCGCAGCCAAGGTCTCGGTCGCGCTGCGCGTGCTGACGTTGCCCGGTCTCACCGATCGCGCCCGAGAGCTCGACGCTCTCGTCGGTTTGGCCGGAGATCTTCCCCCCGAAAGCTCTCTGATTCTGTGCGGCCTCGCCTCTGATCCGCAGCGCACGCTCCGGATCGCGGACGGCGCAGATGCTCCGGTCGGGATGGAGCGGATGCTTGATCGTTTGCGCACGGACGCGGCGCACCTGCGCATCGTCGCGTTGCCGCGACCTCTCGTTCGCCTGTAACCCGTGTTCATCGACCGTGCACGCCTGGTGGTTCGAGGAGGCGATGGCGGCCGGGGCGTCATCTCGTTCCGGCGCGAAGCGCACGTTCCCCGGGGCGGCCCCGATGGCGGCGACGGCGGCAAGGGCGGCGACGTCATCCTGCGCGTGGATCCACAGCTCGGGACGCTGACCGACTTTCGCTTCACCAAGCAGATCGAAGCGGAGCCTGGCAAGCCGGGAAGCGGTCGCAACAGCAGCGGACGATCGGGCGCGGATCGCATCTTGAGCATTCCGCCGGGGACGCTCGTGATCGATCGCGCGACCGGCGAGACGGTTGCGGATCTCACGGCTCCCGGTGAGGAGCTGGTCATCGCCCGCGGCGGTTCCGGTGGCAAAGGCAACGCGCGTTTCGCGACCAGCACGCGTCGCGCACCCCGCATCGCCGAGGATGGCGGTAAGGGCGAACAGCGGGAGATCGATCTCGAGCTCAAGCTTCTCGCGGACGTTGGCCTCGCGGGGTTACCCAACGCGGGGAAGTCCACTCTCCTCGCGGCGCTCACGAGCGCACGACCAAAGATCGCGGACTACCCCTTCACGACACTTGTCCCGAACCTCGGCGTCGCGCGTCTCGACGATCGCGAGCTCGTCGTCGCCGACATCCCTGGACTCATCGAGGGCGCCAGCCGCGGCCTCGGTCTCGGGGAAGAATTCCTCCGCCACGTCGAGCGCACGCGGCTCCTTGTGCATGTGGTCGACGCATCGCGGCCGGATCCCCTCCAGGACATCGCAACGATCGACGCCGAGCTTCGGAGCTACGGGCGTGGGCTGGCGGAGCGTCCGCAGCTCGTCGCGCTGAACAAGATCGACCTGCCCGAGGCGCGCGAGGCCGCGCCGCGTATCGCTCGCGCGCTTTCAGAGCGTGGCATCGCGAGCATCGCGATATCGGCCGCGGCGCACCAGGGCACCGACGATCTCCTTCGCGAGATCTTCCATCGGTGCCCGCCGCGGGAAGCGGCGAGCATGCCGGCGCCCCGCGAGCGCCGCATCGCATTCGCCGGCGGCGGTCGCGACTGGACCGTCAAGCGCGAAGGCGGAGCCTTCCGGGTCGAGGGTGACCGCATGGAGCGCCTCGCCGCGGGCATCGACTGGGGGTCTCCCGACGCGGCCGCCTACTTCCAGCGGCAGCTGATCCGGACCGGCATCGAACGCGAGCTGCGCGCGCTCGGTGCCAAGGAGGGCGACACCGTCCGGATCGGCGGGCTTGAGATGGAATGGACCGAAGGGGGAGAAGACGAATGACGCGCGTCGGCGTGTTCGGCGGGACGTTCGATCCGGTCCACGTTGGGCATCTCGCGATCGCCAACGCGGCGCTCGACGAGCTTGGCCTCGATCGGGTCTATTTCGTGCCGGCGCGCCGCTCGCCACTGAAGCAGGATGGTCCGGTCGCGAGCGCAGAAGCTCGCCTCGCGATGCTGACGTCGGCGACCGCCACCGAGCCGCGCTTCAAAGTCTCTGGCATCGAGCTCGACCGGAAGGGTCCCTCGTTCACGGTCGATACGCTCGAAGAATTGCGGAGTGAGGGCGACCTGTTCCTGATCCTCGGCAGCGACGCATACGCCGATTTCGAGCGGTGGCGCGATCCGGGGCGCATCCGCGACCTCGCGACCGTCGTCCTCGCGGCGCGGCCTGGCGCACCGAATGCACCCAGCGGCGTGCGGATGTTGGACTCTCCGCTCATGGACATCAGCTCGCGGGAGCTGCGGGCGAGAGCCGCGCGGGGTAGATCCCTGCGCTACCTTGTTCCCGAGGCAGTACTGCGTTACATCGAGGAGCACCGCCTGTACAAATGACCGACCTCTCGCCCAGAGCCATGGCAGACGTCGTGGTCGATGCTGCGGGCGATAAGAAGGCCGAGGACATCCTCGTGCTGAATGTTTCGGAGCTCACGACCATCGCCGACCTCTTCGTGATCTGCACCGGCCGAGGTGAGCGCCAGGTGCAGGCGATCGCGGATGCGGTGCGCGAGAAGGCGATCCAGGCCGGTCGCAAACCAATCGGGGTCGAGGGCTACAGCTCGGGTCGCTGGGTGTTGATCGACCTTGGCGATGTGGTGGTGCACGCGTTTGTTCCCGAAGAGCGCCAGCTCTATCGGCTCGAGCGCCTCTGGGGAGACGCTCCGGTCGTGCTTCGGATCGCCTAGTGCGCTGGCTGTAACACGGTCGTCTCGGGTACCCTTAGTCGCGACGAGGCTCGCGCCGGTTGCGGGGCTGGGTCTGCCTCACGTGCTCGCGCATTCGCGCTCGCACGAGGCAGCAGCCCCGATAGCGGCGCAGCCGCTATCGGGGCTGTAGCTCAGCTGGGAGAGCGCATGAATCGCACTCATGAGGTCAGGGGTTCGATCCCCCTCAGCTCCACAAGACCGGGGGTTGCCCGGTAGGTGGACCGCTTTACTCAGAACGATCCCGAGCGGCAGGCGAACATCGCCTTCGCGCTCATTTTTCTTGGCATCGTCGCGGTTGGCGCTCTGACGATCTGGCTGTTCTACGGAGCGTCCTTCTAGCACCACGCAAGTGAGCCCCCGCTAGTTCCAGAGACAGCGCAAAGATGCCGCTTCCGAGCATGGATTCCATGCCGAACGCCTGTCCGCTAGCACGATGTGCGGACGATTTCGTCCGGATCGCTGACAACCTGGCGGACGGTCCGTTATCAATTTCGTCATCAGGCCGTTCCAGGATTGTTACCGACCGGAGTGTGCATGCTTCGCCGCGCCCTGACCATCGTGCTCGCGATCGTGACATTGGGACTGAGCGCGGCGGTGCCCGCCGCGGCCGCGACGCTGACCGACCGTGGGTATGGAGCAGCGAGTTCTCAGAGCGATCTCATAGCCCTCGTGAACGCCTATCGCGCGAACAACGGTCTGCAGGCGGTGTCCGCGAGCGGGGCCCTGACCGGCGCCGCGACCTGGATGGCCGGCGACATGGCCGCAAAGAATTACATCGGTCATGTGTCCTCGGATGGGCGCTCACCCGTGCAGCGCATGTCGGCTTTCGGCTATCCAGCGACGTCGATGTACACGGGCGAGGATCTCGGGGCGGGATACCCAAGCGCGGGCGGCGTGCTGGCCGGATGGCAGGCGAGCCCCGCGCACAACGCGGTCCTCTTGAATCCGAACTACAACGCGGTCGGCATCGCTCTCGTCTACAACGCGAGCTCCACCTATAAGTGGTATTGGGCGGCGGACTTCGGCGGACCGGGCGGGACCGTAAAGGTCGCCATCCCGCCGCCGGCGCCCGCGGCGCAGGCGGCGCGCCCTGCGGCCCCACCCGTCGCGGAGCGCGCGGCGCCCGCGCCCCGGGGTTCGGATGCGCAGCCGATCGAGGCTGAGACAGCTGACGAGGCGAGCGATCCGGCGGCCGAGGCCGAGACGGCCCGAGTGGCCTTCATCGAAGCGCTCCGCGAGCGGCGCATCGTGCATCTCATAGCGGTGCTGCTGCGCATGGGCGTCATCTAGCCGCATACCATCCCCCTGACAAGGGGGAGTCAACCAACATGGCGACGCCAATGCTCCAGAACTTCATCGACGGCCGCTGGCTCGACGCTTCCGGCGGCGGCACGTTCGAAAACACGAACCCCGCTACCGGTGAGCTCATCGCGAACGTGGCCAAATCGACCGTCGCCGACGTGGACCGCGCGGTGGACGCCGCGCGGCGCGCCCTCGACGGTTGGCGTCTCTATCCCGCCCCAAAGCGCGGCGAGATCCTCTACCGAGCCGGCGAGATCATGCTCACACGGAAGGACGACCTCGCCCGGGAAATGACCCGCGAGATGGGCAAGGTCCTCGCCGAAGCCCGCGGGGATGTCCAAGAGGGCATCGACATGACGTATTACATCGCCGGCGAGGGGCGCCGCCAGTTCGGTGATGTCGTCCCCGCGGAGCTTCCCAACAAATGGGCGATGAGCATGCGGCACCCGGTGGGCGTGGTCGCCGCGATCACTCCATGGAATTTCCCGTTCGCCATCCCAACCTGGAAGCTCATGCCGGCTCTCATCCTCGGGAACACGATCGTCTTCAAGCCGGCTTCCTATACGCCACTCCTGGCGGTGCGGCTCGTCGAAATACTCGAGGAAGCCGGGCTGCCAAAGGGTGTGCTGAACCTTGTGCTCGGGTCGGGAGGAGACCTCGGCGACCACCTCGTCTCGCATCCCGGGGTGGACCTGGTGTCGTTCACCGGCTCGTCCGACACGGGTTCGCACATCAGCGAGATAGGCGGCCGCCTTCTCAAGCGCGTGTCCTGCGAGCTCGGCGGCAAGAACGCGATCGTCGTTCTCGACGACGCGGACGTGGACCTTTCGCTCGACGGGATCGTCTGGTCGGCCTTCGGCACGTCGGGGCAGCGGTGCACCGCAGCGTCGCGCGTGATCGCTCACCAGAGTGTGGCCAAGGATCTCGTCGACAAGCTCGTCGGCCGCGCGAAGAAGCTCCGTCTCGGGAACGGCCTCGAGGCGTCGACCGACGTCGGGCCGGTCGTCTCTGCGTCGCAGCTCGAGCGCGTTCATTCGTTCATCCCCATCGCCGAGAAAGAGGGCGCCACGATTGCGGCAGGCGGGCACGTGTCCACTGAAGGCGCGCTCGCCAAGGGGTTCTTCCACGAGCCCACCGTGCTCGTCGACGTGAAGCCCAACATGCGCGTGGCTCAGGAGGAGATCTTTGGCCCGGTGACGGCGGTTATCGAGGTCTCGAGCGTCGACGAAGCCATCAAGGCTGTGAACTCGACGAAGTACGGTCTCTCGAGCTCGATCTACACGCGAAATGTGAACAACGCGTTCCGCTTCATGCGCGACGCGGAGACGGGGATCGTGTACGTCAACGCGGGGACCATCGGCGCGGAGATCCAGCTTCCGTTCGGCGGCATGAAGGCGACCGGTAACGGCCACCGTGAAGCGGGCCGCGCGGCGCTCGACGTCTATTCGGAGTGGAAGTCGATCTACATCGATTACTCGGGCAAGCTCCAGCGCGCCCAGATCGATACGTCCGAAGGAATGAAGACCGCGCTTTAAGCAGGCTCGGTCGGTGAGGTCTCGACGGGGAGGGTGAACGTGATATCGGTCCCCTGGCCGAGGACGCTCGCCGCTCTGATCTCTCCGCCGTGCGCAGCGACGAGCTGCTTTGCGATCGCGAGTCCGAGGCCGGCGCCACGGGATTCCGCGGACTTGTAGAACCGGTCGAAGATCCGGTCGACGAGCTCCGGGGCGATGCCGGCGCCGGTATCGCGCACGTCGATCGCGACGAACGCGTCCTGTGCGCGCGCCTCGACGTTCACGCGACCGCCCCGCGGCGTGTAGCGGATCGCGTTGGCGATCAAGTTCTCGAGGATCTCGCGCGCGCGCACCGGGTCGGCGTCGACCTGGGGCAGCCCGCTCGGCACCTGCGCGCCGATCGCTACGCCCGCAGGTTCAGCCTGGGAAGCAAATGAATCGACCGTCTCGCGCACCAGGACACCCACATCGACCGCCTCGCGGTGGAGAGCGAGCGCCCCGGACTCCGCCAGCGAAAGCGTGCGGAGATCCTCCACGAGCCGCGAGAGGACCTTGGTCTCGTCCAGGATCGCCAGCAGGTGCGCCTCGTCCGCCTGGTGAACGCCGTCGACAAGCGCTTCAAGATTTCCCTGCACTACTGACAGTGGCGTGCGGAGCTCGTGGCTCACGTCGGCGAGCAAGCGCCGGCGTTGCTCCTCGACGGTCTCGAGCCGGCTCACCATCGCGTTGAACGCGCGGGCGAGCGACCGCGCGTCGCGCGATCCTCTTTCACCCACTCGGGTCGAGAGGTCGCCGTCGGCGACCCGTCCGACCGCCTCGATCACATCTCCGACCGGAGCGGTGAGGCGACGAAGAGACCTCGCGGTGAACACAAAGCCGTACAGGATCAGAAGTAGGGCCACCCCACGCGCGACGTTGCCCAAAAGGTCGGGCGCTCCGAGCGCTGCGGCGAGCGTCCAGAAGAGGACCGTCGCGCCCACGACCGAGAAAACGGCGGCCGCGACGAAGAACATCGCCATGCGCCGTACGAACCGGCCGCCCCGCCACCCCTGCGGGCCGGCCCAGCCCTGCCGCGGTGGAAACGGCTCGTTTTCCGGCCACCACGGGGGGCGCCGGCGAGAACCCTCCCAGCGTCCGTTCCTCACTCGTCAAGCTCCGCGAAGCGGTAGCCGACCCCGTACACGGTGAGCAGATAGCGCGGTCGCGCGGGATCCGATTCGAGCTTGCGCCGGATGTTCTTCACGTGGGCGTCGATCGCGCGCTCGTACGATTCGAACGCCACGCCGTGCACCGCGTCGAGCAGCTGCCCGCGCGTGAAGACCCGGCCTGGTTCGCGCGCCATCGTTGTGACGAGCTGGAACTCCGTCGGCGTCAGCTCCACCGGTCGATCGGCGACCGTCGCCCGCATCCGCGGTATGTCCAGCATGACGTCTCCGACCCTCACGATCTCCGTATCGACTCGAGGGCGCTCGGTTCGCCGAAGGACTGCGCGCACGCGGGCAACGAGCTCCTTTGGGCTGAACGGCTTTGTGACGTAATCGTCCGCGCCGATCTCCAAGCCCACGAGCTTGTCGGACTCTTCGCTGCGGCCGGTGAGCATCACGATCGGCACGTTTGATTCCTGTCGAATCGTGCGCGCGACGTCGAGCCCGTCGAGTTCGGGGAGGCCGAGGTCGAGAACGACGAGATCCGGCTTCTGCGAGCGGGCGCTCGCGAGCGCCGCCTTCCCGTCGTGCGCCACGATGACCGCGAACCCCGCGTGCTCGAGATAGTCGCGCGCGAGCTGCACGATTTTTGGCTCGTCATCGACGACCAAGACCTTCCTCATCGGCTGCCGAATCCTAGATATGCCAAAGACGCCGGACTCGCGTCCGGCGTCCCCTGGCTCCGCGTCGCCTAGCGACCGGTGGGCGGAGGCGATGTCGTGCCGGAGTCCTTCGGCTTCTCACCGTGTAGCTCCTTGTGCAGCTCCTCGAGCC
>VBDV01000043.1 GCA_005882765.1 Chloroflexota bacterium | reverse complement strand
GCGCTCGATCTTGGGGTACTCAAGCTCTACTAGGGTCATGACTTCGGTTCCTTCCTGCGGGGCTAGCGCGTTGGTATCTGCGCTGCGGCTTCGCGAGCGCAGCTCTCGATTAGGCCTCGCCTCATCTCGAGTAATGCTCGACGATGAGCTGGGTGTTGACCTGTGCTTCGATCTGATCGCGGCTCGGCGCCGCGAGGACTTTGGCGGTGTAAGCGTCGGGGTCGACTTCGAGCCAGCCCGGGCGGGTCTGCGTCTTTGCCCAGGCCGTCATCTCCTTGAAGTAGTTCGAGCCGCGGCTCTTCTCGGAAACGGCGATCGCGTCGCCCGCCTTCACGGTGTAGCTCGGGGTCTTCGTCTCGCGGCCATTCACCGTGATGTGCCCATGGGTCACGAGCTGGCGCGCCTGTGAGCGAGACTTCGCGAACCCGGAGCGGTACACGGTGTTGTCGAGGCGCGTCTCGAGGTTGATGAGGAGCGTCTCGCCCGTCGCGCCCGTTACTTCGGCGGCGCGGTCGAACGTGTTCTTCATCTGGCGCTCGAGCACCCCGTACATGCGCCGCGCCTTCTGCTTCTCGCGAAGCTGGAGCGCGAAGTCACTGACTTTGCGTCGCCGCTGCTGATGCATGCCGGGCGGCGACGAGCGCTTCTCGAACGTGCACTTGGTGAAGCACTTCTCGCCTTTGAGGAAGAGCTTCATGCTCTCGCGGCGGCAGATCCGGCACACCGGGCCGGTGTAGCGAGCCATTAGACGCGCCTCCGTTTCGGTGGCCGGCAGCCGTTATGAGGGATCGGCGTCACGTCGGTGATCGCGGTCACCTCGAGGCCGGTCGCCTCGAGCGCGCGGATGGCCGCCTCACGGCCAGCGCCCGGACCGCGTACGAACACTTCGACCACCTTGAGGCCGAGATCGAGCGCCTTCCGAGCCGCCGTCTCCGCGGCGACCTGCGCCGCGTAGGGCGTGCTCTTGCGCGAGCCCTTCCAGCCGGCGGCGCCGGCCGAGGACCACGCGATCACGTTTCCCGCGGGGTCGGTGAGCGACACGATCGTGTTGTTGAACGAGGCCTTCACGTGCGCGGCGCCGCGCGGGACGACACGCTTCTCGCGGCGTCGACGCGGCTTCGCCTCGGCCGCGGCCGCGGCTTCCGCCTCGGGCTTCTCGGCCTTGTCCGCGCCCTTCTCGGGCCGCTCCGGTCTCTCGGACTTTCGCTCCTGCGCCATTAGGTCTTAGACACCGCCTTCTTTCTTCCGGCTACCGTCTTGCGCGTGCCTCGGCGCGTGCGCGCGTTGGTGCGCGTGCGCTGCCCGCGGACGGGCAGATTGCGCCGGTGACGGAGACCGCGGTAGCTCCCGATCTCCTGGAGGCGCTTGATGTTGAGCGCGATCTCGCGGCGAAGGTCACCCTCCACCGTGAAGCCGCGATCGATGATCTCGCGAATCTTGGCGACTTGAGGCTCGGTCAGGTCGCGCACCCGCGTCGCGCCGTCGATCCGTGCCTGCTCGAGCACCTCTTTGGCGGCTGTCGCGCCGATGCCGAAGATGTAGCGCAGCGACACGTCGACGCGCTTCTCGCGCGGGATATCGACGCCAGCGATTCGAGCCACGCCCCTAACCCTGCCTTTGCTTGTGCTTCGGCTCGGAGCAGATCACGAGGATCTGCCGCTCGCGCCGGATGATCTTGCATTTGTCGCAACGCTTTTTGACTGACGCGCGGACCTTCACTAGTACCTCACTCGCCTTGTAATCCGTCCCCGTTTTAGGTCGTACGGCGACAGCTCCACGAGGACCTTGTCGCCTGGCACGACCCGGATGAAGTTCATCCGCATCTTGCCGCTGATGTGTGCCAAGACCGCATGCCCGTTCTGGAGCTCGACCTTGAACATCGCATTCGGAAGGGCTTCTGCGACCGTCCCTTCCACCTCGATGACCTCTTTGTTGCTCGGTTTACTCGCCATCTTCTCCAGACACAGGTTGACCCGCGGCATGAGCCCACGGGAGATAACAGTGTACCAAGACCGGCCAGTTCTGGGCAATCATCGATGTCAGGCCGCCACCGCGGCGCCTTCCCCGGGGCGCGTGAGCACGACCGGCCCCGCGGCGGTGCACGCCAGGGTGTGCTCGAAATGCGCCGAAAGGCTCCGGTCTGCGGTCACCACGGTCCATTGGTCGCCAAGCGTGCGAGTCTCCGGGCCGCCGATGTTCACCATCGGTTCGATCGCGATGCAAAGGCCCTCGCTGATCGGCGGATTGGGCTGTCCCCGTGTGGGCCGATAGTTCGGCACCTGCGGATCTTCGTGCATGGCCCGCCCGATCCCATGGCCAACGTAGTTGTGGACGACGCTGAAGCCCTGCCCACGGACGTACTCCTCGATGGCGGCGCCGATGTCGCCGATCCGCGCGCCGACCCTTGCGCTGGCGATGCCGATCCGGAGAGCCTCCTCGGTGACCTCGATGAGGCGCGCCGCATCGCGCGAGACTCTGCCGACCGGGACGGTGATCGCCGCGTCGGCGTGCCAGCCGTCGACGATCGCGCCGGCGTCGATCCCCACGATGTCCCCCTCGGCGAGCTTGCGCCTGGGCGAGGGGATGCCGTGGACGATCTCCTGGTTTACCGACGTGCAGATGGTCGCGGGATACGGCGGCGTGCTGTACCCGAGAAATGAGCTTTGGGCACCGGCCTTTCTCAAAACCTCGGCCGCGACGCGGTCGAGCTCGGCCGTGGTCACTCCCGGACGCACCGCCGCGCGGCACGCGTCGAGCATCGCCGCCACCACGCGGCCGGACTCGCGCATCTTGGCCATCTGCGCCGGGGTCTTGAGCGTGATCACGATCCGTTGTCCAGGGCTTCGCGCAGTCTGGTGGTGATGTCCTTCACGCGGCCGACGCCGTTCACCCGCTTCACGAGCCCGCGATCCTCGTAGTACGAGATCACCGGGCGGGTCTGCTCGTCGTACACGTCGAGCCGGTTGGCGATGACCTCGGGGGTGTCGTCGGTCCGGTGCTGCGCCGTCGCGCGGCTCGAGAGACGTGCGTAGAGCTCGTCGCGCGGCGCCTCGAGGATGAGGACCCCCGCGACCTTCCGACCCATGTCGGCGAGGAGCCGATCGAGCGCCTCGGCCTGTGCGACCGTGCGCGGGAAGCCATCGAACAGCACGCGCGTGGACGGCCCGATCTTTTCGAGGCGATCGCGCACCAACTCGACCGTGACGTCGTCGGGGACGTACTCGCCCTTGTCGAGGAACGTCTTCACCGTGCGGCCGAGCTCGGTCGCACGGCGGATGTGATCGCGGAAGAGCTCGCCGGTCGAGAGATGGATCCAGCCGCTCTCCTGCGCGAGCGCCTTGGCCTGCGTGCCCTTCCCCACCCCGGGCGGTCCCATGAAGATGAGGTCCCCGCCGGTCCCGTGGACCTTGAAAGTGTCAGGCGCCGACACGCTCTCCGCCACTAACGAATGAACCCCTCGTAACTGCGCTGGAGGAGCTGCGCTTCGAGCTGCTTCATCGTCTCAACGACCACGCCAACGACGATGAGGATGCTCGTGCCACCGAGGCGCAGCGTCTGCACCCCGGTGATGTCACCGATGAGCGTCGGCATGACGGCGACGACCCCAAGGAACAGCGCACCCGCGATCGTGATCCGCGTTACCACGCGTGACAGGAACTCCGCGGTGGGACGGCCCGGCCGGATGCCGGGGATGAACCCACCGTACCGCTTGATGTTGTCCGCGACGTCGTTCGGTACGAACGTGAATGCCGTGTAGAAGAAGGTGAACGCGACGACGAGGATGAAGTACGTCAGGTTGTAGAACACCGCGTTCTGGAAGAACTGCACGATGGCGGTCGACAGGTTGCGCAGCCACTCGGTGTCGCTCGTCGTGAAGTACTGCGCGACCTGATTCGGGAGAAGCAGGATCGAGATCGCGAAGATGATCGGGATGACCCCGGCGCTGTTCACGCGGAGCGGGATGAAGGTGCTGCCGCCGGAGTACATGCGCGTGCCGCGAACGCGCTTCGCGTACTGGACCGGCACCCGGCGCTGACCTTCCTGGATGAAGATGATCGCCGCGATCACGAGGACCGCGATGACCACGATCGAGCCGAGCGCGAGCGCGTTCTGCTGCACCTGCAGCGTCTGCTCGACCGTGTTCGGCAGACGGCCCACGATGCCCGCGAAGATGATGAAGCTGATCCCGTTGCCGATCCCGCGCTCGCTGATGAGCTCGCCGAGCCACATCAGGATGATCGTTCCGGCGGTGAGCGACGCCAGGATCGAGAGCGTCGTCGCGAGGTCGCTCGGTCCGAAGGCGTTCAGCACGCCCTGCTTCTGCATGAAGACCGCGACGCCGATCCCCTGAAGGAGCGCGAGCGGAACGGTCAGGACGCGGGTGTACTGGTTGATCTTGTTGCGGCCGTACTCGCCCTCTTTGGAGAGCCGCTCGAGCGCGGGGATCGTCTGATTGAGGAGGGTCATGATGATCGAGGCGTTGATGTACGGGTTTACGCCAAGGGCGACGATCGAGAAGCGCGCGAGCCCGCCGCCGGAGAACAGGTCAAGCAGGTTCACGAAAGCGCTGCTCTGCAGGAGCGCATTCAGCTGATCCTGGTTGACGCCGGGGAGAGGCACGTGTGCGAGGAAGCGGAAGACCAGGATCATGCCGAGCGTGAAGAGGATCTTGTTTCGGAGATCCGGGGTGCGAAGCGCGTCGATGAGCGCCTGGAACATGCCCATGCGCTAGTCCCCGGGGGCGATGATGACGATGGAGCCGCCGGCGGACTCGATCTTCTGGCGCGCCGTCGCGGACACCGAATGCGCGTGCACTTCGAGCTTCGCGTCGATCACGCCGTCGCCGAGGACCTTGATGCGGGCATCCTGCTCGATGAGGCCCTTCGCGGCGAGCGTGTCGGGTGAGACCTTTCCCTCCGCGGCGTAATCGGCGAGACGACCCACGTTCACGGCGACGAACGTCTTCCGGAAGCGGTTCTTGAAGCCGCGGAGCTTGGGGACGCGCATGTGCAGCGGCGTCTGGCCACCCTCGAACCACCCCGGGAGTCCCGGGCCCGTGCGCGCGAGTTGGCCCTTCGTCCCGCGGCCCGCTGTTTTGCCCTGGCCCTGCGACGTGCCACGACCGAGACGACGCGGCAGCTTCCGTGACCCGCGGGGACGTGCGACCTGGTGTTCCCGCATCAGCGGCTCCCGTCCTTCTCGTCGGTGACGATGATGAGGTGGGCGACCCGGCGAAGCATCCCGCGTAGCGACGGCGAGTCGTCGTGCGATACGACGTGGCCAGGACGCCGGAGGCCGAGGGCCGATAGGGTCTGCTTCGCGCCCTTCTTCTCGCCGATCGCGCTCTTGTGCTGGCGGATCTCGAGACGGGTCACGACGCCGCTCCAGCAGGCTCGCGAGCCTCACGCTCCGGGAGGCCACGCGTTTGGCGAATGGTCTCGGCGGAACGCAGCAGCGAGAGCGCCTTGATCGTCGCCCGCACCACGTTCACGGGATTGGTGCTGCCGAGCGACTTCGACAGGATGTCGCTGATCCCGGCCGATTCGACGACGGCGCGGACCGAACCGCCGGCGATGACGCCGGTGCCCTTCGACGCCGGGCGCAGCACCACGCGCGCCGCACCGAAGTCGGCGACGACCTGATGCGGGATGGTCCGATCGACGAGCGGAACGAGCATCACGTGCTTCTTGGCGTCCTCGCGACCCTTGTTGATCGCGCCCGGGACCTCGTCGGCCTTGCCCAGACCCGCGCCGACGTGACCGCGGCCGTCGCCGACGACGACGATCGCGGAGAACGAGAAGCGCCGCCCGCCCTTCACGACCTTCGACACGCGGTTTATCTGGACGACCCGTTCGGTCAGCTCCAGGCGATTTGCGTCAATTCGTGGCATCGAGCCTTAAAACCTCAACCCCGCGCTTCGGGCGGCGTCGCCCAGCGCTTTGACTCTTCCGTGATAGCGGTACCCGCCGCGGTCGAAGACCGCCTCGCCGATGCCCTTGGCCTTCGCCTTCTCGCCGAGCATCGCGCCGACCGTTTTCGCCCGCTCGCTCTTCTTACCTTTTCCATCTTTCGCGTCGCGCGACGACGCCTGGACCAGGGTGTTGCCGGAGTCGTCGTCGATGAGCTGCGCGTAGATGTGCTCGATGGAGCGGAAGACGGCGAGGCGTGGACGAGCCGCGCTCCCGCGGATCTTCTCCCGCACGCGCGAGTGGCGCCTGGTCCGGCTTTCGCGCCGTGTCTGCTTTGCCATTACGCCTTCGCCGCCCCGACCTTGCCGGCCTTGCCCGCCTTGCGGCGGATGTACTCGCCGGCGTACTTCACGCCCTTCGCCTTGTACGGGTCGGGCTCGCGGAGCCCGCGGATCTTCGCGGCGACCTCGCCGACCGCCTCTTTGTCGATGCCCGAGACCTTGAGCTTCTGCGGCGTCTCGACCGAGAACGTGACCCCCGCGGGCGGATCGATCTCGATCGGATGCGAGAAGCCGAGCGCGAGCGTCAGCTTCTTTCCTTGCAGCACGGCGCGGTAGCCGGTGCCGCTGATCTCGAGGTCCTTCGCGAACCCTGTCGTGACGCCCGTGACCATGTTGGCGATGAGCGTCCGCGTGAGGCCGTGGAGCGCGCGGTTCACCTGGGTGTCGTCGGCCCGCTGGACCGATATCTTTCCGTCGTCACGCCCGATCTTCATGTTCTCGTGAAAGGTCCGCGACAACTGGCCCTTCGGCCCCTTCACGCTCACAGTCTGACCGTCGATCTTCACGTCGACGCCGCTCGGGATCGCCACAGGAAGCCTTCCGATCCTGCTCATATCGATCTCACCAAACGTACGCCAGGACCTCGCCGCCGAGGCCCTTGCGCTCCGCTTCGCGGCCAGTCATGAGGCCCGAGGAGGTCGAGATGATGGCCACGCCGAGCCCGCCGAGCACGCGCGGCATCTCGGTCTTCCGCGCGTAGACGCGAAGGCCGGGCTTGGAGATGCGGCGTAGGCCGGAGACGGCCGGGAGCTTGCCGATGTACTTCATCCGCAGGACGAGCTCGCGCGCATTCGTCGACGGCTCGTAACCAGCGATGAAGCCCTCGTCCCGCAGGATGCGGGCGACTTCGGCCTTCATGCGGCTCGTCGGGACGGACACGGTCTCGTGGCGCGCGACCGCCGCGTTGCGGACGCGCGTGAGGAGGTCGGCGACCGGGTCGTTCGGCATCCCGATCCCCTTCGGTCGCACCTTCTTCGGCGGCGCAGGCTTGCGCGCCGGCCGCTCGGACCGCTCCGCGGTCTCCGCAGGCTGTTCGCGCATCGCGGTCATCTCTTCGGTCAACACCAACCCCCTGTCACCAGCTCGACTTCGTGACGCCCGGCAGCTCGCCGATGAGCGCGCGCTCGCGGAAGCAGATCCGGCAGAGGCCGAACTTCCGCAGGAAGCCCCGCGGCCGACCGCACACCTGGCAGCGGTGATGCGTCCGCACCGCGAACTTCGGCGTGCGCTGTGATTTCAGGATGAGGCTTTTCTTCGCCACATTCCGCCTCCTAAGACGCAGTGCGGAACGGCATCCCGAGGCTGCGCAACAACGCGCGCGCCTCTTCGTCCGTCCTCGCCGTCGTGCAGATCGTGATCTCCATGCCGCGCAGCCGGTCGATCTTGTCGTACTCGATCTCGGGGAAGACGAGCTGCTCCTTGAGCCCGAGGGAGTAGTTGCCGCGCCCGTCGAAGCTCTTGTCCGGCACGCCCTGGAAGTCGCGGATACGCGGAAGCGCCACGGTCACGAGCTTCTCGAGGAAATGCCACATCCGCTCACCCCGGAGCGTCACCTTGAGGCCGATCGGCATGCCGACACGCAAGCGGAAGTTCGAGATGGCCTTCTTGGACTTGGTCACGACGGGACGCTGCCCGGTGATCTTCGCGAGATCGCCCGCGGCGGCGTCCATGGCCTTCGCGTTACCGATGGCTTCGCCCATGCCGATGTTGAGGACGATCTTCTCGACCTTGGGGATCTGCATGACGTTCCCGTAGCTGAACTGCTTGCGCAGATCCTCGCGAACGTTCTTGTCGTACCGCTCCTTCAACACCGCCGCCATCTACTTGGGCTCCTGCTCAATCTCGCGGCTTCGCCGCGGAGACTCGCTCATGGCTGGTCGTGTTCGCTCGCCCCTGCGAAGCCGTGTCTCGCTCACTTTGGCTCCTCCACGACGATCGCCTCGCCGCAGTGCTTGCACACGCGCTCCTTGGTGTCCTCGTCCATCCGATGGGCGACGCGCGTGGGCTTCCCACAGTGAGGGCACACGACCATGACCTTGCCGAGGCCGAGCGGCATCGGCTGCTCGATGATCCCGCCCTTTTGGTTCTTCGTCGGGTTCGCCTTGGTGTGATGCTTGGCGATGTTGACGCCGGCGACGATCACGGTCCGATCGCGCGGCCGTACTTCCTGGACGCGGCCGCGCTTGCCGCGGTCCTTGCCCGTGATGACCATCACCTCGTCGCCTTTGCGCAGGCGCATGCCACTCGCCATGTCTAGAGGACCTCCGGTGCGAGCGAAACGATCTTCATGAAGTTGCGCTCGCGAAGCTCGCGGGCCACGGGGCCGAAAATGCGGGTCCCGCGCGGCTGGTTCTGCGGGTTCAGAAGAACGGCGGCGTTGTCGTCGAAACGGATCATCGAGCCGTCGGTGCGGCGGTATTCCTTCGTCTGCCGCACGACGACCGCGCGCACGACCTCGCCCTTCTTCACGCCGGAGTTCGGGATGGCGTTCTTCACCGCGGCGATGAAGACGTCGCCGATCTCGGCGGTCGTCCCCGTGGACGACGCCAGCACACGGATCACCGAGAGCTCACGTGCCCCGGTGTTGTCCGCGCAACGGACCCTGGTGTACGGCCGGATCACTCTTCCGCGTTCTCCTCTGCTGCCTCTTGCTCTTCTTCTTCGCGTTCGGGCGTGAGGATGTCGGTCACGCCTTCCTGCTCCTCGAGCGCCTTCTCGATGTCGGCGACGCGAGGGGCCGCCGCTCCGGCCTCACCGGCGCGCGAGATCACCTCGACGAGCCGCCAGCGCTTCGTTGCGCTGAACGGTCGGCTCTCCTGGATGCGCACGAGGTCGCCTGCCTTGGCCTCGCCGGCCTCGTCGTGCGCCGCGAAGCGCTTGCGCAGCCGGATCATCTTCTTATAGAGCGGGTGCTCGCGGAAACGGCCGACCTCGACGATGATCGTCTTGGCCATCTTCGCGGAGACGACAACGCCGACCTTGGTCTTGCGACGCAGCCGCCGCCAGGTGAACTGTTCTTTCTCGCCGGCCGCAGCGGGCACCGGCGCCACGCGCTTGCGCGCGACCGTGCGCTTGCCGACCGGACGCGCGGCGACCGCGGCTTTCGCCGGCGCCTTCGCCGCTGCCGCGGGGGCTTTCGCCGCCGCCGCGCGTGTCTTCGCGGGCGCCTTGGCGCGCGTCGTCGTCGTTTTCGTCGCCGTCTTCTTCTCGGTCTTCTCAGCCACTGGTGTCACTCTCAGTCGTTCGCTCGCGCATCACCGTGAGGAGGCGAGCGATCTTGCGCCGCGCCTGCGGCATGGTGCGGAAGTTCTTGAGCTGGCGCGTGGCGAGCTTGAACTTCGCATCGAAAAGCTCTTCACGTGCGCCGCGCAGCTGGTCCGCGATCTCGTTGTCAGACAGCCGCCGCATGTCCTTCATCCGCCCCAGCCTCCTCTCTCGCGATGAACTGCGTTTTGATCGGGAGCTTGTAGGCCGCAAGCCGCAGCGCCTCTTTCGCGAGCGCGCGGCTGACGCCGCCGACCTCGAGGATGACGCGCCCCGGTCGCACCACGGCCACCCAGTGGTCGGGCGCACCCTTGCCCGATCCCATCCGCACCTCGGCGGGCTTCTTGGTGACGGGCTTGTCGGGGAACACGTTGATCCAGACCGCCCCACCCCGCTTGAAGTGGTGCGTCACCGCGCGCCGGGCCGCTTCGATCTGGCGGGCCGTCATCCAGCACGGCTCCATGGCCTTGAGGGCGTAGTCGCCCTTCGTGATCCGGTTGCCACGCTGCGCCGCGCCCTTCATCCGGCCACGCTGGAACTTGCGGTGCTTGAGCCGCTTTGGTTGGAGCATCTAGCCGACCCTCGCCGGCTGAGGCACGGGTGGCGGAGGCGGTGCGGCCGGAGCGGGCGGACGTTGCACCGCCGCGGCCGGCGCGCTCGTCTGCGTGACCTGGCGCGGGGCGGGCTCGATCTCGCCCTTGTAGACCCACGCCTTCACTCCGATCGTGCCGTACGTCGTCTTCGCGGTCGCACGCCCGAACTCGATGTCGCCGCGAAGCGTGTGCAGCGGAACGCGCCCCTCGCGCTCCCACTCGCGCCGGCTCATCTCGGCGCCACCGAGGCGTCCGGAGACAGCGACGCGTACGCCTTTCGCGCCCGACTTCATCGAGCGCTGCACGGTCTGCTTCAGGACTTTACGGAAGGACACGCGCCGCTCGAGCTGTTGCGCGACGTTCTCGGCGATGAGGTACGCGTCGAGCTCCGGGTAGCGGATCTCGAAGATGTTCACTTTCACCATCTTGCCGGTCATCTTCCCGAGGACCTGGCGGAGCTCCTCGACCTTCGCGCCGCCTTTTCCGATCACCACGCCCGGCTTGGCCGTCTGGATGGTGACGGTCACCTGGTTCGCCGACCGCTCGATGTCGATACGGGCGATCGCGGCATCGCGCAGGCGTCCGCGGATCGCGTTGCGGATCCCGATGTCCTCCTTGAGAAGGACCGGGTAGTTCTTCTTGTTCGCGAACCACTTCGCGTTCCACGTCTTCGTGAAACCGAGGCGGAACCCGATCGGATGAGTTTTCTGACCCACTACTTAGCTTCCTCTCTCGTCCAGCACGACCTCGAGATGCGCCATGCGGTGCACCTTGAGATCGCGACGGCCGCGGCCGCGGTACCACACGCGCTTCATGCGCGGGCCCTCGTTCGCGATGGCGCGCTTCACGTACAGGTTCTCGAGCGTCAGGTTGAAGTTGTTCTCGGCGTTGGCGATGGCCGAGCGCACGACGCGGCCGAGCGGCAGCGACGTCGACTTCGGAAGGTTCTCGAGGATCGCGATCGCCTCCTCGGCGCTCTTTCCCTTGATGAGGTCGGTCACAAGACGCGCTTTCCTCGGGGAGAGCCGCAGGAAGCGAGCCGACGCCTTCACTTCCACCTCAGGCACCCGCCCGCACGTTCGTCGAGCGCTCGGGCGCGCCGGCACCACCTGCGGGCGCTGCGGCTCCCGGCGCGGCCGTCGCGCTCGCAGCCTCGGCCGCCGCGATGGCGCGACCGTGTCCACGGAAGTTGCGCGTTGCGGCGAACTCGCCGAGCCGGTGGCCGACCATGTTCTCGGTGATGAAGACGGGCACGTGACGGCGGCCGTCGTGCACCGCGATGGTGTGCCCGACCATGATCGGCAGGATCATCGACGGGCGCGACCAGGTCTTCACGACCTTCTTCTCGTTGCGGGAGTTCAAGATGTCGATCTTCTCTTTGAGGGACTTCTCGACGAAGGGTCCCTTCTTTACTGAGCGGCTCATTTCGATTTCCTCTTCGGCGGCCGCTCGGTCACGAACCGATCGGTGCGGGGGTTGTTGCGTGTCTTGAGGCCCATGGCCGGTTTGCCCCACGGCGTCTGGGCCTGCCCGCCCACGGGTGACTTGGCCTCGCCGCCGCCGTGCGGGTGGTCGCGGGGCGACATCACGACGCCGCGAACGGCCGGACGCCAGCCCATGTGCCGCTTGTGCCCGGCGCCACCGACCTTCTGGTTCTCGTGCTCGACGTTGCCGATCTGACCGACGGTCGCGCGGCAGCGGACGTGAACGACGCGGATGCCGCCGGACGGCAGGCGGATCTGGGCGTACTCGCCCTCTTTCGCGACGAGCTGCGCCGCACCGCCCGCGGCGCGCACGAGCTGCGCTCCGCGGCCAGGCTGGAGCTCGATCCCGTGGATCTGCGTTCCGGTCGGGATGTGCTCGAGCGGCAGGCAGTTGCCGACGCGCGCCTCGGCGTCCGGTCCGGAAATGACCGGGTCGCCGACCCGCAGGTCTTGCGGCGCGATGATGTAGCGCTTCTCGCCGTCCTTATAGAAGAGGAGCGCGAGGCGCGCCGAGCGGTTCGGGTCGTACTCGATCGCCTTCACCGTGGCGGGAATGCCGTCCTTGTCGCGCTTGAAGTCGACCATACGGTAGTTGCGCTTCTCTCCACCGCCGCGATGGCGCGTCGTGACGCGGCCTTGCGCGTTGCGCCCAGCGTGACGCAGTTTCCGCTCGGTGAGGCTTCGCTCCGGCTTCTTGCCCTTGGTCAGCTCCTCGAACGAAGCGGATTGGCGGAAGCGCCGCACCGGCGACGTGGCCTTGTACTGCTTGAGCGGCACTACACGCCCTCCACGAAGTACTTCTCGATGCGCTGGCCCTCGCCGATGGTGACGACGGCCTTCTTCCAGTCAGGACGGTGCCCGATGCGCCGTCCAAGTCGGCGCGACTTGCCCGGGACGTGGATCACGTTCACCGCGAGCACGTCGACCTTGAACGCGTCGGCGACCGCGTCGGCGATGTCGCGCTTCGTCGCGCCCTTCGCCACCGCGAACGTGTACCGACCGCTGTTGGTCTGGCTCATCGAACGCTCGGTGATCACCGGACGGATGAGGATCGTGTTTCCTTTGATGCTCATTCTTAGTCCGCCCGCTCCACGGTCGCGACGGTCGCACGTGCCGCCAGCGCGTCGAGCGCCGGACGAAGGACGAGGACCGTTTCCGCGCGGAGAACGTCGGCGAGGCGGAGCGTTCCGGGCGTGCGGATGTCGATCTCCTTGAGATTCGCTGTGGCGCGGCCGACGCGCTCGTCCGTCTGCGCGGTCACGAGCACGGCGCGGCCGGTCTGACCCACGCGAGCGAGCCACTCGACGACGTCACGCGCGCGCGGCTTGTCGCCATCGAACCGAAGCTCGTCAACGACGAGCATGTGCCCGGTCGCGGCGTGCGCCGCGAGCGCCTCGGCGAACGCCGCGTGGCGCATCTTCGCGGGCATGCGCTGGTTGTAGCGGCGGCCGTTCGGGCCGAACACCACCCCTCCGTGGCGCCACTGCGGCGAGCGGGTCGAGCCCTGTCGCGCGCGGCCCGTGCCCTTCTGACGCCATGGCTTCGCGCCGCCGCCCGAAACGCGCGAGCGGTTCTTCGTCGCGCTCGTGCCCTGTCGCTTGTTCGCGAGGGAAGCGAGCAGAGCCTGAAACAACACCCCGCGCCGTTTCGCCGGCGAGACGATCGCCGCCGGAAGCTCCACCGAGCCGTCGGAGCTGCCGTCCGCCTTGATGATCGGCGCGTGGCCGGCGGGCGCCGTGGGCAGCGCGCGCACCTCGACCTTCGGACGCGGGGCCTCCCGGGGTTCTTCCTTGCGCTCGCGGCGTTCCTCGCGCGGCGGTTCTGGACGAACGACGCGGGTCACGGGACGCGCGACCGCACGCTTCGCCGGCGCCTTCGCCTTCGCCGCGGCCGGTTTGGCGGCTGCCTTCGCAGTCGTCGCGGTCGGCGCCTTCGCGGCGGTGGCCTTCGCGGCCGTGGCCTTCACCGGAGCGGCTTTCTTCGCCGCCGGCGTGGCCAACTTTCGGTCCTTCTCTTTGTCCGCCATCAGGCCTTCCTCACCATGACGATGCCGTTCTTTCCACCCGGCACAGCGCCGGCGATGACGAGGAGCGAGCGCGCGGGATCCGAGCGGAGGATCTCGAGGTTCCGGACGGTGACCTTGTCCGCACCCTGGTGAGCGGCCATCCGCAGCCCCTTCAGCACCCGCCCGGGAGTCGTGCCCGAGCCCACCGAGCCCTGTCGGCGCAGGTGGTCCGAGCCGTGGGACTTCGGTCCCCGCGTGAAGTGATGCAGGTGCACGGGACCCTGGAACCCCTTCCCTTTCGAGACGCCGCTCACGTGGACCTTGTCGCCCGGCGTGAAGCGGTCGACGCCGATCTCCTGACCGGTCGCGAACCCGTCGATGTCGTCGAGCCGGACCTCCCGGAGCACGCGCATCGGCGGCAGGTCCCCCAGATGCCCGAGCTCGGCCTTGGTCATGCGGTCGGGATTCTTGGCGCGACCGAAGCCGAGCTGGATGGCGCTGTACCCGTCCCGCTCTTTCGTACGGACGTACGTCACCACGTTCGCCTCGGCGACGATGATCGTCGCCGCCACGACCGAGCCGTCTTCCTTGAAGTGCTGGAGCATGCCGAGCTTGCGACCGAGGAGCACCGGCTTCTTAAGGGCCGGGGCAGCGTTGGTCGCCTCTGCCTGATCGTCCTTCTCTTCCACTTTCGTCTCGTCGGTCATCTCTTTTGCCTTTAGAGCTTGATCTCGATGTCGACGCCCGCCGGAAGGTTCAGCTTCATGAGGGCGTCGACGGTCTTCTGCGACGGATCGTTGATATCGATGAGGCGCTTGTGCGTGCGGATCTCGAACTGCTCGCGGGAGTCCTTGTAGATGAATGGACTCTTGATGACCGTGAACTTCTCGATGCGCGTCGGCAGCGGGACCGGACCGGTGACCGTCGACCCCGTCCGCTGCGCGGTCTCGACGATCTGCGCCGCGGACTGGTCGATGAGCTTGTGGTCGTACGCCTTGAGGCGTATCCGGATGCGCTGCTTCGCCATTACGCGATCACCTTCGTCACGACGCCGGCGCCGACGGTGTGGCCGCCCTCGCGGATGGCGAAGCGAAGGCCTTCTTCGAGTGCGATCGGCGTGATCAGGGTGACCTCGAGCGTCGAGTTGTCGCCCGGCATGATCATCTCCGTGCCCGTGGCGAGCTTCGCCTCGCCGGTCACGTCTGTCGTGCGCACGTAGAACTGCGGGCGGTATCCCGAGAAGAACGGCGTGTGTCGGCCGCCCTCTTCCTTTGAAAGCACGTACACCTCGGCGTTGAAGGTCGTGTGCGGCTTGACGCTGCCGGGCTTGGCGATGACCTGGCCGCGCTCGATGTCCTCGCGCTCCAAGCCTCGCAGGAGCAGGCCGATGTTGTCGCCGGCCTCGCCCTGGTCCAGCAGCTTGCGGAACATCTCGACGCCCGTGACCACGGACTTCTTCGCGTCGCGGATGCCGACGATCTCGATCTCCTCGCCGACCTTCACGATGCCGCGCTCGACGCGGCCGGTCGCGACGGTTCCGCGGCCCTTGATGCCGAAGACGTCCTCGATCGGCATGAGGAACGGCTTGTCCTTGGCCCGGACCGGCGTCGGAATGTAGGTGTCGACCGCGTTCATGAGGTCGAGGATCGACTTGAATTCGGGCGCGTTGACGTCCTTGGACGTGCTCTCGAGGGCCTTGAGCGCCGAGCCGCGGATGATCGGCGTCTCGTCGCCCTTGTAGCCGTACTTGGTCAGAAGCTCACGGACCTCGAGCTCCACGAGCTCGAGCAGCTCCTCGTCGTCGACCATGTCGACCTTGTTCAGGAAGACCACGACCTGCGGCACTTCCACCTGACGCGCAAGCAGAATGTGCTCGCGCGTTTGCGGCATCGGGCCGTCCGCCGCGCTCACGACGAGGATCGCGCCGTCCATCTGCGCGGCCCCGGTGATCATGTTCTTGATGTAGTCGGCGTGACCCGGGCAGTCGACGTGGGCGTAATGGCGCTTGTCGGTCTCGTACTCGACGTGCGCGATCGAGATGGTGATGCCGCGCTCGCGCTCCTCGGGGGCGTTGTCGATGGTGTCGAAGGCCCGGAACTCCGCCCCGCCCTTCAGCGAGAGGGTCTTGGTGATGGCCGCGGTGAGCGTGGTCTTGCCGTGGTCGATATGACCGATCGTCCCCACGTTCACGTGCGGCTTGGTTCGCTCGAACTTCTTCTTTGCCATCTTGACCCTCCCCTTTGTCTCTCTACTTCTTGTTGATGACCTGGTCCGCAAGGTTCTGCGGCAGGACTTCGTAGTGGTCGAATTCCATCGAGTACGAACCGCGGCCCTGTGTCTTCGACCGCAGGTCGGTCACGTAGCCGAACATCTGCGCGAGCGGCACCATCGCAGCGATCACTCGAGCGTTCGCCCGGTCTTCGGTCCCCTGGACGTGGCCACGCCGGCTGTTGAGGTCGCCGATAACCTCGCCCATGAACTCCTCGGGAACGATGACCTCGACCTTCATGATCGGCTCGACGATCACCGGACCTGCCTTTGGAACGGCAGCTTTGAGCGCCATCGAGCCCGCGATCTTGAAGGCCATCTCGTTGGAGTCGACCTCGTGCTGCGAGCCGTCCACGACGGTGGCCCGCAGGTCGACCATCGGGTAGCCCGCGATGACGCCGTTCTCCATGGCCTCTTTGATGCCCTGCTGGACGGCCTTCTGCCAGTCCTTCGACAAGCGATCCCCACGGATCCCCCACTCGTACTCGAAGCCTGTGCCTCGCTCGAGCGGCTCGAAGTCGACGATCACGTGGCCGTACTGGCCCTTGCCGCCCGACTGACGGACGTAGCGGCCCTCGCCCTGCGCGGGCTTGGTCAGCGCCTCGCGGTACGCGACCTGCGGCCGGCCGACGTTCGCGGCGACGCGGAATTCACGCAGCATGCGGTCGACGATCACCTCGAGGTGCAGCTCGCCCATGCCGGAGATGAGCGTCTGGCCCGACTCCTGGTCGGTGTGGACGCGGAAGGTCGGATCCTCCTCGGCAAGACGCGCGAGGGCGAGCGACATCTTCTCCTCGTCGGCCTTGGTCTTCGGCTCGACCGCGATCTGCACGACTGGCTCGGGGAACTTGATCGATTCGAGGATCACGGGCTTCTCCAGATCGCTCAGCGTGTCGCCGGTGAAGGTCTGCTTCAGACCGACCGCGGCGGCGATGTCGCCGGCTGCGACCTCTTCGACTTCTTCGCGGTGATTGGCGTGCATGAGGAGGATGCGCGAGATCCGCTCCTTGCGGTCCTTCGTCGCGTTCATGATCGTGTCGCCCGAGCGAAGCACGCCCGAGTAGACGCGGAAGAACGCGAGCTTTCCGACGAACGGGTCGCTCGCGATCTTGAAGGCGAGCGCGCTGAACGGATCGTCGTCGGTCGGGCGCCGCACGAGCTCCGCGCCCGTTTTCGGGTCTATGCCGGTGACCGGCGGAACATCGAGCGGCGACGGCAGATACGCGACGATGGCGTCGAGGAGGGGCTGCACGCCCTTGTTGCGAAGCGCGGCGCCGGTGAGGACCGGCACGACCTTCGTCGCGATCGTTGCAGCGCGCAGAGCCCTGCGGAGCTCGTCCGGCGTGATGTGGTGCTCCTCGAGGTAGCGGTGGAGGAGGGCATCGTCGGTCTCCACGACCTTCTCGACCATGGCCTCGCGCGCCGTCTCCGCGGCTTCCTTCATGTCCGCCGGAATCTCGCGGGTCTCAGGAGCGACAGTCTCGTCGCCTTCCCAGTAGAGGGCCTTCATCTCGATGAGGTCGATGACACCTTTGAACTTGTCCTCACTCCCGATCGGAAGCTGGATGACGACGGGGTTCGCGCCGAGGCGGTCGACGATCATGTCGACGGAGCGCTGGAAGTCCGCGCCCATCCGGTCCTGCTTGTTGATGAAGCAGATGCGCGGGACGCCGTACTTGTCGGCCTGGCGCCAGACGGTCTCGGACTGCGGCTCCACGCCGGCGACGCCGTCGAACACGACGACCGCACCGTCAAGGACGCGGAGCGACCGCTCCACCTCAACGGTGAAGTCGACGTGGCCGGGCGTGTCGATGATGTTGATGCGGTGGTCGTTCCAGAAGCACGTCGTAGCGGCGGCCGTGATCGTGATGCCTCGCTCCTGCTCCTGCGGCATCCAGTCCATCGTCGCGGCGCCGTCGTGGACCTCGCCGATCTTGTAGATCTTCTTGGTGAAGAACAGGATCCGCTCGGTCACGGTGGTCTTGCCCGCGTCGATGTGCGCGATGATCCCGATGTTCCGGTATCGCTCGAGGGGATAGTCGCGCCTGGGGGCCTGACCTTTGATGGGTTTCGCTTCGATCATCGCTACCACTTGTAATGACTGAAGGCCTTGTTGGCCTCCGCCATCTTGTGGGTCTCTTCCTTGCGCCGGACGGCGCCGCCGGTGTTGTTCATCGCGTCCATGAGCTCTCCCGCGAGCCGCTCGGACATCGACTTGCCGGGGCGCTTGCGCGCTGCCTGGATGATCCAGCGCA
>VBDV01000042.1 GCA_005882765.1 Chloroflexota bacterium | reverse complement strand
GAAAGCAGTACCGCTCGGTGATCTTCTACGCGGACGATGCGCAGCGGCGTGTGGCGGATGCGTACATCGCTCAGATCGACGAGGCGAAGGTTTTCGACGCGCCCGTCGTCACCGAGGTGATTCCGCTCGATCGGTTCTACAAGGCAGAGGATTACCACCAGGACTATGCGGAGCGCAATCCGTCACAGCCATACATCGTCTACAACGCCGCACCCAAGGTGCAGAAGGTCCGCAAGTACTTCGCGGATCGCGTAAAGGTCGGCTAGTACGCCGACGGCACTCTCCCGGCGACTTCGCCTCGCTCCAGGCATGCGCGCCGCGATCCTGAATCCACCTCCCGGCTATCTTCGACGGCTCGAGCCGTTGCCGGATGGGACGAAGATCCGCGCGCGGCCCTCCAAGGATCTGGACTTCGTCCAGTTCTTCGCCGCGAATTCTGCGGAGCTGCGGCGGCTCGGTCCGCGCGCGATCCGCGCCGCGAAGCCCGACGGCATCCTCTGGGTCGCCTACCCCAAGGGCGGCAAGACCAAGGCAGTCACCGATCTGCCGGCGACACCGTGGTGGAAGCACCGGGACGTGCTCGGCGAGATCACGGGCGAGAAAGGGTATCGGCCGGTCGGGTTCGCGAAGATCGACGAGACGTGGACGACTCTGCGGTTCCGAAAGGCCGCGCCGCGATGAAGATCGGCCTCCAAATCCCGTTCTTCACGTGGCCTGGCGGCGCGAAAGAGATCGGTCCGACGCTTACGAAGATCGCGCGCACCGCCGACCAAGGCGGGTTCGACCTCATCGGCGTGATGGATCACTTCTTCCAGATCCAATCGATCGGTCCGCCCGAGCAGGACATGCTCGAGGCCTACACCACCCTCGGCTACCTCGCCGCGAACACGTCCCGTGCGCGGCTCGTGACGATCGTCACGGGCGCCGTCTACAGGTACCCGGGCGTCATCGCGAAGATCGTCACGACACTGGACGTGCTGTCCGGGGGCCGCGGGATGCTCGGCATCGGTGCGGGGTGGAACGAATACGAGGCGAAGAGCCTCGGCATCCCGTTTCAGCCCGTCGCCGAGCGGTTCGAGTGGCTCGAGGACACCCTCCGCCTGTGCTTGCAGGTGTGGAAGGGCGACGAGTCTCGTCTCGAGGGCAAAAAGTTCACGTTCGAGCGCCCGCTGAGCTCGCCCCAGAGCCTCACGCGGCCGCATCCGCCGATCATGATCGGCGGCATGGGCGAGCAGAAGACTCTTCGCCTCGTCGCCAAATATGCGGATGCGTGCAATCTCTTTCCGACGCCGCAGGTCGGGCATAAGCTCGACGTGCTGAAGCGTCACTGCGAACGCTACAAGCGGAACTACGACGAGATCGAGAAGACGACGATGTTCGGTTTTGACGTCGGCGACCGCGGTGAGAATGTCGGTCAGATCGTGGAGCGGCTCCGCGGCCTCTCTCGGATGGGCTTTTCGAGTGCGATGGGTGGTGTGAAGGACGTCTGGAAGATCACGCCTCTCGAGATCATGTCGCGCGAGGTCATCCCCGCCGTCGCTGCGTTCTAACTAGCCCACGCGGTAACCCGCGGGGTCGACCCGCGCGGCGATGAGGGTCGGACGATCGCCAGGCGTCTCGCGGAAGGCTTCACGACATTCGGCGACGGTGCTCACGGTTCGCGCGTCGATCCCGAAGGCACTACCGAGCTTTTCGTAATCGATCGCACCGAACGTCGTGCCGGTGACGGCGTAGCCCTTTCGCTCCTGGCCCGCTTTGATCTGAGAGAGGGCCTCGTCCGCGAGCACGATGACCCTTACCCCGAGTCCGAGCCTCGTACCCGTCTCGATCTCGGCCATCGCCATCGCGAAGCCGCCGTCCCCGAGCACGCACGCCACCGGTCTCGTGCGATCGGCCAGCTTGAGCGCGAGCGCCGCTGGTAAGCCATAGCCCATCGAGGACAGCCCGTTGGAGACGAAGAACGTCCGCGGCCGATAGGCCGGCCAGCACTGCGCGCTGACCGCTTTGTTGTAGCCGACGTCGCACGTCACCAGCGCGTCCTCCGGCAACGCGGCGCGCAGCTCGGCCAACACCTCCTGTGCGGTGAGGCCCTTCGCGCTGCCGCGAACGCGGGAGGTGAATGCGTCGCGGAAGGCGTTGATCTCGTCGCGCGCCACCTTCGGGGTGGCCTTGCTCGCTGCGAACAGTCGCTCGATCGCGGCGTCAATCGGGCCAACGATCTCGACCTCGCTGCCGTAGTAACGATCGTCATTCGGAACCACCCCGATGTGGACGATGCGCGCCTTCGCGGACCAGTCGCGGTCGAATTCGACGGGATCGAGACCGACCATGAGCACGAGGTCGCATGTGTCGATGAAGTCGTAGAGATAGGCCGTACCGAGACCTTCGATCGTGCCGACGAAGAGCGGATGGTCTTCGCGTAAGACGCCCTTCGCTTTCGGACTCACCATCACCGGCATGTGCCAGGCCTCGGCGAGACGCCGGAGTGGCCCCGGTACGGCATCGTTGTTGGCGTCCATTCCCACGAGAAGGAGCGGGCGCTCGCTGTCGTGCAGGCGAGCCGCCGCGGCACGGACCGCGTCGTCGTCGATCGCAGGCACGTGCTCCGTCGCGAAGCGCGGAAGCGCTACGTTGACCGTCTCCTGCTTTGGGACGTCGCTCGGCACCTCGAGGTAGACCGGACCGCGGCGTGCGCGCGTAGCCACCCGTAGCGCCCGCTCGACCACCGCGGCCGCATTCCCGGCGCTGAGGGTGGCCTGCCACTTGGTGATCGGGGCGAAGAGTCCCTTCAGATCCAGACGCTGGTGGGTCGCGACCTCATATCGCTCCGTCGGTAGCTGGCCGCTGAGCGCGATCACGGGAGCGCGGTCGAGGTAGGCCTGCGCGACTCCGGTCACGAGATTCGTCGCACCGGGGCCGAGCGTGCCGAGGCACACACCCGGAATGCCGGTGAGGGTCGCTGTTGCCTCAGCCATGAATGCGGCGGCCGTCTCGTGTTTGGTCAGCACGAACTCGAGGCCTGCCTGACGGAGTCCTTCGATGAGGTCGATGACCTCCCCGCCGGGATGCCCGAACACGTGCCTGACGCCCGCTGCGCGGAGGCGGTCGCCGATAGCTCGGGCGACATTCGGAGGCACGCGAATAGGATGCCGCCGTGACGGTCGTCTTGCTGGCGTTCGTCGCCGCGTTCGTCCCCGCGCTGCTCTGGATCGTGTTCATCTATCGCCGCGATCGCTATGAGCCGGAGCCGAAGACGCTCATCGCCCGGCTGTTTCTGTGGGGACTCGCCGCGGGTCCGTGGGCCTCCGGGATGAACATCCTGATCGCTCATCTCTTCGCCCCGTCGATCGACACCGCGCAGCGTGAGGGCGCCCTCTTCCTTGCGGCGATCCTGCTATTTGCACTTGTCGCCCTTTCGGCGTTGAACGAGGAGGTCATGAAGTACGTCGTGGTCTCAAGCCGCGTGCGCGGCGATCCCGCGTTCAACGAGCCGGTCGACGGGATGATCTACATGAGCACCGCGGCGATCGGCTTCTCTGCGGGAGAGAACGTCGTGTACATCCTCAACACCTACTTCGGCCTGATCGCCGACTCGACGCGGCCGGGCGTCCCGCTCGCGCTCATCAACGCGTTTCTCGTGACGGCGCCGCTTCGCGCGCTGCTCAGCACGATCGGCCACATCACGTGGTCGGGGATCACCGGCTGGTTCCTCTCACGCCACTATCTCGAGAAAGGCTCCGGCAGGATGCTCGTGGGTGGCATCCTGCTCGCGGCGAGCTTCCACACGGCCTACAACCTTCCGCTGTTTCTGCAGGAGCTGGGTCTCGCGGTCGGATGGATCACCTGGCTCGTGTGGATCGCCGGAATCGAGCGCTATCTCACGCTCCTCGGTCGCGCGCTCATGGCGTCGCCATTTCGCAGAGCAGGCCTGCGCGCGAAGGGCGCCGCCGCGGAGCATGCCGAGGTCCTGCGCGCCTACCGCTCGCTCCGCGCTCGACAGCTGCCGATCACGATCGTTCTTGTCGCGCTTGGGATCATCACCGCCATCGCCGCGGCACTTGTTGGCTTGCCCCAGGAGGTTCCGTATACCTCGGCCTTCCTCTTCGTACTCGCCGCAATCGCATTCAGCCGATTCAATTGGCGATGCCCCGTCTGCGGGGCGCACTTGAACGGCCTGAACCCAAAGAGCTGCACTCACTGCCACGTCTCATTCACTTAGCGAACTGTCACCCGCGGGTCCTGTCCCCGGGCTCGGGTTGTTCAGCGCCGGGGTCTTCTTCGCTCGGCCCCGGTGGGATCGCGATGGACCGTCCGCCAGGGGCCGCTCGCTCAGAAGACCCCGACGCTGCTCAAGCCGCGCCCCCCGACACCCGCGGGCGCCACGCGGCTCTAGGAGTGTCTCGTGTTCGTAATTGCTGCGCCTGTCGTCGTGCGCACTCCGCGCCGGAGCGTGAGAGCTGGTGTGGGCGCGGGAGTCGGCGCCGCGCGCGTCGCCGACGTGTTCACGACTGGAGGCTGGAGAGGTGCGGCGATTTGCTTCACGTTCGCGTTCGCATAGCCGAAGCCAAAGAAGAACACGTTCAACACCGTCCCAACGGCGGTCAGCTTGAGCATCCAAACGGGGACGGTGCGGGACCCGGTGAGTCCCGCACCGTCTGCGGAAGAAGCCAAGCGGTTGCGGCTAGCGGCCACGCCGCCCGGGGAATGGACCAGTGTTGTCGACGAGCTGCGACAGGCGCGTCGAGAGGTTCGCTTTGAGCTGGGTCGCCTGATCCGCGGTGATCGTGCCGGCTTTCTGGGCGGCGTCGATCTTGGCGGTCGCGTCGGCGACGAGCGCGTTCAGGAGACCATCGCGGCTCTTGCCCGCGGTCGCGTTCGCGATCTGCGCCAGCGTCTGACCCGCGCGCATCTTCGTCTCGAGGTCGGCCTCGGTCGTGCCGAGGTATGTCGCCGCGGCCGCGTCCGAGTCGCCGATCAAGTTGCGGTCACCGGGTCCGCGGCCGAAGCCCGGTCCAGGACCGTAGCCGTTCGCCGGGTTGGGACGGGCGCCGATGCCCTTCTGGTCGACGAGGGTCGCGATGTTCTGCTGCTGCGCCGCCGTGAGAGCGGCGATGAGTCCGTCGCGGGTCTTTCCGTGCGCGATCGCCACGTCGGCGAGGCTCTTGTCCGTTCCGAGCTCGGTCCGGAGCTGGGCCTCGGTGATCCCGATGTAGGTCGCCGCGGCCGTGATGTACGAGCCTTTCTCGCCGAGGCCGTTGCCGAACATCTGTCCGACGGTCTGATCCCAGATCTGGGAGACCGCCGCCGGGGCGCTACCGCCCGGTAGGAAGGCGGCCGCCGCGAACCCGCCTGAGAGGCCGAGCCCGATGACCGCCGCGATGAGAAGTGCCTTCGCTGGTTGTATTGCGTTCACGCGATCCCCTTTCCGAGGTCTGTACATGACTAGCAAACGGTCGGCGCCCGTTCGTTGCATGAAAGGATTCCAAGAGTTCGCTAAGGACGCTGTTCCTTAGGCCGTTCTTACCGCACCCGCTCGTAAACTCGACACCAATGCGCGTCCTTTTGGTCGAAGACGAGCCCGCTGTGAGGGATGCCGTCGAGCGCGCTTTGCGCGGGGCGGGCCACAAGGCCGATCTGGCCAGGGAGGGCCCGGCCGGCCTGGAGCTCGCGATGACCAACCCCTACGACGCCGTGGTGCTCGATCTCGGTCTGCCCGGCCTCGACGGCGTCGAGGTCTGCCGCCGCCTCCGGGCATCAGGCAATCAGGTGCCCGTACTCATGCTCACGGCGCGCGCCGCCGTCCGCGATCGCGTCGAAGGTCTCGACGCCGGCGCCGACGATTATCTCGTCAAACCGTTCGCTCTCGACGAGCTGCTCGCGCGCATCCGAGCCCTTGGGCGTCGCGGCGACGACGGCGCGAAAGCGCGCGGCGTGCTCCGCTTCCTGGACATCTCGCTCGATCGCGACGCTATGGAATGCCGCCGCGGCGACCGCCTCATCCCGCTGACGCGCACGGAGTACTCGCTCCTGGAGCTCTTCATCGCCAACCCCCGGAAGGTCCTTCCGCGCGACGTCATCTTCGACCGCGTCTGGGGGTACGACTTCGGTCCCGATTCCAACTCGCTCGACGTTTACGTCGGTTATCTCCGTCGGAAGCTCGAGATGGGCGGCGAGGCGCGAGTGATCCAGACGGTGCGCGGGGTCGGCTACGTCATGAAGGAACCTTGAGCTTTCGACTTCGGGTGACGCTGTTCACCGCAGCTGCGGTGGCGGTCGCGGCGATCGGCGCGTCGGTGGCGATGTATTTCGTGGTGCAGGACCAGCTGATGCACCAGGTCGAGCTGAACCTGCAGGCCGCGGCGCAGAACGCAGCCCGCGGGGGCCCAGGCCCTGGTGACGGCAGGCGCGGTTTCGGTCCGCCATCGCAGTTGATGACGGGAAGGCCGGACATGTACGCCCAGATAATCACCGCCACCGGCGCAATCTTCAGAACCGACTTCGAAACACCAAACACCGGGCTCGTCTTTCAGGAGGTAAAGGACGTCGCCAGCGGCAAGCGCGGCGCGTTCTTTGCCACAGCCGACGCGCAAGACACGCGGCTTGCCGTTTGGGTCGTGCCGATCCAGGGCGGTGGCGCGATCGAAGTCGTCCAGGACCTCGCCCCGACCGGGATCGACGCGGCGCTCGCGCAGACACGTCTCTTGCTCATCGCCTTCGCCGCGGGCGCCATCCTGCTGGCCGCTGGCCTCGGCGCGCTCATCGGGCGTGCCGCGCTGGCACCCGTGAAGCGGCTCACCGCGACTGTCGAAGAGGTGACGAAGACGCGCGACCTTTCGCGTCGCGTCGCCGAACGCGGTCGCGACGAGCTCAGCCGGCTCGGCACGAGCTTCGACGCGATGCTTGGGCAGCTCGAGACCTCGCTGCGCTCGCAACGTCAGCTCGTCGCCGACGCATCGCACGAGCTGCGCACTCCACTCACAAGCCTCCGCACCAACCTCGAGCTCCTCGAGCGCGGACAGCCGACCGACCCTGTCGAGCGGCAGCAGCTGCTCGGTGATCTGGTCACGCAGATGGAGCGCCTAACCACGCTCGTCGGGGATCTGATCGAGGTCGCGCGCGACGAGGAGACGCCCATGCCGTTCGAGCAGCTTCAGCTCGACGAGGTCGTGCACGAGGTCGTGGATGACGTGTCCTTCCGTTATCCGAAGGTGCGGTTCAACGTGACTTCCGCGCCATCGTCGATCAACGGCGTGAAGGTTCGTGTCGCTCGCGCGATCACGAACCTTCTGGACAACGCTGCGAAGTACAGCCCGCCTGGCTCGACCGTCGACGTATCCGTCGCGAACGGCGAGATCTCCGTGCGTGACCACGGTCCGGGCATCGCCGCGGAGGACGCTCCCCGGGTGTTCGACCGCTTTTGGCGATCGAACGACGCGCGGCATCTACCAGGATCGGGCCTCGGCCTGTCGATCGTGAAAGATGTCGCCGAATCCCACGGGGGCTCTGTGACCTTTGAGCGCCCCATCGATGGCGGCGGCGGGGCACGCTTTCGCCTGCGCCTCCGAGGCGCTTAGAGCGATCTGAGCGCAGGCTGCGCTCGTACCATCTGGTCGGTGGAAGGTCTCTTGGTCATGGCGGACATCTCTGGGTACACGGCCTTTGTCGCCGGCACCGAGCAGGATCACTCGCAGGAGATCCTCGCCGAGCTCATGGAAGCGATCTCGCGCAGCTTTGGCGGCAAGCTGACGGTCGATCAGGTCGAAGGCGACGCCCTCTGCTGCACGACTGACCGAACCGACGTTGGTGTGATCGACTGGCTCCGGGAGACGTACCGCGTCTTCCAGCGCCGCCTTCGCGACATCCGCTCGGCGACGACGTGCCCGTGTCGCGCGTGCGCGACGGTGCAGGACCTTGGACTGAAGTTCGTCGTTCACCGCGGGTCTTTCTCGCGGTACGAGGTCGCCGGCCGCGTGCAGCTTCACGGCAACGACGTCAACCTCGTCCACCGGCTCCTGAAGAACACCGTGCCGGGCCACGAATATCTCCTCGCGACCGCATCTGCCCTCGCAACGTGGCCTGAGAGCGTGCGCGCCGAGTTCGTGGCCGCCCCGCAGCAGTACGACCTGGGTGCGGTCGACGCTTCGTACCTCGATCTCCAGCCGGTTCGCAGTGCGGTGTGGAGCGAGGAGACGCCGACCGTGGATGCCGCGACGGCGAAGATCCGCAGCACCGCGCGTTTCCCCGGCACGCCTGAGGACGTGTTCCGGTACTTTACGGACCCGAAGCTTCGCCAGATCTGGATGGGTGTGCCACGCGTCGACTTCCATCCCGGCGCTCGCGGCTCGCTCGTTGGAGCTGAGTACCACTGCATCCACGGCGAGAACCAGAAGACCGTATTCAAGGTGCTCGGCTGCAATGCGCCGAAGGAGATCACGATGCAGATCGAATTCCCGTTCGTCGGCACCGTCTGGCGGACCGACCGTGCGGAGGCCGAAGGGCCGTGGACGACGCGTGTCGACTCGGCGATCTCGTGGACCAGCCGCGGGATCAAAGCCCCGGTGCTCAACTTCATGGCGTCGCGCATGCTTCGGAAATACGGCGCGCTATACGACAAGCGGGTTGCCGAGATGCTTGAAGCAAGTAAAGTGGACGTGACCCGCGCATAGAGGGTACGGTCACGGCAAATCCATGGGGGAGAGGGTATGAAGCGCTTTCTGATCACGACGTCCGTCGTTCTCGCGTCCTTGGCAATTACCGCTGTTCCAGCCTTGGCCGACAGCTGCGCCAACGTGAGCCGAGCCGCACCGAGCCCGACAGGTCCTGGCCCGATCATCAAGGGCAACTGGGTGTGGCTGCCGAGCATCGGAGTGCCGGTTGACGCATGGGGCTTTGCTCCACCGGGGACCATTGACTCCACGGCATTCGGTTTCCCTGGCGCCAACGGGAACTACACGAACGGGCAGACTTCATCGTTGCTCGGCGTGAGCGCGAACTGCCCGCCAGGCGCTAACGCCAATCGTCAAACAGACCACGGCATTCAGTCCGGCTGCGAATAGATCGGTCGCGGGCCGCCGTCGAATGACGGCGGCCCGCTACACCGCTCGCGCAAGCGTGTAAAAGCCAAGCAAAAGCAGTAACACGCCGACAACTCGGCGAAAGACAACATCATTCATTCGTCGGAGTGCGCTCCCCCCAACCAACGTGCCCACGACCGCGCCGATGGAGAGCACCACGATGAGCGGCCAATGCGCGGCGAGATCGGCTCCCTGGGTCGCGAGATAGACCGGGATGCGCGCGCCATCGACGATGAGCGCGACCGCCGTCGCGGTCGCGACGAACGCTTCCCTCTCGACGTCGAAACCGAGAAGCGCCGCCGCCCGGATGCCGCCCTGATTTCCGACGAGCCCGCCGAGAAGTCCCGAGAGCGCGCCGCCGACGAGCGCCGTCCGGTGGCCGCTGAACCGCATCCGCTGCGCGAAACCGGTGAGGCTGCCGACGCCCGCGAACACGAGCAGCACTCCGAACATCACCGAAAGGGCCGTGCTTTGAACGACGGTCTGCAAAGCCGCGCCCACGAGGCCGCCGATCGCGCTCGCCGCCCCGAACCCGAGAAGCACCTCTCTGTCGATCCGCGTTCGAACGATGAGGAAACGGACGAACGTCCCAGCGAGGTGGGGGAGCGAGACCATCGCGATCGCGAGGCGCACGTCGAACTGCGTCGAGAGGACCGGCGTGAGCACGCTACCGATGCCGAACCCGGAGATCGAAGCGATCGCGCCCGCGATGACCGCGGCGACGGTCGCCACGACGGTGAACGCGCCCACGCGCTTATCCTCCTCCGCGGATGACGACGCCGCGCGGGACAGATCTGCTTCATGACCCGCGCCGCAACAAGTCGACGGCCTTCAGCGAGGAGGAGCGGGAGACTCTCGGACTCCTCGGTCTGCTTCCCGAGGGCATCGACGATCTCGACACGCAGCTCCGAAGAGCGCTCGCGCAGCTTGACGGCAAGACGACCGACCTCGAGCGCTACATCTACCTCTCGCAGCTGCAGGACACCGACGAGACGCTCTTCTATCGCGTGCTCATGTCCGACCCGGCGAGATTCATGCCCATCGTGTACACGCCGACAGTCGGAGAGGCCTGTCAGAAGTTCGGCCATCTCTTCCGCCGGCCGCGGGGCCTTTACCTCTCGATCAAGCGGAAGGGCCGCCTGCGCGAGATCCTCCGCAACTGGCCGGAGCGGGATGTCCGCTGCATCGTCGTGACGAGCGGCGAGCGCATCCTCGGCCTCGGCGACCTCGGAGCGAACGGCATGGGGATCCCGATCGGAAAGCTTGCCCTCTACACCGCGGCGGGCGGAGTTCCCCCGCAGTACACACTGCCGGTGCTCATCGACGCGGGCACGAACAACGAGACCCTGCTCGGAGACCCGCTGTATCTGGGTCTCAAGCAAACTCGGATCTCCGACGACGAGCTCGATGCCTTTGTCGACGAGTTCGTCGCGGCGGTCGAGGCCGAGTTCCCCGGGGCGCTCATCCAGTTCGAGGACTGGGCTGGCAATGACGCGATCCGTCTCCTTGAGCGTTACCGAGAGCGCGTCTGCTGTTTCAACGATGACGTCCAGGGCACGGCCGCCGTCGCACTCGCCGGAATACTTGGCGCTCTCCGAATCACCGGAGCGCCGTTGGCTCTGCAACGGTTTCTATTTCTCGGCGCGGGATCGGCAGCGGTCGGGACTGCGGATCTTCTGGTGAAGGCCATGCGCGATGAGGGCGTGGCCGACGACGACGTGCGCTCGCGCGTCGCGCTCTTTGACCGCAAAGGCCTTGTCACCGCGGATCGCGAAACGCTCCACGACTATCAGCGTCCGTTCGCCCAGCGCCGAGCGCCCATCGCGGACTTTGTCGACGCGATCGAGGCGCTGCGACCGACTGGGATCATCGGGCTCTCCACCGTCGGCGGCGCATTCGACCAGCGAGTCGTCGAGACCATGGCGCGCGTCAACGAGCGCCCGATGATCTTCGCCTACTCCAACCCGACTTCACGGTCGGAGTGCACGGCGGAGCAGGCGTACACGTGGTCCGCCGGCCGCGCGGTGTTCGCTGGCGGCAGTCCGTTCGCGCCGGTGCGATTCGGCGATCGCACGTTCGTGCCGGGACAGGGCAACAACGTCTACGTCTTTCCGGCGATCGGCATGGCGGTCTACGCGACCGGCGCGCGCCGCGTCACCGACGAGATGTTCATCGCCGCCGCGAGTGGCGTGGCCGAGCAGGTCACGCCGAGCGATATCGCCGTGGGACTCGTCTATCCACCGGTGTCCGGCATTCTCGGGACGGAGCTCCGCGTGGCGGCCCGGGTCGCCGAGGTGATCTTCGAGCGCGGGCTCGCGCGCGCGGAACGTCCGAAGGACATCCTCGCCTTCATACGCGAGAAGGCGTACATCCCGCGCTATCGAAGTCTTCTCTAGAGTTGGTCGGCGTGCTCGTCGCAGGCCGCGAGGTCAAGGTCACCAATCTCGAGAAGGTCTTCTTCCCCAAGATGGGCCTGACCAAAGGCGACCTCGTCCAGTACTACGTCGACGTCGCCGACGCGGTCCTCCACCACGTGGCGCGACGGCCAATGCAGATGAAGCGACACCCCAACGGGGTCGAGGGCGACTTTTTCTACCAAAAGCGAGTGCCCGTCCCGCATCCCGAGTGGCTTGAGACCGTGCACATCAACTACCCGTCCGGCAATGAGGCCGACTTTCCCGTCGTTACGGACGCGGCCGGTCTCGCGTGGATCGCGAACCTCGGGTGCATCGAGCTTCACACCTGGCATTCGCGCGTGCCCGAAGTGAACAAGCCGGACTACCTGCTCATCGACCTCGATCCATCCGAGGGCAATCCCTGGGCGCACGTGCGCGAGATCGCGATGGCTGCGAAGCGAGTTATGGACGACCTTGGCCTGCCCTGCTACCCGAAGACGAGCGGCGTGACGGGTCTGCACATTCTCATTCCGATCACTCCCGAGCTCGAATTTCCACTTGTTCGCGAGATCGCACGTGCGATCGCGAAGGCGATCGTGGCACTCGTTCCGGAGATCGCGACCGTGCAATGGAAGGTCGCCGGACGTCCCGGGGTGTTCGTCGACTACGGGCAGAACGCGTTCGATCGGACGATCGCGTCGGCGTACTCGATCCGTCCCGTTCCCGACGCGCGCGCGTCGGCGCCACTTCGGTGGGACGAGGTGGCGGCCGTCGAGCCTGGCGACTTCACGTTGGTGACGATGCGCGACCGCGTCAATGCGGTCGGCGATCTCACCGCGGGGATGTGGGACAAAGCGGTGAGTCTCGATCCGCTCTTCGACATCCTGAAGGTCAAGCGCACGCTACCGCAGCGCAAATCGCGTCCGGGTCCGCCTCGCGACTGGCGCGCCGAGTACGACGCGAAGAAATCGGGTGGATCAAGCTGGAATCGCGGACAGCAGCGCGGCCCCAGCCATCGCTGACCTACGTCTTCGTGCACGGTAACGGCGTCACGCCCGGGACCGGAGCGAATCGCTCGTGTTGGGGACGGCAGTCCCACGGGTATGCGTAGAGCGTGTAGTCGAGCGCCGCAGTGCCAACGGTGATCCGCACCTTCCAACAGCCCGGCACGGGGAGCCGCAGCGTCGCAAACGAAAGGGACTGGCCGGCGACACTGGCATTCGGCTGAGCGTTCACGAGTTCGGCCCGGGCCGAAGCGTTCTCCATGTTGGCCGCCGCTTCGAGCCGTGGGGTCCCCTGACCACCGATCATCTGGATGAAGTTGTCGCCCTGGTAGTTGAGGTTGAAGGGGCTGCCGACGGAGAGCGTGCCGCCCTGGACGAAGTAGCCCTGGAAACGATCGAGCTGTCGGAAAACGGTCCGCGCCGCGGTGCAGTCGGGGGGGATTGGCCAGGGAGCGGCCACGCGCGGCGCGACGAGTGAGTCCACCGCCTCGCCCGTTTTCGCGTCAAAGCAACAGACGCGAAGCGGGTTGCCCTGAGGGCCGGTGAGCGGGTTGTACGTCACCTCATACACCGGCGCCTCGCGATCGTTCGGCCAGGTCAGGATCACTCGTACCAAGTAGTTCGGCTGACGCTGACGGTAGACAAAGCCGCCGTTCTGTTCGGCCTGCCTGAGAGGTCCGTCATACGAAAGAAGGTTCGCCGGAAGAGCCTTGAGCAGCGTGAAATCGATCTCGTCCTCACTTTCATACCTGCGCACTTCTACCGCGAGCCGGTCGGCCTTGATGAAGCTGATCCGCAGGACCTCGTTGCGATCGCTGCGGAAGTAGTAGGTCAGCCGCTCCGGCCGGTCGTCGCGCGCGCCCGACGAATAGCGCGCGACTCCTGCGACGAACTCGCTCCCCGGCCAGGTAGTTTCAGCGGTCTTCGCGGCGAGGGAGCGCCCCTCCTCCATGGAGATCGCGCCCGGTCGGACGTTCACGCTGATGAATCCGACGGCGCTGAAGCAGAGGGCGCCGACGAGGACCTTCGAGACGACGCCGAATGTCCCCGGTAGGACCCGCCGCGAGCTGAACGGATCGCTCGCCGCGCGCAGACCGTCCGCGAGCAGCGCGAACGTCGCCGAGGCGAGGACGACGAACATCGCGGGGATAAGTGTCGGCAGCTCCGCCGTGATCGCATAGAACTGGAGCCCGCCGAGCATCTGTCCCCACTCGGGCACCAGCCCCTTCAGTGGGCCAACGGGTCCGAAGTCGCCGACCAGGAACGTGGCGCCTGCGAGAAAGAGTCCAACGAGGCCGAGCTCGGCGAGGAGAAGCAACACGGCGCCGGTCTCGAGCGCCGCGACCGTCAAAAGCTGCGGACCGACTGTCGCTGCCAAATGAGTGGTGATGAGCCGCCGGCCGGGCACGCCCGTGGACCGTGCGGCTTCCATGAAGGGTTGCGCTTTCGCGCGGAGTACCTCCGCGCGCAGGTATTCAGTGATCTCCGGCCATCCCACGAGCGCCAGCGACGCAATGAACCCCGCGACACCGAGGGGCCGCGTGACCAGCACCAGCATGATCGCGAGGAGCAGCTGCGGGACGGCCGTTATGCCCGCCGCCACGATTCGCACGAGCCGCGCGAATGGCCCGCCGTACCAGCCGCTCGTGATGCCAAGCGAGAAGCCGATCCCAAGGCGAAGCACCGCGGCCGCGACGACGATTGAGAGACTGAGCCATGCCCCGGTCAGGAGGCGCGACCACTGATCGCGCCCAAGAGCATCGGTCCCGAACACGTGATCCGAATCCGGAAAAGTCGGTGGAACTTTGAACGAGATGGTGCCATCCGGAAGGTGTTTGATAACCATCGAGAGGTTGGCGTTCGGGTCGTACGGCGCGATGACGGCGCCCCAGACTCCCATCCCGAGCAAGGCAAGCGTGCCGATCAAACCGATGATCAGCGCGGGATTCGCGAGCAGGCGTCGCAGCTCGTGACGTCCGCTCACGAGTCGACCCGCACTCGGGCGCGCACGAGATCGGCCACGAGCGCCAGCAAAGCGCTGCCGACTGCGAAAGAAAGCGCGAGCTCACTCGCGAGCTCCAGACGTCGGTTGCCAAGCGCCTGAACGAACGTGAGCCCCGCGCCGCCCCAGATGAACACGTACTCGACGATGACGAGACTCGAGAGCGCCGCTCTCGCAGCGAGTACGGTCGCTGCGATGATGTTTGGTGCGGCGTTCGGCAGGACGTGACGTTTCAGGAGCAGACGGTCGCCGAGGCCTTTCGCGATCGCCGTGCGGACATAGTCGGCGTGCCGGATCTCTTCCACTGCCGTGGCCGTCAGCCGAAAGATGTACGCCGCCGGTCTGATCCCAAGTGCTAAGGAGGGAAGGACAAGGTGCTCGTCGAGCCCGAACCCGGCCGTCGGAAGGAACCGAAGGCCCCATTGGACCCAGAGCAGGATCATCAGCAGCTCGATCGCGACGGCCCAGAAGAACGCCGGGAGTGACGCGGCGAGCGTGCTTACCGACCAGGCGAGCGCTTTCAGCGCGCGATTGGCCGACCACCCGTACGCGATGCCGGCCGGAACGCCGATGGCGAGCGCACCGGCGATCGAAGTAAGCATCAAGATCGCGCTGCTTCCGACCGCCGCCGCGAACGGATTGGATTCCTTGCGGAAGAGCTGACTCGTGTTCATGAGCAGGGAGTTCGCGCGAAGCTCGCTCGTGTCGATATGGGCCGGATCGGCCAGGAACGACACGACCGCGAAGGCGACTCCGAGGGGCAGCAGGGCGTCGAGAACCACGTGCGCGAGCAGAGATCTCAGGCGTGTGCCGACAGCGCGCGCCCTGGGCATCGAAGGGTCATACACCACAGCACGCTTTTCGGTTCGCAGCGGTGGGAAACAGCGCGGTGTGACTCGGCCAGCGCATTGCGGCACGCGTGGTTGACCTTCTCGACCAGATAGGAGAGCTCCTCTAGGACTCTCCGGTGTTACCGAGATTTCCACGCGCTATTCACGGTCTATTCACAAGCGAACGTCAGGGTCGCGCTGAACTAATCGATCTGGAGGATGTCTTGACGCTCTATTCGATTGCGCTGTTTTTCCACATCGCTGGCGCGCTCGGAGTCTTCGCGGCGCCCGCGCTCGATTGGGTCGGGATCACCAAGCTGCGGGGCGTACGTACCGTCGAGCAGGTTCGCGAATGGGCAGGCGTGTACGGAATCGTCCGCGCGCTCGGAGGCGCGTCCGTGGCCGCCCTGCTGATTTTCGGTCTCTACATGACCGCGGTCACGTGGGGTCCCACCGGCTGGATCGGGATCGGCTTCCTGTCACTTCTGTTCATCGCAGTGTTCGGCGCGGTGAGCGGCATACGTCTTTCGCGGGTCCTCGCGGCGGCTGGATCAGGCGAGGGATCTCTCGGGGAAGACCTACGCCGAGCGTTGCAGGCCCCTCTGTTCGTCGCCTCGGTGCGCGCACGTACGGCGGTCGCAATCGGCGTCGTGTTCCTGATGACGGTCAAGCCGGATGCCGTTGGCTCCCTTCTCGTCACCGTGATCGCTTTCATTCTGGGGATCGCGTCGGCGGTCCCCGTTCTTCGCCAGGGATCGCTGCGGGCGCAGTCGACCTAGCCGAGCTTTCCACGGAGGAGGTCGTCAAGCCGAGGGTCGCCGGGCTTGGGCGCGGGCTTCACCTGCTCCCACGTGCACTGCTTGGGATCCTTGTCCGGGCGAAAGCGCATGAAACGGGTGCCGTGCCGGAAACGCTCTTGCTCCATCTTGTCGAAACGCACCTCGCAGACGATCTCCGGCCGGATCTCGTGCCACGGAAGGTCTTTCCCCTGCGACCAGCGCGAGCCGCCCTCCGGCGTGCGGCCCCACTCCTGTTCGATGTGCTGGTCCTCTTTGATTAAGGGCGGCAGCATTTTCTGCAGCTGCTCCTGCAAGGGGCCGGCGATCCCCGAGGTGTGACCGACGAAGTCGAGCGTGCCGTCGTCGCGATACAGGCCCAGAAGGAGCGACGCAATTTTCGTCCCGCTCGTGCGGTACCCGACGATCACGCAGTCGACCGTTCGGTGGTGCTTCACCTTCGAGACCGCATCGCGTGCACCGGGCTTGTAGGGGAGATCGACCCGTTTCGCGATCACGCCGTCGAGGCCGATGATCTCGAGCCGTTCCAGCCACTGCTTCGCGAGCGCCGGATCTTTCGAGACAGGGGAAAGCGAGAAGCCCTTCGCTACGCGTTCGAGCTCCTTCCGCCGCTCGGCGAGCGGGCGCTCGTGGATCGGCTCACCGTTCCACAGAAGGATGTCGAAGGCGATGTAGCGCGCCGGCGTTTCCGCCGAGAGCTTGCGAATCCTGGACTCGGCTGGATGCAGGCGCATCTGCATCGCGTCGAACTCGAGCCGGCCGTCCAGCTCGATGACAATCTCGCCATCCAGCGCCGAGTGCGGCGGCAAGAGGTCACCGAGCTTTCGTAGCTCCGGGAAATATCGAAGCAGCGGCCGCTCGTTACGGCTCCAGAGCGCGAGCTCGCCGCCGTCGTTTTCGAGCACGCCGCGAAAGCCGTCCCACTTCGGCTCGTACTGCCAGCGCTCGCCTTCGGGAAGCGCCTCCACGAGCTGTGCCTCCATCGGAGGGAACGGGACGTTGGGGCCCGGCATCAGTTGGCCGCGCCCGCGGTCGTCGTCGTCACGTCGCTGAGCCAGCGTTTACGGATGAGCGCGACACGCCGCATCCGATCATCGTCACACGAAAGTGAGGGCGAGGTCCGCCGCCCTCCCGCGACCGGCGGACCTCGCTCGATGAGTGCTAGTGCGGCTCCGCTCTTATTTGCCCCGCTTTGCGAGCACCGAGTCCTTGGCCTGCTTGGCGATCCGGAACTTCAGCACGCGCTTCGCGGGGATCGAGATCGGCTGGCCGGTCGCAGGGTTCCGTCCCATGCGAGCCTTCCGGTCAACGATCACGAGCTTTCCGACGCCGGGGATGGTGAAGCCGCTCCGCGCTTCCTTGTACGCGAGTGAGGCGAGTTCATCGAGGAACTGCCCCACCTGCTTCTTGGTCAGACCGGTCTTTTCCGACAGACGATTCAGGGTCTCCGACTTCGAGATCCCAGCCACGTGTTCCTCCTGTGCGGCCTAAGGCCTGTTTGGTTCGCGCCGCATTCTGCACGAACGCACAAGAGCGCATGATGCGACGGTGCCGCTTTTGGTGGTCGAAGACCCCGCCGACCGCCCGGAATGGCTTCGCGAGACGATCCGCCTGCTGGTGGACGGGACCGGGATCGAGCGGGACAGGATCATTGATCGGGTGGAAAAGGCCTCCGACGAGGCCCTGCTCAGGGGGTCGGACGACGACTGGGGGCTCGGTCAGGTGGCGACCCACCTGCTTATCGTTGAGAGAGGCGTGGCCCTCACCGGGATCCGGCTGGCACAAGGTGGGCTTCCCGGCCGGACCGGGCAACCCCGCCCAGCGGCCTCGGACGTCAGCCGCGCGGGCATTCGGAGTCTCGTCGAGAAGGCTGTCGCCACGGCCGAGCGGCTCGTGGCGGAGTTCCCGGCCGAGCCTGACCTGAAGGCAACGGCCAAGCATCCCTACTACGGCGATTTGAATTGTTTTGGTTGGCTCCTCATGCTGCCAGAGCACTACCGAGCACATCTTTTGGCGCTCGACCGGGGCCGGCCGAGCGCCCTCTAGGGGAGGC
>VBDV01000110.1 GCA_005882765.1 Chloroflexota bacterium | reverse complement strand
ATCATCGCGCTGGAGAGATCGTGCCGGTGTTGCCGGTCTTTGAGCACGATGAAGCGCCACGGCTGACTGTTCTTGGCGCTTCCGGCCGCTCGACCCGCCTGCAGAATCTTCGTGAGGACGTCCTCGGGCACGGGACGATCCGTGTATTCGCGGACTTCGCGTTTCGCAACGACAGCCAGGTAAGCGTCCATCACCCGAGATATTGAGGCAGGCGGCGTAACTGCCGCCTGCCTCATCTCTCAGTTATGGTCCGTGATCTCCGAACTGCCCGCGGATGACGCCGCCGGGGCAGTTGGGCGTGGTGTGAACGTTGACGTAATAGTTGCCAGGGTCGGCGCGGATGGCGGCGAGAAGCGCCGCGTTGGTGAATGCTCCGGTCCCGATAACGCCGTTCTCATTGCCGGCTGGGAAAGTTAACGGCTGAACGACGGGACCCGCAACACCAGGCTGCCCGCGGTGAATGTGCGCGGCGAAGGTCGTACCCGGCAAATTGTTTGCGACGAGGATCCACTCGACCGTCCCCGTCGCCTCGTCGGTCACGTGAAAGACCGCGACTCCGCGTGCGGAGTTCGAGATGCCGGCGCACACCCCCGTCTCGTTGTCGGAGTTGAGGACAGCGATGAAAGTGCTCGCCGCAGGCTGGTCCCCGGCTGCCGTGCCCGCCATTACCCCGAACATCAGAACGACCGTGCTGAATGCGATCCCGAGTCTGCGCATACTCACACCTCCCCGAGTTGAGCTGATCCGACTAACGTACGCTCCCGCGCACCTTTCGGATCAGATCTCGCCGAGCCACTTGGTCGCCTGGCGGCAAGACCAACGGAACCCCCGGTATGCTCGCAAACGTGCCCGGCTCGATCCGCGTAGCGCGAATCTTCGGCATCGACATCAACATCCATTTCTCGTGGATCGTGATCTTCTTTTTCCTCGTGACGAATCTGTCCGAGTCCTTCTACCCCGACCAGTTCCCACAATGGTCGCGTCAGAAAACCTTCGTTGTCTCCGCGGTCAGCGCGCTGCTGTTTTTTGCTTCAGTCGTCGCTCACGAGCTCGCGCATTCGCTCGTCGCACGCCGTTTTCAGATGACCGTTTCGTCGATCACGCTCTTCATGCTTGGCGGTGTGGCCAGCCTGACGCGCGAGCCTCCGTCGGCCAGGGCTGAGTTCCTCATGGCCTCGGCGGGGCCCTTCACAAGCATCGTCATCGGCCTCGCGAGCGTCGGTATCGCGTTCGCTGCCAACGCGGCTCAGGCAAGCGTGCCCGGGCTGCAAGTCGTCGCCGGGGTGGCTGGGTACCTCGGACCCATCAACCTGGTCGTCGCCGTGTTCAACCTTGTGCCCGGATTTCCGCTCGACGGCGGGCGGGTGCTCCGCGCCGCGATCTGGGGGATCACCAATGACCGCGGTCAGGCAACGCGAATCGCGGCCCGCGGTGGCCAGCTTTTCGCCGGACTCGTGTTTGCATTCGGCGTTGCTTTCGTCTTCGGCATCGTCGTCCCGCAGAGCGAGGTCCAGGGAATCCTTTACGGGTTCATCGGTTATTTCCTCTGGAACGCTGCAAGCTCGTCCCTCCAGCAGGAGCGGCTCGCGTCGGTCGTCGGCGGCGCGAAGGTGGCGCCTCTCATGACCACAGACTTCCGGTCAACATCTCCCGGCGTCATGGTCGGGCAGGTCATACGCGATCTCGTGCTCCCGATGAACCTTCGCGCGATCCCGGTCGTCTCCGGCGAGCGGCTCATCGGTCTCATCACGATCGGCGACCTTCGCAAGGTCGAGCAGGATCGGTGGGCAATGACCCCCGTCGACCAGGTGATGACTCCGGAATCGGAGCTCGCCACGGTCTTGCCCGACGATGCTCTCGGTACCGCGCTCGAGCGCTTTGGCGCCACCGATCTACCACTGCTGCCCGTCGTCAAGGACGGACGCCTCGTCGGCGTGCTCTATCGCGAGGCGGTTATCGGCTACGTGCGGATGCAGGAGATGGTGGCTCCCCAGGGTCGGCGCTGAAGCCGCGGATCAGCCGGTATTACGCTCGGCCGCGATGAGGTCGAGGACGAGCGTGGTCCAACCGAAGTCGCGAGCACCCTCTCCCTCGCCGGTGCGCGGATCGTAGAACTCGCGGATGCCGCTCCGTTCGATCATCGCTATTGAACGCTCGACGATGTGGCTTGCGATATCGCCGCGCCCGTGCGCTCGAAGGCCCCAGTACAAGTACCAGTTCACATTCATCCACGTTGGCCCGCGCCACGTGGTCTTCGCGCGCCAGCCGGGATCGAACGCGCGCTCGCTGGCGGCGACGCTCGGGATTGGATAGGGAAGCCAAAACTCCTTTTCGTTGAGGAGGTGCTCGTCCACGAGTCGTTCGGCTTTTCGCGGATCGAGGTCCTCGAGGATGAGCGGAAAGAGGCAGGTGAACGTCAGTGTCCGAGCGGGCTTCTCCGCCCAGCCCGCGAGGTCCCAGAAGACGCCCGCGTCCTCGTCCCAGCACTTGGTCTCGAGCGCGTGGCGGACGCGTTCTGCGCGTGCCGAGAACTCCTCCGCCTCGCGGCCCGGGTCGCCCGCGACCGCCGTGAGCTTCGCGAGACAGCGGAGACCGTCCGCGTAGATCGCGTTCACCATGACGTCCTCCCACGTGAAGACGTCGAGCGCGGGAATGCGGGCGGGCTCACTTCGATAGGGAACGTAGGCGTCATAGAGCCGCTGCATCGAGCGTTGCAGCTGCGGAAGCGTCTCCTCGGTCGACTCCGGCGCGATGCCCATGAGCGCGTCGTACTTGGGACTCGCATCGAGGCCTGATTCGTCGGGCTGGATGAGTGCTACGAGCGCATCGTCATCGGGATCACGCACCGCCTTGAGCCAGCGGAAGAAGCGGCGGATCGGCGGGAGCACCTCGCGCACGAAGTCCGCATCGTGTGTTACGTCGTAGATCCGTTGCACGGCCCGCGCGACGACCGGTGGCTGGATCGTCGCGGTAAAGAAGGGGTCCGCGAGCCAGATCGGTTGAACCTCTCGCAGCGCCTCTTCGTGAGTGCCCTTCTCCCACAGGATCATGTGCGGGATGAAACCGTCTGGCTGCGCGCCCTGCATGAGGCAGCGAATCTCCTGCTTTGCGAGCTCGGAGTCGACGTGGAGCAAGGCGATAGCGTGGAACGCGCTATCCCAGAACCACTGAAACGGATACGTCCTCGGCGACGGGCAGACGAAGTCATAACGACGGCCTCCCCAGTCCGAGACACCACGCTGCCGGTTGCCTGAAAGGACGCGGCGTGCCTCGGCGATGACGCGGTTGTGGTCCGGGGGCATGAGCGCGGATTATCGCGGAAGCGAATTTTCCTGTACGGGCTCCGACGTCGTCGACGCGTGCAATACTCGGACCCGCCAAGGGGGGAGATCAATGTCTACATACTCTCGCCGGAAGTTTCTCAAAGTTGCGGCTGCCACCGGTCTTGTCGTCGCGTGCGCGCCTGCGGCCTCACCGTCTGCGTCGCCCTCAGGTGCTGCACCGAGCCAGGCCAAGGGGCTGACCGGCACGATCACCGTCTCTTATCCGGATGAGCTCGGAGTCAAACCGAAGTACGTGGACCAGGCCGCGCAAGCGGTCCAAACCAAGAACTCCGGCACGACAGTGAAGGTCGACCTTCAGAAGATCTCAGACGACCTCTACTACCCAAAGTTGCTCCTCGCACTCCAGAGCGGCGCCGACGTCCCAGACGTATTCCACTTTGGCGGCGACAGTATCGGTGAGCTGGCCGACGCGGGGTACATCGAGCCTCTCGACACCTATGTGAACGCGTGGGCGGACTGGAGTCAGTACCCCGCCTCCATCAAGCAGGGCGCGACCTACAAGGGCCACGTCTGGGCGATCCCGTACGGGATGGACACGCGGTGGCTCTACTTCCGGCGCGACGACCTCCAGAAGGCGGGTCTCGCTGCCGACTGGATGCCAACAAAGCTCGCTGACGTCGTCACCGCGGCGGCCGCGGTCAAGTCGAAAGAGGCGAACGTCCTGCCTTACGCGCTGTACGCCGGTGCCGCGGCGTCGGACGGTGCTCGCGACCACGCCTTCGTGCCGCTGGTGTGGGCGTACGGGGGCGACGTCGTGACCAGCGACGGCAAGTGGGTTGGCAACAGCGCAGCGATCCGCAAGGCTCTGACCTATTACCAGACGGTCTACACCCAGGGTCTCTCGCCGAAAGAGATCCTCACGTCGACCAAACCCTGGACGGCCATGCGCGCGAAGCTCGGCGACGGAAGCCTCGCGCTCCTCTTCGAGGGGGGCTGGGTCTACGGCGGCTGGGCTTCTAAGGATCAGGCCGGCACGCAGAAGAACGTCGGGTACATCTTGCACCCGACCGAGAACGGTGGGCCATCGTTCACGATCGGCGGTCTCGGCACGTGCTGGTACATCACCGCCAAGTCCAAGAACAAGGACCTCGCCTGGGAGTTCATCAAGACCTGGAACAACAAGGACACGGTCGCCAAGATCAATATCGAAGACCCGCACCCGGTCGCGCGCAGCGACTCGGCGGACGTTGCGGAATTCAAGGCCCAGCAGTACCTCGTCGACTCGACGAAGTCGCTCGAGAAGGCGAAGTTCCTTCCGCCGGACCCGAATCTGAGCAAGATCACGACCGCGATCCAGAAGGCGACCGGCCGGGTCGCCAACGGCGACTCGAGCCCGGACGACGCCGCGAAGCAGTACTCCGCCGACCTGAAGCAGGCGATCGGCGCGGCCTTGGTCATCGAGCAATAAACCGGAGGACCGCGGAGCGGAGGCACGTGCGCCTCCACTCCGCGGCCCGGCCTATCCTCTGAACGTGGTCGGGCGGAACTCCACGTACGTCGCCGGAGTCATGCCGGCCGCAGCGCTCCTGGCCCTTTTCTTTGTCGGTCCCGCCTTGTGGGCGCTCTATTCCAGTCTCACGAACCTCGCGCTCGTCGGCATCGACGCGGCGAACCCACGCTTCGTCGGGATCGACAACTACACGCGGCTGTTGGCCGATCCGGACTTCTGGACCGTGATCCGCAATTCCGTCACGTTCGTCGTGGGCTCCGCGGTGATCGGGCAGTTCGGCCTCGGCCTCGGGCTCGCGCTTCTCATCGACCACGCCGAGCACAGGCGCTGGTGGCTCGGCACCCTCGCGTACGGCGCCGTCCTGCTTGCCTGGGTCAACCCGACGCTGATCGCCGGGTTCCTGTGGGTCGCGATGTACGACTTCTTCTTTGGCTCGCTCAACCACGTCTTCCTGAGCTCGCTCGGGGCGAGCCCGGTCGACTGGCTCGGGTCGTTTCCGATGCCGGCCGTCATCGTCGCCAACATCTGGCGGGGGACCGCCTTCACCATGATCATCTTTCTCGGCGCCCTCAAGACGATCCCGCCTGACATTTACGAAGCCGCTCGCATCGACGGCGCCAACGCCCGGCGCCGTTTCTGGGACCACATCCTCCCGAACCTGCGACCGATCGCGGCGCTCGCCCTGCTCTCGATCACCATGTCGACCTTCGGGACGTTCATCGTGATCCAGACGCTCACCAACGGTGGGCCCGGCATTAACACCGAGGTCATTGCGCTCTACGCCTTTCACACCGCGTTCAAGTCGTTCTCGATCGGGTACGGCTCCGCGATCGCGGTCGTGATGCTCGCTCTGAACTTCGCGTTCGCCATTCTCTATCTGCGCTGGTCGCGGGCGCGAGCATGACGACGCGAGCGGCATCGCGCGCCGCGAGATCGACCGCAGCGCCGCGCGGCGCGTCGTGGGTCGAGACGGTCGCGGCCCACCTCGTGTTCGGAGTGGTCGTGCTGTTCTTCCTCGTGCCGTTCCTTTGGCTCTTTACGTCAGCCTTCGA
>VBDV01000109.1 GCA_005882765.1 Chloroflexota bacterium | reverse complement strand
GGGATTGAGGCTTGACCGACTTCCTCCTGCGCCAGATGCGGCACGGTGTCTGGGCGAACGAGAAGCTCCTCGATCGTTGCCGAGCCCTCACCGACGAACAGCTGGAGCTCACGGTGCCCGGCACGTACGGGACGATTCGCAAGACGCTCGCACACATCGTGGCATCCGAGGAGGGATATCTCGTGCGCCTCTTGGGATCGCTCCTCCACGAGCCGCCGGTTCGCGAGCAGGACCTGGCGACGCTGGATGGGATCGCGGCACACATCGCGCACGTCACGAGCGCCGTGGAGCGGCTTTTCGCAAAGGGGAGTCTCGATCCGGATCGCGTCATCGCTGACACACCGCTGCGCCGGGCAGGCGCGCCGCGATTCGAGATGGCTGCGTGGGCACCTGCGGCGCAGTTCGTGTATCACGGGATCGATCACCGCTCGCAGATCGACACGATCCTCAGTACCCACGGTCTCGAGACGCTCGACTTGCAGGTGTGGCCGTACGCGATGGAGCTCGGCGCGAGCCGCGAGGCCAAGGAGGACCGATGAGCACGCCACCGATGCTTCGTCAGATGCGACACGACGTGTGGGCGACCGGGAAGCTGCTCGAGCGCTGCCGCTCGCTCACGACGGACCAGCTCCAGCTCACCGCACCGGGAACGTACGGCTCGATCCAGAAGACGTTCGCGCATATCGTCCGCGCGAACGAGGGCTACCTCAACACGTACGGGGTGATCCCGCAGCCCTTCATCGAGCTCACCGCATCGGTTGATGAGATCGCATCGCGTCTGGCCCGCGTTCGCGACGCGGTCGAGCAGCTCTTTGAGTCGAAGGACGTCGACTTCGATCAGAAGAAACACGACGAGCGGCGCAAGGTGGATCTGGAGCTCTGGGTCCCGCTCGCTCAGTTCTCGCACCACGGAAGCGACCACCGCTCGCAGATCGGGACGATCCTGACCCTGAACGGCCTCGAGGCGCCAGAGCTCGATGTGTGGGCGTACGCCAGGGCAGAAGGTGCCATCGCCGACTTCTAGGACTCGGCGGAGAATGTCGGCGTGATCCTCGACATCGAGGGGGCGTCAGGGCGCCGGGCGATCTCTCCGCGACTCGGGCCGATGCTGTCGATCGCGTCGGCGGCCGTGGCGGCCGCGGCTCTGCTCGCCATCGCCGCGATTCCGCACCAATCCGGGCCGCGCTTTGCCGAAGCCGGTCCGTCGATCCTCGAGCAGGCGTTCGCGAAGCCAAAGCCGCCGCCCACGCTTCATCTCGCGCTCCCCTCGGACATAGCAGTCGAAGTCCTGCCGCAACGCGTCGACGGAATTTACGGGCCGGCGCGACCCATGCCGACGGTCCGCTCGTTCCGCCTGCGTGGCTCGAACGCCATCGTCGTCGTCGCGATGTTCCCCGGCGCGCCTGCGGTGGTCCGGCCCGCGACGGCGCCCGCCGATGCCCTGTCCGTCCACGGCGCGTACGCGGCGAACTATTCCGTCGAGGCCACGTCCATCAGCGCGGTCCGATGGACCGAGAACGGGATGACGTACGAGGTGTCATCGCGTTCGCTCTCGTTGCGCGATCTGGCTGTTCTCGCGGAGCAGGTGCGCTAGGACCGAGGCGCGCACGCCGCCATCGCGATTCGAACAGTTTGCAGGTCGTAGGGGCGCTTTCGCGAAGCTACGACACGCACGATCGCGATGTCGAGCCCCTCGGAGAGCCTGAGGAACGCGTCGCGCGCACCGTTGGGCGGACCCCAGTAGCCGATGCGGCGTAATACCTCAGCGGGGAACATTCGCGCGAGCTCGTCCTCACTCGCACCGTCGGCGCGTCGAGCTTCAAGGTCCCTGAGCGTCTCGTCGAAACCCATCCGCGAGAAGTGGCCCCGATAGCCCTTGGTGAGATCCGCGCCCGGGCGCGCAAGGGCATACGACATCACCGTCCTAGCCAGAGCGATCCTCGCTGTCTCCGCATCGTGGTCGATGCAGATCCGTATGTACTCATGCATCGCGACCTTCGCCGGATCCCGGCCCGCGCCTTTGGCGGCGGCCGAGACGGAGTCGCGACTTGAACGGACCTGCTCGACGGTGCACCAGTTCAGAGCGACGCCGTCGTAGCGCTCGCCGGCGAGATTGAGCATCTGCGGTCCGAGCGCGCCGAGATAGACCTGGACTCCAGGCAGAAGCGGCCGCAGCGTCTCGATGGCATCGCGCATCACGCGGATTGGCGCGCTTCGTTCCCGGCCGGCTCCGATGCCGAGCGTGAACTCCCCTCGATTGCGCTCGACTGTTTCCTTTGATACAGAGGCGAGCGTCTCGATCGACCAGGCCGAGACCGGCACGACCGCGATTCCGGTCTGCAGACCGCTGTCCCGATGCCACCAGGCGCATCTTTGGAAGGGGTGCCTTGTCTCGTCCGCGGACGTCCACAGACTTTCGTAGCCCAGTTTCGCCGCCTCGTGCGCGATCGCCCGGTGGTCGCCCTCCTTCAAATCGAAGCGCACGTCGATACCAAGGCCGATCTCCACCGCGGAAAGGTAACCTCTGTATTCGTGGGGAGCGATCCGCTCGCAACGTTCAATCCCGCGACGCGGGCCTGGTTCGAGGCGACTTTCCAATCGCCAACGCGCGCGCAAGAGCTCGGCTGGCCCGCGATCGCGGCGGGGGACAGCGTCCTCGTCCTCGCACCGACGGGCTCGGGAAAGACGCTCGCGGCATTCCTCGCCGCGATCGACCATCTCATGTTCTCGCCTGCTCCGAAGAAGCCCGCGACGCGAATGGTGTACGTCTCGCCCCTCAAAGCGCTCGCGGTCGACGTCGAGCGCAATCTCCGCGAGCCGCTCGTCGGCATCACCCGGCAGGCGCAGCGCCTCGGGATCCCGTACCGCGAGCCGACCGTTGCTATTCGAACCGGCGACACGCCCTCGCGCGAGCGCGCGCGCTACCAGCGCGAGCCCGCGGACATCCTCATCACCACGCCCGAGTCGCTCTACCTGATCCTCACAAGTCTGGCGCGGGATGCGCTTCGCAGCGTCGAAAGTGTGATCGTCGACGAGATCCACGCGGTCGTTCCATCAAAGCGCGGATCCCACCTCGCGCTCACGCTCGAGCGGCTCGAGGAACTGCGCGGCCGGGGCGCGAAGAAGCTGCAGCGGGTCGGCCTTTCCGCGACGCAGCGGCCTCTCGACGAGATCGCGCGATTCCTCGGCGGCCTCGACGACGGCGTGCCGCGACCGGTGCGCGTGCTCGACGCCGGTCGTAAGAAGACCCTCGAGCTACGTGTCGAAGTCCCGGTCGAGGACATGGCGCGCCTCGGCGAGCCAGCCGAAATACCGACCGGTCCCGTGACGGCGGTCCAGCGCTCGTCGATCTGGCCCGCGATCCATCCCCAGATCCTCGAGCTCATCCGCTCGCATCGCTCGACGCTCATCTTCGTGAACTCGCGCCGTCTTGCCGAGCGCCTCGCGGGCGCGCTCAACGAGCTCGCGGGCGAAGAGCTCGTCCACGCGCACCATGGCTCGATCGCGCGCGAGCAGCGGCTGCGGATCGAAGACGATCTCAAGTCCGGGCGGCTTCCGGCGCTCGTGGCCACGAGCTCGCTCGAGCTCGGCATCGACATGGGCGCGATCGACCTGGTCATCCAGGTCGAGTCGCCGCCCTCTGTCGCGAGCGGCATGCAGCGGATCGGGCGCGCCGGTCACCGCATCGACGAGCCGTCGACCGGCGTGATCATCCCCAAGTTCCGCGGCGACCTTCTCGCGAGCGCCGCGATCACCGAGGGGATGTTCGCCGGGGCGGTCGAGCCCCTCCGCTACCCGCGAAATCCGCTCGACATCGTGGCGCAGCAGGTCGTCGCGATGACCGCGATGGACGACTGGGGCGTGGACGATCTCGAGCGCGTCATTCGCCAGGCGGCGCCGTTCGCCGAGCTTCCGCGGAGCGCGTTCGAGGGCGTGCTCGACATGCTCTCGGGTCGCTATCCGTCGGACGAGTTCGCCGAGCTGCGGCCGCGGATCGTCTGGGATCGGACGGCCGGCGTCGTGCGCTCGCGCGAGGGATCCAAGGTCGTGGCCATCTCGAACGGCGGGACGATCCCCGATCGCGGCCTGTACGGCGTGTTCCTGGCGGGGGCCGAGAAGGGAAAGGGACGCGTCGGCGAGCTCGACGAAGAAATGGTCTTCGAGACAAAGGAAGGGGATGTGTTCCTCCTGGGCGCGTCGAGCTGGCGGGTCGAGGAGATCACGCAGGACCGCGTGCTCGTGTCGCCCGCGCCTGGCGTGCCCGGACGGATGCCGTTCTGGCACGGGGAGAACGTCGGGCGTCCCCTGGAGTTCGGTCGCGCGATCGGCGCGCTCGCGCGCCGCATGCGGTCGCTGCCCAGTGAGGAGGCGACGAAGGAGCTCGTCACGAAGCACGCTCTCGCCGAGGGCGCCGCGCGCAATCTCCTCCAGTACCTCGGCGATCAGGTCGCGGCCACGGGCACCATGCCCGACGACCACACGATCGTCATCGAGCGCTATCTCGACGACATGGGCGACTGGCGCGTGTGCATCCTCAGCCACTTCGGCGCACGCGTGCACGCGCCGTGGGCGATGGCGATCGGTGCAATGGTGCGCGAGCGGAACGGTGACGAGCCGGACATCCTCTGGACGAACGACGGGATCGTCGTGCGTTTCCCGGGGACCGACCAGCCCCCGCCGGTCGAATTGCTTCTGCCCGACCCTGACACCGTCGGCGATCTCGTCCAGGCGTCGCTCGCCGTCGGCGGCGGCGGAGCGCGCGCCGCGAATCTCGGTGCGCCGACGACCGCGCTCTTCGCGGCACGCTTCCGCGAAAATTCGGCGCGCGCATTGCTCCTTCCGCGGCGTCGACCGGGACAGCGCGCGCCGCTCTGGCAGCAGCGCAAACGTGCCGGCGATCTTCTCGCGGTCGCAAGCCGGTACGAGTCGTTCCCGATGGTCCTCGAGACCTACCGCGAGATCCTCCAGGACGTGTTCGACATGCCCGGCCTCACCGAGCTCCTCGCCTCGATCCGGTCGCGCAAGCTTCGCGTCGTGACGGTGGACACGAGAGCGCCGTCGCCGTTCGCGGCGTCGCTGCTCTTCAACTACGTCGCGAACTTCATGTACGAGGGCGACGCGCCGCTCGCCGAGCTGCGCGCGCAGGCGCTCACCGTCGACCCTTCGCAGCTCCGCGCCCTTCTC
>VBDV01000041.1 GCA_005882765.1 Chloroflexota bacterium | reverse complement strand
GGATGAGGCCGTCGTACGCGGCAACAGTCGCGAAGAAAAGCACGATGAGATCGAGTCCGCTGACGATCGCGAGCCAGCCGAGGTTGCGGGGCCACGTGGCGTTGCCAGCGACTATTTCGAGGCCGAGCGTGAGCGCCCAGAGACCCGCGAGTCCGAATGTCGCGAGGCCCCGCGGATCAGTGGGCGAGAGGTCGGTCGTCGCGATGCCCTGTTCGACCGCGATCGCGGCAAATGTCCCGTGTGCCGCCGAGAGGAGTCCATACCCGACGCCGAGTGCGGTGAGCCACCAGCGCGCATCGCCGCCGACGCGTGCCGCCGCCGAGGTTGTCGCGATCGTGGCCGAAAGCCCAGCTCCCGCGATGAGCGCCCACGCGAGCGCAGCCGCCTGCGTGTTCTCCGGATGATTCCGGACGAAGCCGAGGAACACGACCGCATAGACGAGCGAGAACGCCGCGATGAGATATGCCTGGAAGCCGGCTCGCCGCGAAAACGCTCGATCGATTGGCATCGGCGGCATCCTAGGCGCTGCGGGTCCTGTCCCGGCTATTACGTGAGCAGCGCCGGGGTCCTCCTCGCTCGGCCCCGGTGGGATCGCGATGGACCGCCTTCTAGGGGCCGCTCGCTCAGAAGACCCCGACGCTGCTCAGATCTCGCGCGAGCGGAAGCTCCAAATGGCCAGAATCAGCATCGCGGCGATCCACGCTGCGGCCCAGGCGATGTATGCCGCCGGTGGTGGCTCCGCCGCAAAGAAAGGGTTCGCCGCCACCGCGGGGCCGGCCGCTTGCTGGGCGGCGATAACGATCGAGGGCTCGAGGCTCCAGACCGCTCCACGCCATAGCCCGTCGGTCGGCAGGATGAGCTTCGTCGCGGTGCCGACGTGCGTGACGGTCGCGTTGTTGAAGGCGGCACCGACCCCGCCGACGATCCCGCCCATCCACGCGATGCCGAAGAGGATCGCGGCGATGACTCCGCCGACCATCCCCGCAAGTCGTGTCGAGAGCATGAGCGAGAACGTGAGGATCACGACGCCCTCACCAAGCACGAAGCCAAGAAACTCGAACGGATGCGGCGGTTGGTAACCACTCACGGCCTGGACGGCGACGAGCTCGACCACGGCCGCGGCGAGGCCGTACGCGACGACGACCGCGATCAGGCCGACCCACTTCCCGAGGACGTATTCGGCGCGCGCGATCGGCCGCGCGAGAATCGCGAGCGCGATCCCCGACTCGAGCTCGCCCGAAATCGCTGGAGACGCGACGAAAACGGCGGCCAGCGAGAGAACCCAGCTGAACATGAACATCACGAGGATCAGGAGCTGCGAGACGATCGTCTTCTTCTGCGCGTCCGAGAGGGGCTGGCCTGCGTTCCGCAGGTCGTCGACGCGCGACACTCCCCAGACGGTCAGGGCGATCACCACGAGAGTGAGCAGTACGAGCGCGAGCAGGAGCCGGCGCCGGGCCGCTTCGCCCACGACCTGCCGCGCCACGACGAGCACCGCCCTCATGTCATTGCCCCAGAAGGCTCAGGAAGCGTTCTTCGAGCGATTCGTGCTGCGGCTCAACCGCATACACGCGCGCGCCGGAGGCGACCACCGCGCTGACGAGCTCCGGGATCCGTTCGCGATCGATGCCTTTGATGACTAGGGCGCCGTCCGCGCTGTCATCGAGCTCGCCGAACTTGGCCATGGCCGCACGGGCCTCGCGCGAAACGCCGGCGGCGCGTACGCGCACCGACGACGTTCCGAGGAGCGTTGCGAGATCGCCCTGCGCCACGACCTTGCCGCGATCGACGATCGCGACCGCGTCGCACACCTGCTCCACCTCGCTCAGGAGGTGCGAGTTCAGGAACACGATCGTTCCTTTCTCGCGAAGAGCCCGAATGATCTCGCGGACATCGTGGCGGCCGACAGGATCGAGGGCGCTCGTCGGCTCGTCGAGCAGCACGACCGCCGGATCGTCGAGCAACGCCACGCCGAGTCCGAGCCGTTGCTGCATGCCCTTGGAGAATGTGCCGACGCGGCTGGTGCCGCGATCGGCGAGCCCGACCGTCGCCAGGATGCGGTCGATCTCCGACGCCCACTTCGCGCGCGGGATCGCGGCGAGCTCGCAGTGGAGCGCCAGCACCTCGCGCGCGGTCAGCCACGATTGATAACGAAAGAGCTCCGGCAAGTAGCCGATGCGGCCCAGCGACGTCTTCGATCCGAGCGCAGCCCCGGCAAGCGAGCCGCTGCCACTCGTCGGGCGCGTCAGACCGAGAAGAATTTTTACCGCGGTCGTCTTTCCTGCGCCGTTCGGTCCGAGGAAGCCGAAGACGCCGTGCTCCACCGACAGCGAAAGGTCGTCGAGTGCGACGACCTTCGCGTAGCGCTTGGTGACGTGCTCGAGGCGGATCGCCCCGTTCGCGATCGCCACCTACCGCATGGAGTTCGCTATCGAAAGTGCCTGGCTCTCCGTGAACGACCCGATCACCTCGAACATCATGCCGTCCTTCTGCCAGATGACGGCGCTCGCGATGCCGGTGTTGTCGCCGATGTAGAGGCCCTGCACGCCCTGCACCGTCACCGGGTGCGAGATCGCGAGCTCCGCCGGGACGGGCACGGGGAGGGTGCTCGAGGGGTCGCCGATCGCGCGGATCGCGGCCGCGAGCTGTGGCGAGATGCCCGGCTGCGAGAGCAGATAGCTGCGCAGCTCCTCCACGGTCACGCCGTCACTTGAGATGGTCGGCGCCTTCGCCTGCCCGACGATGAGCGTCGGGACGTCCGGGTATGCGCCGGTGGCGCCCGTGGCACCCGCAGGAGCGCCCCAAATCTGAACGGCGGCGGGTCCGCCGGTGATGAACAGCTTGCTGCCGTCGATGTCCGCGGGAAGGGGGGGCGCGGTACGGTTCTGGCGCGCGGCCGCCTGCCGGGTGGAATCAGCGCTGAACGTGAACGTCGCGCTGGATCGGTTGATAACGCCATAACGCGGGTTGCCCGTGACGCTCGAGGGCAGCGAGGTCGGCGTCTGCACCGCGAAGCCCGCGTCGGCCGATGCCTGTCCGCGCGTCTGGAATTCCTTCGGCTGCGGCGGCGTCGTCCACACGAACGTGCCGTACGCGCCCATGCATTCCTCGAGGTTCAGACCGGAGCAGGCCTGGCTCAGATAGTTGAGATCGCTTTGGCTCACGGGTACCCCAACCACGCTCTTCGGCTCGAAGATCTGGAGGATCGAGCCCGCAACGCCCGAGAGCGTGAGGGCGCTCGCGACGATGACCACACCGGCCGCGGCCGCGAGACCCTGCAGCCATCGCGACGAGATGCGCCGGCGTGCGACCGGCGGCACTTCCGCGATCCCATCGCTCTGGACTCGCGCGCGGAATCGCACCAGGGCGTCGTCGGTGTTCACCGACGGGTCGGTCGTCCCGAGCGCGCGGGCGATATCGGTGTCGTTCATTGCAGTTCCCTCCGGAAAGCATCTTCCGCGCGGCGAAGCAACGTGCCGACACTCGACGCGCGGATGTCGAGCGCGGCCGCGATCTCGGCATACGAAAGGCCGGCATAGCGAAGCGCGAGCATCGCGGCAGAACGTTCAGGCAAGCGTGCGAGCACCGCGCGCACCTCGTCGCGCGTCTCGGATGCGGCCACGACCTCCGCGGGATCATCGGTCACGGCTGCGGCGTCGAGCGGTAGGGCCTGCGCGGCCTCGCGACGTGAGCGCCGGTCGCGCCCGCGTAGCGCATTCAGAGCCGCGTGCGCCGCGGCGGCGTGAAGCCACGCCGGCGCGTACGGAACGTTTGCGGGGTGCGATCGATAGAACGAAACGAATACGTCCTGGGCGACATCCTCGGCCTCGGCTTGATCGGCGAGCACGCGATGCGCGATACCGACGACGCGCGCGTACTCGGTTCGGAAAAGGCTCTCGAACGCCGGCGAGAGCGAATCAGCCACATGCCCTGCCCCGCCAGGGACGCCTGCCCCTTCACGAGCGGGCAACGTCATGGACGACGAGGCCTCCATATACCGGTAGAGCACCACGGCGCGGTCAGATGTGACAGCAGGGAGGATTCTCCACCACTCGGATGGCACCGCTCTTGCGCCGACCAGAGGCTGATGAGGTCACGTTCCGTTCCCCGCAATCGCGCCGGCCAAGCGCCGACTCGCTCGCCTCGCGAGGCGATAAAGCGGCTCGACGAGAAGGCCGCGAAACAAAAGGGGAGCGCCAACAAGCGCCGGATCCAGAGCAAACAGGAGGAGTCGTAGAGATGCCGACAGTCAAGAAATCCATAGAAGTGGACGTTCCGGTCCGGGTCGGCTACGACCAGTGGACCCAGTTCGAAGAGTTCCCGCGATTCATGGATAGCGTCGAAGAAGTTCAGCAGCTCGACGACAAGCGCCTGCATTGGCGCGCGAAAGTTGGCGGCAGGGTCGAAGAGTGGGACGCCGAGATCGCCGAGCAGGTCCCGGACAAGATCATCGTATGGCGGAGCACGTCCGGCGCGCGTAACGACGGCATCGTGCGGTTCGTGCCGCTCGGCGCGAGCAAGACGAAGGTCGAGCTCGAGATGCACTGGGATCCGAAGGACGTGACCGAGCGCATCGGTGATGCACTCGGGGCTGACGACGCCCGGATTCAGGGAGATCTCGGTCGCTTCAAGAAGTTCGTCGAGGAGCGACGCACACCGACCGGGGCATGGCGTGGCGAGATCCATGGTGACCGCGTAGAGGGAGACCGCGCCCAGGAAGACCAAGAGGCCGGTACGAGCTCCCGCGGCTAACGACGCCATGCGCGTCGCGATGCTCGCGCCCATCTCGTGGCGCGTACCGCCGCGCCACTACGGCCCCTGGGAGCGCGTCGTGTCCCTCCTCACGGAAGGACTCGTCGAGCGTGATGTGGACGTGACGCTGTTCGCTACGGCGGACAGCGTCACGCAGGCTCGGCTCGACGCGATCTGTCCGCGACCGCTGGAGGAAGACCCCTCCCTCGATCCGAAGGTATGGGAGTCGCTCCATATCGCGAATGCGTTCGAGAAGGCAGATCGCTTCGACGTGATCCACAACCACTACGACTTCCTTCCGCTGACCTACACGGGTCTCTTTGCGACTCCGGTGGTGACGACGGTGCATGGCTTCTCGTCGGACGGGATAAAGCCCGTGTACCGGCGTTACGCCGACCGCGTCGCCTATGTCTCGATAAGCGACGCGGATCGCGACCCCGACCTGCGCTACGTCGCGACCGTCTACCACGGCATCGACCTCGCGGAGTTCACGTTGCGCGAGCGCCCTGGCCGCGGGCTCGTGTATTTCGGACGCATCCATCCCGATAAAGGCGTGGCCGACGCGATCGCGGTCGCGAAGGCCGCGGGCGTTCCGCTCGTGATCGCGGGCATCGTTCACGACCGGAGGTACTTCGAGCGTGAGATCGCGCCCCACGTCGACGGGGACCGCGTGCGCTACGTGGGTTCCCTTGGACCAGCCGAGCGCGACGAGCTGCTCGGGTCCGCGCTCGCGCTGCTCCATTTGGTGGAATTCGCGGAACCCTTCGGCCTTTCGATGATCGAGGCGATGGCGTGCGGGACACCGGTGATCGCGCGCGGACGGGGGGCCGTACGCGAGGTGGTGGACGAGGGGTTGACGGGCTTCGTCGTCGACGACGTCGCCGGCGCGATCGACGCGGTTGGTCGCATCGGTGCCCTCGACCGGCGCGCGGTGCGCGCCCGCGTCGCCGAACGATTCAGCCGCGACCGCATGGTCGACGACTATCTGCGCGTGTACGAGCGGATCGTGTCGGGCGCGCGTATCGCGTGAGCCAATCGTTCGAGGTCGGTGTCAACTACTGGCCGGCGTCGAGCGCGATGCGCTGGTGGCGGCGGTTCGACGCGGGCGAGGTCGATGGCGATTTCGCGCGCATCCGTGACGCGGGCGGCGAGCTCGTCCGGTTCTTCCTGTTGTGGGAGGACTTCCAACCGCAGCCGACGTCGGTCAGCGATCGCTCCCTTGCGCTCCTCGTGACCGTGGCCGACACCGCGCGGCGTCATGGTCTCCAGGTCATCCCCACGCTCTTCACGGGTCACATGAGTGGTGCGAACTTCGTGCCCCTGTGGGCCCTCGCGAGCAATACCCAGCGCGGACGGTTTCGCGTCATCTCGAACGATCACATCTTGGAGCGGGGGATGCGCAACTGGTACGTGGACCCGCTCGTCTTCGAGGCGCAGGCCCTGCTCGCGCGCGAGTGCGCCCGCGCTCTCGCGGCCCATCCCGCCCTGTGGGCGTGGGATCTCGGCAATGAGAACTCGAACTGCTGCGTGCCACCGACCTCCGAGGACGGCGTGCGCTGGCTCGAGCGCATCTCCGGGGCCATCAGATCCGCCGACGCTTCTTGTGCGATCACGCTCGGGCTGCACATGGAGGACCTCGAGGATGACCGGCGGATTGGGCCAGCCGAGGCTGCGCGGGTCTGCGATGTCCTCTGCATGCACGGGTACCCGATTTACGCGCCGTGGTGCCGAGGGCCTACCGACCCGGAGCTCGTCGCATTCCTCGCTGACATCACGCGTTGGCTGGGCGGGAGGGATGTCCTCTTCGCGGAGTTCGGCGCGCCCACGAGCAACGACGATCCCCAAGCTGAGCGCGCCTCGACCCTCCTGACCGAGGACGAGGCAGCGCGGTACCTCGAGCACGCGTTCGCGCGCCTCCACGCCGCGGGCACGGTCGGTGGCCTGGTGTGGTGCTACGCCGACTACGACCGAGCGATCTGGTCCGAGCCGCCGCTCGATCGCGCCCCCCACGAGCGCCACTTCGGCCTCTGGCGCGCGGACGGGAGCGCGAAGCCAGCCACTGCTGTGCTCAGCGAGTGGAGCAGGCGGCCGCGCGCCGCGCCGCGCCCGGCGCCGTGGTCTGACAACGACCGCCGGGACCTTCAGACGGCGCCGCGGGAGACGCTGATCCGCCTCTACCAGGCCTACACGGCCGCCGCTCCGCTGGCACGTCCGGTGCTCTAGGGCCGGCGTGCTCGCAACCAGCGGTGACCTCGTGGAGATGCGACTGCGAGACGACGCCACCGAGTGGAAGGCGCTCGTGGAACGCCTGGAAGCCCGGCGCGTACTCGACATCGGCAGCGGTCTCGACGGCCTTCCCGAGGAAGGCGAATACGACCTCATCGTCGCTCCGAACGATCCTTTCGCCGGCATCCTCGAGGACGGCGCGCGCGCGGCAGCGATCGCGAAAGTTCGCGGCCTCCTCGCGCGCGACGGGCTCCTCGTCATCGAGGGTCTCTACGTGCCTCCGCAGGAGGATGCCGTCGCATCAGCCCCCGACGGCCTCGTCCGCGAGCGCAAGCTCGCGGACGGATCGGTCGAGCGCGAAGTGTGGGCCGCGCTAGGCGAGCATCAGTACGAGATCTGCACGAACGGATCGTCGCCAGTCCGCGTCCGCGCGTGGCACTGCGGCGAGACAGCACTGCGCGAATCGGACGCTCGCATCGCGGGTGGGCTCGACGAGCGTGACTTCGATCCCTGGGGCGACCGCCTGATCGCGGTCGTGCCGGGCTGGTCGTGAACAGGTCCTCATGTGATCGTCCCGCGGGCGCTCGCCGCCTCCGTCGCGGCGCGCTCGCGGTCGCGTTCTAGTCGTTCGCACTCGGCGGCGCGCCGAGCGGCGCGCCGCCCCGCGACGACATCCTAATTCCTAGTGACCATTGGACTGTCCCGCAAGGACGCGCACGGCGGCGACGACCCGCTCGCGTAACGCGGGCTTCAGCTCGTCGACGGTCTCGAGGGCATCCGTCCCGGTCGCGCTGACGCGGAGCCGCACCTGGAGCAGGAGGCGGTACAGGATCTCCCACTCCTCGAAGTCGAAATCCCGCTCGTTGAGCTCGTTACCGATCGCGTCGAGGTCGTCCTCGCCGCGCGCCGCCTTGATCAAGCGATCCTCGATCGCCTGCGCCTCCTTCGACCAGGTCTGATAAGCCTCTGTGAAGGTGAGCTCGCGGACGATCGCGGCGCGCGCGTGCGCGAGCGTCCTCTTGTGTCCAACAAGCGATAGGTCCATCGGATGGAGCGTCATCTCGAAACCATCACCCACGAGCTCCGCCAGCTCCGCGGGGACGAGGGCGCGCACGGTCTCGCCGCCGAGAACGGCAAGTACCTTTCCCGGCAGCTCGTACGCCCAGTGCGCACGCCTGCGCATCACGCCGATATCGGCGCGTTCGAGCGCTCCGGCGAGGTCTCGAACCACAACGTCGTACCTGCCGGGTTTCACCGCGATCGGCACGTGCGCGGCCTCCCAGCGCCGCAGCAGGGCACGGATCTGGCCGAGCGGCGCGACGACCATCATCCAGACCAGCACAACGAAAAGCGCGAGCGAGTTCGGATATCCGCGGAGGATCGTCGTCACAAGGGCGCGGCCCCGTGGACGCAATCCCTTCTCGGGCAGGCGCGCCGAGAGCGCGCCGTTCACGAGCGGAAGGACGATCGCGAGAACGAGCATCACAAGCCGTACCCACGGCTTGGCCCAATCCGGAACGGTGAAGAAGCCGAGGAGAAATGTCGCTAGGGATGGGAAAGCGATGCCGGCGAGGACGATCGGCCAGAGGAGCGCGGTCAGAGCCATACCCGAGAGGTAGAGCTGCCGGTCCTGCGGTACTCGACCGAAGAGAAGGATCGTCGCCCAGTTGAACGCGAGCGTGAGGACGCGGCCGAGCTGCCGCCCGATGAACGCGAAGATGAATCCGATTTCGAGCACTGGACGTGTCTAGAGCAGGGGGCGTGCCTCGGCCAGCCCTACCATCGCGCGGTTCGTGGAGATCGGGGAAACGCTTGAGGTGTCCACGCGCGCGGCCTGGCGCGCCTGGCTCAAGCGGAATTACGCGCGAAAGAAAGAGATCTGGGTCGTCCTTCACGCGAAGGCAAGCGGGAAGCCGTCGCTCGCATACAACGATGCCGTCGACGAAGCGCTCTGCTTCGGTTGGATCGACAGCATCGTGAAGAAGGTCGGCGTGCACTCTCGGGCGCAGCGGTTCACACCTCGCCGCGAAGGTGCGCCCGTCTCCGAGATGAACAAGGCGCGCGCGCGTCGCCTCGTTCGCGAGGGCCGCATGACTGCGGCCGGGCGGACGGCGCTCGGATCGGCGTTGCGGCGCGATCCACTCGTCGTCGCGCCCGACGTCCGCCGCGCCCTGCGAGCGGAGCCCGGCGCATCGGAGCGCTTCGAAAGGCTTCCCGTGCCGTACAAGAGGATTCGCCTTGGATTCATCGAGGGCGCGCGGAGCAGGCCCGAGGTATTTGCCACGCGGCTTCGGTACTTCGTGCGCATGACGGCACAGGGGAAGCGCTACGGCATGGTCCGGAGCTAGCGCGAAGACACCGCGACCCGGATGCCGAAAGCGACGAGCACCACGCCGGTGACCGCCTCGATCGCGCGGCGGATGCCGCTCCGTCGAAGCACATCGCCGGCGCGCGCGACCGCGAACGCGTACCCGGTAAGCCAGCTGAGGGTCATGAGGCAGAAGACGATCCCGAGTCCCAACAACGGGAGGAACGCCGGCGCATCAGCCGCGACGAACTGGGGGAGCAGGCTCGGGAAGAACACGGCCATTTTCGGATTGGTGAGGTTGCTCAGAACCCCTTGCCGCAGAGCGGTCGCGGTTCGGACTCGCGGGAGCCCGGCGTCCACAGTCGGGTGCGCCGAGCGGCCGCGGTACGCGGACCAGAGCGACTGCGCACCCAGATAGATGAGGTAGGCGGCGCCGGCGAGCTTTAGCGCCGCGAACGCCGGCTCGGCCGCGACAAGGAGCGCCGACACGCCGACGCTTGTCGCGAGCGACCACGTCGCTTGGCCGAGGGCGACGCCGACCGCAGTCGCGATCCCGGCCGGCCGGCCGCCGACGAGCGTGTTGCGGATGGTGAGAGCGGTGTCCGGTCCCGGCGTAACGATCACCACGATCGCAAGGGCAACGAAACCGGCGACGTCGGTCACGCGCCTAGTCTGAGACGCGGTGGTTCATCCGCGTGTCCAGCCCATCCACACCGGGCATTACACGATGCCCGCCGACGGAGATCGGTTCCCCGGCGAACGCGTTGTGGTCACGGCGTTCGTCATCGAGCACCAGCGCGGGATCTTCCTGTTCGACACCGGGTTCTCGCCTGAGCCGAGGAAGATGGTCGATCTCTACCAGCCGGTGTACATGCGCCCGATCGACGAAGCGCTGCGCGCCGCCGGTCACGGCATAACCGACGTCAAGCTGATCGCCAACTGTCACTTCCACGCCGACCATGCGGGCGGCAATCGCCACTTCACGCGGACCCCGATCTTCGTGCAGAAGCGCGAGCTCGCGCATGCCCGGCAGCAGAACGACTACACCCATCTTCCTCATGTCGCGGATTTTCCCGGCGCCGCGCTCGAGGAGATCGACGGAGACGCCGAGCCGTGGCCCGGCGTCCATATCGTGCCCACGCCCGGCCATTCGCCCGGCCATCAGTCGGTCGTCGTCGATACGAAGGAAGGCCGCGTCGTCCTCGCCGGACAGGCCCTGAGCTTCTCCTCGGATTACGCGCGCCATCAGTACTCGCACGAGCTCGCGCTGGCCGGCGAGGAACACGCCCCGTATCCCGATTGGATCGCGCGATTCCACGAGTTCGATCCAGTCCGCGTGCACTTCGCACACGACCGGGCGATCTGGCAACGGGACGTCGCCGAGTCCATCCGGTGACCACCTCGCGTGCTCGTGAGGTCATCCGACTGACGGAGCTGCGCGGCGTCATCTTCGACATGGACGGCGTGCTCGTGAACTCCGAGGAACTCATCGCCGACGCGGCGATCGCGATGTTCGCCGAAAAGGGACATCAGGTCCGGCGCGAAGAGTTCCGGCCGTTCATCGGGACCGGCGAGGATCGTTTCATCGGAGGCGTCGCCGAACGCCGTGGCATCATTTTGGATCCGGCGCGCGACAAGGCGCGCACGTACGAGATCTATCTCCAGCTCATCCACGGAAAGCTCCAAGCGCTTCCCGGCGTTCACGAGTTCGTCGATACCTGCCGCGCGAGGGGTCTGGCGATCGCGGTCGCTTCGGGCGCCGACGCGGTGAAAGTGGAGGCCAATCTGCGCGAGGTCGGTCTTTCTCCCAAATTGTTCGCGGCGATCATCGACGGAACGCAGATCGTCCGCAAGAAACCGGCGCCGGACATCTTCCTCGAGGCCTGCCGGCGACTCGGCCTTCGGCCGTCGAGCTGCCTGGTGATCGAAGACGCGGTGGCCGGCGTCGCGGCGGCCAAAGCTGCGGGTACGCGATGCCTTGCCCTGATGACCTCGTTCGATGCGGAGCAGCTGGCCTTGGCCGACTGGATCGCCGCAGATCTGTCGCGTGTTCCACCGGAAGCGCTCGAGTGGTGAAATTCCACGACCGATCCGACAAGGTCCGCCGCCGCAAAGCGCGGATGCCCGTGAGCGGACGCGCGATGAAGAATCCCGAGATGCTCAGGGCGCTGCTCTCTGGCCGCCGCAAGAAAACGAAGAAACCGAAGAAGAAGTAACCAGCGCGCGGCCTTGTGGGATTCGCGACGGCTCCAAGATCGGCTTAGATTGGCCCGAAATGGCCAAATCCCGAGAGGTCACGACCGGGCTCCCGCTCCTCTTCTACGCCGACGGGTACAAGTTCCCCGACGTCTATCACACGACCAAGTTCCTCGCGCCCGATCCGATCATCGCGCTCGAGGACGTCGAAGAGCTCGTGATTGTGACGAGCTCGCTCGAGGAAGGCCGCGCGCGAAAGGAATCGCGCGCAACGACGATCGTGAATATGAACGAATACGGCGCGCAGGAGCTGTCCGCCCGCGGCGTTTCCGGCACCGAATTCTGGGCGGCGATCATGAAGCGCTTCCTCGACGAGCGCGGGCTCCGGCGCGTCGCCGTCCCGCCCTATTTCCCCGTCGCCGAGGCGGACAGGCTGCGCGAGATGGGCATCGAGCTCGTCGTCGCCGCAGACATGCGCGAGCGCCGGCGCGTAAAGCGGCCCGACGAGGTCGCGGCGATCGAGGCGGCGCAGCGCGCGACGGAAGATGCCTGGCGCGAAGGGGTGGACGCGATCCGCCGCGCGAAAGTGCGTGGCGACCGGACGCTCGAGCTCGATGGAGCCGTCTTCACGGCCGAGCGACTGCGCGCGATCGTCGAGTCGGCGCTCCTAGAACGCGGGTACGGATCCGAAGGCGCGATCTGCGCGCCTGGTCCGCAAGCCGCCGATCCGCACCAGATCGGGACCGGCCCGCTCCATGCGGGCGAGCCGATCGTCATGGACATCTTCCCGCAGCACAAGCAGACGCGTTATTGGGCGGACATGACGCGCACCGTCTCGAAAGGCGAGCCGTCCGCCGAGATCCGAAAGATCTATGACCTCGTTCGTCGGGCGCAGGACGCCGGCATCAAGGCACTCCGTCCGGGTGTGACCGGACGCGAGGTCCACGAGCTTGTCGAGGACCTCATCTGGCGAGCCGGCTACGACACGATGCGTCCCGGACAGAAGAAGGACCCGTCCGATCCGACGCCGCGTGGCTTCATCCACTCGACCGGCCACGGGGTCGGACTCGAGATCCACGAGGCGCCCTGGATCTCCCGATCGGGCACGGCGCCGCTCCTCGTGGGCGACGTCGTCACGATCGAGCCCGGGGTGTATGACCCGGTCATCGGCGGCGTCCGGCTCGAGGACATGCTCGTCATCACAGACGGCGGCGCACGCGATCTCACCCAGGCACCGCGCGAGCTCGTCGTTTAGAACCTGGAAGCTCTCCTCTTCGGCGCCGGCGCGGCCGTTGTCTGGGGTTTCGCCGACTACGCCGCGGGGATCTGCGCGCGCAGCGTCGGCGCCGTCCGCACAGCATTCGCGATGCAGTCCACGGGCTTGGTCTCGTTCGCCGCTGTCGTTTGGGTCGCGCGCGGATGGCCCTCGTTCGAGCCCGGCATGGTGCCGTACGCAATCGCCCTTGGGCTGACCGGGGTGATCGCGGTGGCTGCGCTGTACCGCGGTCTCGCCCTCGGCCCGGTCGCGGTGGTGGCGCCAGTCGTGGCGTCGTATGTCGTGATCACGGTGATCCTCGTTGTGATCGTCCTCGGCGAGCGGCTCACGCTCGCGCAGATCCTCGCCGCGTCGCTCGTGTTCGTCGGCGTCGTGCTCACATCGACCGACGCGCGCGAGCTTCGCGTGACGCTGGGGCGTCCCGTGCCCGGCGTGCGCATCGGCCTGATCTCGACCGTGGGCTTCGGGCTGTGGGCCGCGATCTTCGCGATCGCCACGCGCCAGTACTCGTGGGTCGCGATGGTGCTGCTCCTGCGCGCGACCAGCTTCGTCTTCGTCGGCGCGTTCGTAGCCTCACGACACATCGACCTGCGCGTCTTTCGCGAGCGCATCGTCCTCGCCCTGGGCACGACTGTGGGGATCCTCGACACACTCGCCAACGGTCTGTTCGCGCGCGGCATCGAGTCCGGCTACGCCTCGCTCGCGGCGACGGGCACCGGCATGTACCCGATCGTGCCCGCCGTGCTCGGCATGCTCGCTCTCGGCGAGCGCATCGCGCCGAATCAGATCGTGGGGATCGTCCTTCTCGTGATCGGGCTCGCGACGCTCGGCGCGGTCAGCTAAGCGGCGAGCAGCAGCTCCGGCGCGGCACTCGAGCGCGCGACCTTCGTACGGAGATAGGCGACAGCCGCGTCGAGCTGGGGATCGCCCTGCGCACCGGTCGGCTGATCGACGACCTGATCGGGGACGATGCCTCTACCTGGCCCGTTGAGATCGGCGCCGGTCTTCGCGTCCTGGATCTTGGTGATCGTGACGAGGAGCAGGCCTCCGTCAGGTAGGTCGCGCGGCTGACCCGTGCCGACACATCCCGCCGTCTGTGTGCCCATCACGAGGCCGGCGCCGTTCGCGCGGATGCCGGCGGCGATGATCTCGGCCCCTGACGCCGAGTTCTTGTTCACGAGCACGACGAGCGGTTTCTGGCTGTCGATGTAAAAGCGGCGGTTCACGTCGAGCGGAGTGCGATTGCCGTCGCGGCCCGTCTGGTACACGAGCGTGCCCTGGCGCACGAAGATGCTCGCGATGTCGACAGCGGCCGATAGGTCGCCACCCGGATCGCCACGAAGGTCGAGGATGAGGCCGCCCGCCCCGTTGGCATCCAGACGCTTCACGGCATTGGACACCTCATCGGAGACCGCGCCGACGAGCTGGGGGACCTCGATCCGGCCGATGTTCCCGTCGATGAGCGTGTCAGTCTCGAGCGGGACCGAGAAGCGCGCGCGGTTGAGCGTGAACGAGAGGGTGTCCTTATCGCGGAGCACTCCGATGGTTACCGGAGTGCCCTCAGGTCCCTTGACCTTGTTGGCTACTTCCTCGGTCTGGAGGCTCGTGACGTCGACACCATCGACCGCAACGATCTTGTCTCCTGTTTTGATGCCGGCGCGGTCGGCCGGCGTGCCGGAATAGACCCGCACGACCTCAATCGGCTGGTCGGTGGCGGGCTTGTTGATCTGGACGCCGATACCAGACACCGGTGGCTGAGGCTGGTTGAAGTTCTTGGCACGGCTTGGGTCGAGGTAGTAGGTATGGCACTCGTTCATCGACTTCGCCATCCCGTCGACCGCAGCGCGCTCGAGGAGCGTCTTGTCGGCCTTCGGTGTCGCCGCGACGATGGCGTCGAGCCGGTCCGAGAATTTCGAGAAGTCGGACCACGTGCTGCCCGTAAGGTTCAGGCTCGACGATGGAAGGACGCTGTCGGTGGCGCCCTCCTTCTTCGCCTCGGTGACGGCACCGTCCAGGGCGCCGGTGATGAGCGTCGTCGACGTGGGTTTGTCGACGTGACGCTCGATGAGCACCTGGTAGGCAGCCTCGGCCGTCTTGTACGACGTGTTGGAGGGAAGGAGCTCGCGTTGCAGCTCAGCCGGGACGAGCGAACAAGCGGCCGCGATGAATGCGACAAGCGGTAGGAACGTGCGGAGACGGATCAACCAGTACCTGTCGAGAAGTCTACGGGTCGCCTGCGTCAGCAGTTCAGGCGACTTCGCTCGTTAAGAGCTTTCTTAGGCGACCAAGCGCTCGGAACTGAAGCGCGCGGATCGCGCCCTCATTTTTTCCGAGGACCTGCGCGACTTGCCGGCTCGACATGTTCTCGACGAAGCGAAGGACGATGACCTCCTGCTGCTCGGCCGTGAGGTGCTTCACCGCGCTGCGCAGCGCGTCGACCGCTTCGCCGTGCACCGCACGCTCGTGCGCGGTCGGTCCGTCTTCAGCGACGCCGTACGCGTTATCGAGATCGACCATCGGCCGCTCGCGACGGCGACGGTCGGTCACAGCGTTGCGCGCGATCGTGTAGAGCCAGGCGAGGAACGATTTCCCCTGCCAGCGATATCTATGGATGTTCGCGAAGGCTCGCGTGAAAACTTCGCTTGCGAGATCCTCTGCATCCGAAGGCTCGCGCACGCGGTACAGCAAATAGCGATACACCGAATCGACGTGGCGGTCATAGAGCTCCGCGAACGCGACTCGGTCACCCGACTTCGCGCGGGCAATGACGTCCGGAACCGGTCCGGCGACCTCGAGCTGGAGCGCGGTGACCTTGGCGACGCTTGACCTCAAGCCGTCGTCACTTCCCTTCCTCACGTGCGCCCCGGGACCATATCGGCCCGCGGCCCTGTTCGCCAATGGCCCATGGGTACCAAAATCGTCCCAGGGGTACTGTGCCTGATGGCTTAAGCGCCCGTGCCTGCGCGGACGATACGCGCACGCTTACCGCTCGCTTGTTCGATTGCCCGACGCGTGGCTGCGCGCTGTGCCCTTGGCGAACGATCAGCCCCCGGCCATCTTCTGCTTGAGGATCTCGATAGCTTTGTCGATCGCCGTCGCGTCATCGGCTTGGATGTCCGGCGGGATCCCGACGTTGTTGTACTTCGCACCGGTCCGCGCGCCGGCCAATTCCTCCACGGCGACCGCGAGCTCCGCGCCGTCGCTGAAGTGGTTCGGGCTGGCGGAGCCAAGGCAGCCGACGGTCTTCTGCCCGACGATCGTCGCGCGCTTGTTCTCCTCCAAGGAGAGGGCGAAGATCTCGGTGTCCGACGCGCTTCGATCATTCAGGACAAGCACGATCGGGAGCTGGTATGCGTCGGGCAATCGCAGGTCCTTGTTCCCCGTCGCCGTGCCTCCCCCGCCGGTCTTGAGCATGGTCGTGAACGCGGGCTCGCCGTTCAAGAACATGCTGTGCGCGTCGGTGGCAACGCCGCCGAGGTTGCCGCGAAGATCGAAGAGCCAGGCCTTCGCACCGTGCGCGACCGCTTTGTCGAGCAGCGCGCGCAGCTGCGCGACGATCTTGTAGCTCCCTGTGACTGTCCATTCACGCCAGGTGATGTACGCGATGCCACCCGGGAGGATCTTCCCCGTGAGTCCCGCTTGATCCGCGGCGCCGAGGCTCGTTCCCTGCGCCGGGATCATCGCCGAGCTGCCACGAGGTATGAAGGGACGCGATTGGTGGACCGCTGAGCTCGTCACGTAGTAGGTGTGACAGTCGGGGCTGGCGTCGATCAGTCCGCCGATCGCGGCGTCCGAGATCTTGTTGACGGAAACGTCGGGATTGCTCGTCACCAGCTGGCTCACCACGTCGGCGAACTTGTCGAAGTCCGTTGTCTGCGGCGAGTCGACGTCCTGGAACTCCGGGGTTGCGACATCGCTCTTCCCGCCGGCGTCGTTGATGACCTTGCGTACGGCCTGCAGCGCCCCCTCGAGCGCCTTCTTGCTGGTCACGTGGTGAACGTCCTGGTCGACGAAGGCGCTATAGGCGATGTCCAGCCTCGAACGGTTGATGTTGGCGGTCCTCGTCGGGCCAGGCGACGTCGAGCTCGGGCCGCCCGAGCACGCCACCGCGATCGTCGTGCACGCGAGGAGAGCCACGAGCGCTCGACGCATCGTTCTGAGGATACGGGGCCGCTAGTCGGCGGGAGTGCTCACCTTCGCGGGTGCGTGCTGGGCCCGCCACTCCGCGGGCGAGGCGCAAAAGCCCTCGTAATCGATGTAATCGGTGATCGTCGGGCGCTCGCCGCACATCGGGCATTCCGGATCGCGGCGGAGACGCACCTCGCGGAAGCTGCCCTCCAGAGCGTCATACAGGAGATAACGCCCGACAAGCGGCTCGCCGATCCCGAGGAGCAGCTTGATCGCCTCGGTCGCCTGGATCGTTCCGATGACGCCCGGCAGCACACCGAGGACGCCCGCCTCAGCGCATGACGGCGCGAGCTCCGGCGGTGGCGGTTCGGGGAACAGGCAGCGGTAGCACGGGCCCTCGAACGGCTTGAAGACGGTGACCTGTCCCTCGAATCGGAAGATCGAGCCGTGTACGACCGGTACGCGATGTTTCACCGACGCGTCGTTCAAGAGATAGCGCGTGGGGAAGTTGTCGGCCCCATCGATCACGAGGTCGTAGCCTTCGATGATCCGGTCGATGTTCGCGGCCGAGAGGCGCTCCTCGTAGCCGACGATCTTCACGTCCGGGTTCAGCGCCTCGAGCGTGCGCTTCGCGGACGAGACCTTCGACTCGCCGATGCGATCGGTCGTGTGCAGGATCTGTCGCTGCAGATTGGTGAGATCGACGACATCGGAGTCGACGATGCCGAGGGTGCCGACTCCGGCCGACGCGAGGTAGTACGCGGCCGGCGAACCGAGCCCGCCCGCGCCGATGAGCAGCACTTTGCTGTCGAGGAGCTTCTGCTGGCCGGCCTCGCCGACCTCGGGAATGAGGAGGTGCCTCGAGTACCGCTGGGCTTGCAGAGGCGTGAAGCTCGCCGGGGTCGTCCACGGCTTGCCGGAATCCTTCCAGCGGTTGAATCCCCCGGCCATCGAGATCACGTTCCGGTAGCCGAGCTTCTGCAGGACGTCCGCGGCCATCGCCGACCGCACACCGCCGGCGCAGTAGAGGACGGTCGTCTTATCTTTTTCGGGAAGACGATCTTCAGCCCACTGTTCCAGGTAGCTCTTCGGCACGTGCACCGCCCCCGGGATGTGGCCGGCATTCCACTCGTCTTTCTCGCGAACGTCGCCAAGCTGAATCTCGCCCGTGCGGATCAGCTCCTCGACCTTCTCGGGCGTGGCCTCGGTGATGCGCTTTTTGATGTCGGCGAAGTAGTCGCGATATGTCGGCATTCGAGCTCCCTCGTGGTCAATCCTAAACCGACTCAGGCAGTCGGAAATTCCCGATATGCTCGGATTCCCCGGTGGAGACGCTGTCTTTCGATCTGCTCCAGTTCCTGTACCACCTGGCGCTCGCGATCCTTGTCGGCGGATCGCTCGTGCTCGGGACGGCGGTCGCGCCCGCGCTCTTCGGATCGGCCGGGAGTCGCGGTGGAGCGGGCACGCTGTTCGGAAGCGTCCTCGCGCGATTCGATGGGCTCGCGGTCTTCTCGGTGATCGTGCTGGTCATCACCAGCGTGCTCAAGGCCATCGGCTTCGAGGTCACCGGGACGCCCGACGCGCGTCTCCTGCTTCGCTGGGTCGCCCTCGGCGTGCTCGCACTTTCGACGCTCTACTCGAGCGCGTGGGCCAACCCCGTTGCCCGGCAGATCCGCGTCGCGACCACCGGGTTCGACGAGCTGCCGCAGAGCTCGGCGGCGCGGATCGAGTTCGCGCGGCTGCACCAAGCGTCGCGTCGCGCGATGTCGGTCGCCGTTG